>NZ_CP030287.1:1516477-1819773 GCF_003287935.1 Streptomyces sp. ICC1
TCAGCCGTTGCCTGCGAATGTCATGTCATGTCATTTCGTATCGTGTCGCAGCGTCCCCGCCATGCCTCAATGTCGCGTCGCAAGGACCCGTCCGGACTGCTCGTCCCGGCTACCCACGGAGCCATGACCCGCAGGTAGCCGGGACGACCCAAAGGCTTCCTTTGGCCTATAACGGGTAAAAGACACAAAAGAGCACAATCTCCGCACCCTGCCGCCCCCACCAGGAGGCTAAGCAATGGATCCTTGGCTGATCTGGTTGATCACCGCTCTGGTCTTGGGCGCGGCAGAGATCGCCACCCTCACCGTGGCGCTCGGGCTCCTCGGCGGCGCGGCTCTGGTCACCGCCGCCTTCGCTGCCGCCGGCCTGCCCCTGCCCTTGCAGTTCCTGGTGTTCGCGGTCGTGGCGACGGTCGGCGTGGTCTTCGTACGCCCTGTCGCCCTGCGCCGTCTGTCCCCGCGACCCGAGGAGCGCTTCGGCGTGGACGCGCTGGTCGGCGCGGCCGCCTACGTGACCGCGGAGGTGTCGATGCGGGGCGGCAGGGTCCGCATCGGCGGTGAGGAATGGACGGCGCGCGCCTACGACGAGTCACTGGTGATCCCTCCCGGTACGACCGTCGACGTCATCGAGATCAAAGGCACCACCGCGCTGGTCTACCCCCGGGAGTGAGCCATGGAAGTGTCCGCGTTCCTCGTCGTCGGCCTGCTCGTCGCGGTGCTGGCGGTGTTCACCGTGGTGCGGGCGGTACGCATCGTCCCCCAGGCCCGCGCCCGCAACGTCGAGCGCCTCGGCCGCTACCACCGCACCCTCAAGCCCGGACTCAACGTGGTCATCCCGTACGTCGACCGCGTGTACCCGGTGATCGACCTGCGCGAGCAGGTCGTCTCCTTCAAGCCGCAGCCGGTCATCACTGAAGACAACCTGGTCGTCGAGATCGACACCGTCCTCTACTTCCAGGTCACCGACCCGCGCGCCGCCGCCTACGAGATCGCCAATTTCCTCCAGGCGGTGGAACAGCTGACGGTCACCACGCTGCGCAACGTCGTCGGGTCCATGGACCTGGAGAAGACCCTGACCTCACGGGACACCATCAACAACCAGCTCCGCGGCGTTCTCGACGAAGCCACGGGCAAGTGGGGCCTCAGGGTCAACCGGGTGGAGATCAAGGCCATCGACCCGCCGCAGTCCATCAAGGACGCGATGGAGAAGCAGATGCGGGCCGAGCGGGACAAGCGGGCCGCCATCCTCGGAGCCGAGGGCCAGCGCCAGTCCCAGATCCTCACGGCCGAGGGCGACAAGCAGTCCGCCGTCCTGCGCGCCGAGGGCAACCGGACGGCCGAGATCCTGAAGGCGGAGGGGCAGTCGCGGGCCATTGACGAGGTGTTCCAGGCCGTCCACCGCAACGACCCCGACCCCAAGCTCCTCGCCTACCAATACCTCCAGATGCTCCCCCAGCTCGCGCAAGGGCCCGGCAACACCTTCTGGGTGATACCCGGCGAGGTCACCTCCGCCCTCCAGAACGTCACCCGCGCCTTCACGGAATCCCTCCCCCAGTCCGCCGCCACCCGCGAGGCATCCTCCGACGACCTGGCCGTCCAGGCCGCGAACGACGCGGCGAAAGCCGCGGAAGCCGCCGCCGAAGCCCTCGCCGACGCCGCGGAGGCCGACAGCGCGCTCGCAGCGCGACGTGAGCCGGGAGGACGCGGCGCAGAGGCAGCGCCGCACTCCGGATCACAGGACTGACTCCGCCCCTCGCGGATCACCTCCGACTGACCCAGGCCATCGGGCGAGTCCTCGGGCAGGTAGCGGTACAGCCCGTAAGGTGCCGGCCCTCCTCCGCCCAGATGCCGCTGTCGGGGCGGCTCCAGCCGTACGTGCGCTCTCGGCCAGCCCTGCGCCAGCCCCGCGAGGGGTCAGCCCGGGGTGAAGGGTCCGCGCCTTGGTGTGTACGAGCCCGCTCGCTTGCGTTTCAGCAGGTGAGAAGCCCTCTGGCGACATCTGGACATCTCCCATACGGTGTAAAGAACACGTCAATGGGGCAGCCGAGCTGCCAGTGACGCGCGGTGTGCCGGGAAGTCTGGTCGGCGAAATAGGGGCCGTGTGCCCCTCTTCAGCCGACGCCCCGGAAGGCCACCACCATGAGCAGCCCGCGCCCTCGCATCGCGTTCGGACTCATGGCCTGGCCTGAACGCCAGGCCATCACCTCCGCCCTGCGCACCGAGACCGTAGGCGGGCTGGTCCTCCTCGCCGCCGCCGTCATCGCACTGATCTGGGCCAACACCCCGTTCAGCAACGTCTACCAGGCGATACGCGACTTCCACTTCGGCATACCCGCACTCGGCCTGGACCTTTCCATCGGGCACTGGACCGCCGACGGGCTCCTCGCCGTCTTCTTCCTCGTCGCCGGCATCGAACTCAAACGAGAACTCGTCGTCGGCGAGCTGCGCACCCCGGCTACAGCCGCACTGCCCGTCATCGCCGCAGTCTGCGGCATGGCCGTACCGGCGGCCCTGTACGGACTGACCGCGGGCCTCGGCAACGGCAGCCTCGACGGCTGGGCCGTCCCCATGGCCACCGACATCGCCTTCGCGCTCGCCGTCCTCGCTGTCATCTCCACCCACCTGCCCTCCGCCCTGCGCGCCTTCCTCCTCACCCTCGCCGTCGTCGACGACCTCGGCGCCATCCTCATCATCGCCGTCTTCTTCACCAGCGACCTGAACCTCTGGGCCCTCGGCGGAGCCTTCGCCGGACTCGCCGTCTTCTACCTCCTCCAGCGCTACCGCGTCCGAGGCTGGTGGTGGTACCTCCCCCTCGGCATCGCCATCTGGGCGCTCATGTACAACGGCGGCGTCCACGCCACCGTCGCCGGCGTCGCCATGGGCCTCATCCTGCGCACCACCCGCGACAAGAGCGAGGACGTGTCCCCCGCAGCCCGCGTCTCCCATGTGATGCACCCGATTTCCGCGGGCATCGCCGTTCCCCTCTTCGCCCTCTTCGCCGCGGGCGTCAGTATCTCCGGCCCCGCCCTGGCCTCGGTGTTCACCAGCCCCGAACCGCTCGGCGTCGTCATCGGACTCGTTGTCGGCAAGATCCTCGGCATCTTCATCGGCACCTACCTCGCCGCACGCTTCACGAGAGCCGAACTCAACCCCGACCTCGCCTGGGCAGACGTCCTCGGACTGTCCGTCCTCGCAGGCGTCGGCTTCACCGTCGCCCTCCTCATCGGCGAACTCGCCTTCCCCGGCCAAGAGATCGGCGAACACGTCAAAGCCGCCGTCCTCATCGCCGCCCTCACTTCCGCCGTCCTTGCGGCCGTACTCCTCCGGCGCCGCAACACCCTCTACAAGCGCCTGTACGAAGAGGAGAACATCGACGCTGACGCGGACGGCATCCCCGACATCTACCAGCGCGAAGCGGAACCCGTCACCCGCGAGCATGGCTGACGTACGCGCCGCGGCACGTACGGCGAGTGCCCCTTCAAGGACGCCTGGGGCCTGGCCCTCGTCGGCGCAGCCGTCGCCGTGCCGCCGCCCGGGCCAGGCCGTCTCTCGTCTCCGCCTGCTTCGGGCCCAAAGGGCTGGCCCCGGTCGCCTGAGGTCTGCTCGTATCTCCAGGCAGGCGGGCAAGCGGGCAGGCGCCAGCCTCCGTGGTGACATGCGCTCAGCGCCGGTCTTCTGGTAGCACTGGGCGAAGTAGCCCAGTGGGTGCGCCGCTTCCTTGGTGAGCACCTGAGCACCGCGCCTCCCTGCCTCGCCCGCTGACGAAGGTGCTCACTCCCCCGGCCCGGCCAGCCCAGCAGGCGGGCGCCGATGACCGCCGTCTGAAGTGTGTAGCGCGTGCGCGGGTCAGCCGGGTCTGCCCCGGTCACCCTGACCGTCTGCGCCCCCAGCAACCGGTGAACGCGGCTCGCCGATCGCTGGCACCCCCACTACTCGGTGGTACCGTATAGCTGTACTCGGTACTACGTAGTACCGAAGGCGCCAAGGAGGAAGACTTGCGATGGACGACCTGACGGAGATGCTGAAAGGCACGCTCGAAGGGTGCGTACTCGAGATCATCGCCAGCGAGGAAACCTACGGGTACGCCATCACCCGTCAGCTGAACGAGCTGGGCTTCGCCGACGTCGTCGAGGGGACGGTGTACACCATCTTGCTGCGACTGGCGAGGAACGGACTCGTCCAGGTGACGAAACGACCGTCCGGGGTCGGCCCACCGCGCAAGTTCTACGCACTCAACGACGCCGGCCGCCAGGAACTCGCGAAGTTCTGGGCGAAATGGCAGTACGTCTCATCACGCATCGACAAGCTCAAGGAGGGCGGGCGATGAACTTCTGGGAGACCATCACGGGCAGCGATCTCACCAGGGAATGGAAGGCGTTCGAGGCCCGGGCCGAGGCCCTGCCGGACGACTACCGGGCGGCGTGGGAACAGATCAAGGTCGACCTCCTCCCCCACGGGGACTTCACCGGTCGCAACCTGATGCCGATCCTCGACGCTGCCCTGGGACTGCTCGAAGAGACGGCGGCGGACGGACAGAGCGTCAACGAGGTGCTCGGCGACGACATCCGGGGCTTCTGCACGGCACTGGCCGGCGGCGAAGGGGCCCGAACCTATCGCGACTGCTGGCGCGAGCAGTTGAACAGGAACGTCGCCAGGAAACTGAGCAGGCTGGGAGGCTGACATGGGCATCCAGGACATCATCGAGGGCAAGAAGCAGTGGCGGGCACACACGGCCCGAGTCAAGGCCCTTCCGCCCGACTACCAGATCGTTTACAAGGAAATGCAGAAGTACCTGTTCAAGGTCGGACCCATCGACCTGCCCGACGGGCCCCTACTCCCCGGGATCGTCGACTTCTTCGAAGAGGGCGCCGCAGCAGGCAAGGGAATTTTGCAACTCATCGGCGATGACGTCGCCGCGTTCTGCGACGACCTGATCAAGGACTCCCGCACCTATGCGGATGTCTACCAGGAGTCCCTCAGCAGGGAACCCGGCACAGCCGGGAAGTAGCCTCCGCCGCTCACACCAGTGGGCATAGCCCGTACGCACGGTTCACCGCTTCGGCGCGGCGCGAACAGGCGCGGCCCGAACGACCAGCAACATCCCGGCCGGGTCCGTGTTCGCGCTGCTCGGCCCGAACGGCGCCGGGAAGACCACCGCCGTGAAGATCCTTTCCACGCTCGTCACCGCCGACGCCGGCGACCTGCGCGTCGGCGGGCACGACCTGGCCGCCGACCCGCAGGCGGTCCGTGCCGCGATCGGTGTCACCGGGCAGTTCTCCGCCGTCGACGGCCTGATCACCGGCGAGGTGCTGAACGAGGCGGCCGGCAGCATGGCCATGCCGCTGATCCTCCTGCCCCTCATCTCCAGCGCCTTCAGCCCGGCCGACACCATGCCCGGCTGGTGCGTCGGCCTGATCGCGCTCGGCTACCGCTGGTCGGCGGCACAGTTCACCCGTGACCCGAAGTAGCCGGGACGACCGTGCCGGCACCCGCCTGATTCGATAGACCTCTATGTTGACGACTGTCGATCCGGGAGGCACTGTTGATTCCATAGACATCGAACCAATCGCGCGAGGAGCATCCCATGAGTCAAGAGTCCGATCTGCGCGAAAGCGTCCGTGCCGGGTACGCGGCGGCAGCGCTGCAGGTGACCGAGGGCGGTACCGCCTGTTGCGGGTCCGGCAGCGTCGAGATCGACGAGAACTTCGGGTCGGGCCTCTACGGGACGGCGGAGCGGGAGTCGCTCCCGGCCGAGGCCGTCGCGGCCTCGCTGGGGTGCGGCAATCCGCTCGCGGTGGCGGAGCTGCGGGAGGGCGAGCGCGTGCTCGACCTCGGGTCGGGTGGCGGGATCGACGTCCTGCTGTCCGCCCGCCGTGTGGGAGCCGGCGGTAAGGCGTACGGCCTGGACATGACCGAGGAGATGCTCGCTCTGGCGGTCGCGAACGCCAAGAAGGCGGAGGCGAAGAACGTCGAGTTCCTCAAGGGCACGATCGAGGCGATCCCGCTGCCCGCGGGCACCATCGATGTCGTGATCTCGAACTGCGTGATCAACCTGTCGGTCGACAAGCCCGCGATGTTCGCGGAGATGTTCCGGGTCCTGACTCCCGGCGGCCGGATCGGCATCTCGGACGTCGTCTCCGACGACGAGCTCTCGCCGACCGAGCGTGCCGAGCGCGGCGACTACGTCGGCTGTATCGCCGGCGCACTGTCGTTCACCGAGTATCGCGAGGGTTTGGAGGCGGCAGGGTTCACCGGCGTCGAGATCACCCCGACGCATTCGGTCGCGGATGGCATGCACTCGGCGATCGTCCGCGCGGTGAAGCCCGCCGATGCCGTGCTCCCCGCTGCGACGAAGGCCGCGACGGCCGGAACGTCCTGCTGCGGCTGACGGGGAGCGGCGGCATCTGCGTCAGTCCTGATGGTGCTCTTCGCGCTCGACATGATCGGCGTGAAGGCCGTACGACGCTTCGTACCGCGCCCGCCCGCATCCTGGGGTCGACGGGTCCGCCGCTCGGCGAGGTCCGCCGCCGTCACCACCCCGGCCGTCCTCGGCTTCCTCACCGTCCCCATCCCCTGCGGGGGTCACCCTCGGCGTGGAGTCGATCGCCGTCACTTCGGGCTCCGCGCTCACGGGGGCGGCGGTCATGGCCGGCTTTGTTCTGCCGAGCAGGCCGCGTGACGGCTCCGCGGCTACGCTTGAGGTGGGGCGCCGGTCTGGGTGATCAGCTGGAGGCGGCACCGATGGGACGACGCCATCATTTCCACGTCGATTACGTGGGGCACTCGGTCAGTGCCACCGTCGAGACCGGCCACATGGTCGTGGTGGAGGTTCTGGTCGACGGCAAGGAGACCGGTCACGGCACGACGCACGATGACCACCCCGTGACCGTGCACGTCGAGCTGCCCACAGATCCGCCGACTCCGGTGTCCGTACGGGTGACGCCCGCTCCCGGCGTACCGCGCTGCATTCTGGAGTTCCCGGGAGCCGAGGATCACATCATGTCACCCCGCCCGTTCTGACGGAGCGGGCCACCGGGTCTGGCCCATGAACGGGTTGCCGTGCTGCTCGGGCCGTTGACGCTCTCGCCGTCAACGGCCACAGGCGGACCGAGCGACTTTCCGCGCGAGCAGCGGGTCCCCCGCACCGCGCGCCGTGGCGGTGCAGAGGACCCGATTCCATGCCCGGTCGGAAGGTCAGGCGCCGAGGTACCCGCCCAGTTCCCGCTCGAGAGCGGCCCTGGGCTTGGCGCCGACGATGGACTTGGCGACCCGGCCGCCGACGTAGACGTTCATGGTCGGGATGGACATGACTCCGTACGCGGCAGCCGTCTCCGGGTTCTCGTCGATGTTGAGCTTGACGATCTCGATCTTCTCGCCGTGCTCGGCGGCGATGGCCTCCAGCGACGGAGTCAACTGGCGGCAGGGGCCGCACCAGGCGGCCCAAAAGTCGACGAGGACGGGCTTGTCGCTCTGCAGGACGTCCTCGATGAAGGACGCGTCGGTCACGTTCTTGAGGGCCATGATGCGGCCTCCTCCCATGGTGGTGGTTACTGCGACGCGTCGGCGAGCGCGGCGAGGTACCGCTCTGCGTCGAGGGCGGCAGCGCAGCCGGTACCGGCGGCCGTGATGGCCTGGCGGTAGGTGTGGTCGACGACGTCGCCCGCGGCGAACACGCCGGGAAGGCTGGTGCGCGTGGACGGGGACTGGACCTTGAGGTAGCCCTCGGCGTCCAGGTCGAGCTGCTCGGTGAACAGCTCGGTGCGCGGGTCGTGGCCGATCGCGATGAACAGGCCCGTGGCGTCGAGGTGTTGGATCTCTTCGGTGATCACGTTGCGGACCGTGAGGCCGGAGAGCTTGCCGTCCTTGTCCTCCAGCTCGGTGATCTCGCTGTCGAAGAGGAAGGAGATCTTGTCGTCCGAGAACGCACGGTTCTGCATGACCTGGGAGGCCCGCAGGGTCGAGCGGCGGTGGACGATGGTGACCGAGCGGGCGAAGCGGGTGAGGAAGGTGGCTTCCTCCATCGCGGTGTCGCCGCCGCCGACCACAACGATGTCGCGGTCTCGGAAGAAGAAGCCGTCGCAGGTCGCGCACCAGGAGACGCCCCGCCCGGAGAGCTCTTCCTCCTTGGGCAGGTTCAACTTCCGGTAGCCGGAGCCGGTCGCGATGATCACGGCCTTCGCACGGTGGACCGTGCCTTCCGAGTCGGTGACGGTCTTGATGTCGCCGGTCAGATCCACGGAGACGATGTCGTCGTCGATCATCTCGGCGCCGAACCGCTCGGCCTGGGCCCGCATGTTCTCCATGAGCACGGGCCCGTCGACGCCCTCCGGGAAGCCGGGGAAGTTCTCGACCTCGGTGGTCGTCGTCAGTGAGCCGCCGACGAAGATCGCGCCGCCGAAGACGAGGGGCTGGAGGTTCGCGCGCGCCGTGTAGAGGGCGGCGGTGTATCCGGCGGGGCCGGAGCCGATGACGATGACGTTGCGTATGCCATCAGCGGTGTTCGAGTCAGTCACGTCGGTTCAGGCCTTCGACTTGGCGTCGATCTCGGCAATCAGGCCCTCGATGAGGCCCTTGATCTCGTCGCGGATGGGTCGGACGGCCTCGACTCCCTGGCCGGCCGGGTCCTCGAGCTGCCAGTCGAGGTAGGTCTTGCCGGGGAAGTAGGGGCAGGCGTCGCCGCAGCCCATGGTGATGATGTAGTCGGACGCCTGGGCGGCCTCGGGGGTGAGGACCTTCGGCGTCTGGTCGGAGATGTCGATGCCCAGCTCGGCCATGGCAGCCACGGCGGAGGGGTTGATCCGGTCGCCGGGGACGGAGCCCGCGGAGCGGACCTCGACGCGGTCTCCGGCCAGGTGGCGCAGGAAGCCTGCGGCCATCTGCGAGCGGCCGGCGTTGTGGATGCAGACGAACAGCACGGACGCGACAGGAGTGGAGGACATCGTTCTTCCTTGGGGTGAAGTCAACTGCGGGGTGGGAACGAGCGGGTGTGTCATGCGCCGAGCCGGGTGAGCAGCTCGGTGATGTGGGCGTCGATCTCGTCGCGGATCTCGCGGATCTCGCGGACGACGGCGATCGGGGCCCCCTCGGGGTCCGGCACCGGCCGGTCGAGGTGGCGACGGCCGGGGACGATGGGGCAGGCATCGCCACAACCCATCGTGATCACGATGTCGGCGGCCTGGACGACCTCATCGGTCAGCGGTTTGGGGTAGGCGGCGCTGACGTCCGCGCCGACCTCGGTGAGCGCCTGGACGACGTGGGGATCGACCACGGTGGCGGGTTCGGTGACGGGTTCGGTGCCCGGCGCTCCCTGGACCTTGGCGAGTGCCCCCAAGCGCTCGGCCGTGAGGCGTTCGGCACGCACGACGAGGTGGGTGTGGACCTGGGCGTCGGCTGCCAGGAGCGCGTAGGAGTCGGCGAGGAGCCGCTGCACGGTCTCCGGGGCGAGCCTGCCTTCGTGGCGTGCTGCGAGGCGCGCCACTCCGGTGAAGAGCCGCTGATCAGGCAGTGTGGGGGGCGGAGGCGAAGACATGAGAACCCTCCACGGGCTCCAAGAGGTCAGCCCGGGCTGGTATCAGGGCCGGGTGATGTGACAGTATCAGTCCATGATGACGTCAGTCGACACTGAACTGATCCGGGTACTGGCCGACCCGCTCAGGCTCCAGATCGTGACCCTCCTCGCCAAGGAGACGCTCTGCACCACCCATCTCGTGGAGGAGACGGGTGCCAAGCAGACGAACCTCTCGAACCATCTGAAGGTCCTACGCGAGGCCGGGGTCGTGGATACGGAGCCATGCGGACGGTACATCTACTACCGCCTGCGCCCGGAAGTCATCGAGGCCATCGCCGGTCAGTTCGCCGACCTCGCTCAGACCGCGCGCGCCACCGCCGAAGCGAACCTCAAGCGGTCCTGCCCATAGCCCGCTTCTTGCCTCACCTGCCCGAGGAGAACCGTTGTCCGTCACCGAGCCCGTCGCCGCCCCCGCAGCGGCGTCCGGCATAGCCGCCGACGCGCCCCAACCCGCGCCCGGCGCGACCCCGCCCCAGACCCCGTTGATCGCCCGCGCCGCCGCCGAGCTCGTCGGCACCGCGGCGCTCGTGGCGGTGGTGGTCGGCTCCGGCATCCAGGCCACCGAGCTCAGCCAGGACGTGGGCCTGCAGTTGCTGGCGAACTCCCTGGCCACCGTCTTCGGCCTCGGCGTACTGATCGCCCTCCTCGGCCCGGTGTCCGGCGCCCACTTCAACCCGGCCGTCACCTTGGCCGAGTGGTGGACCGCCCGTCGCGGCGGCGCGGGCGTCAACGCCCGCGAGCTGGCCGTGTACGTGACCTCGCAGATCGCCGGCGCGATCGCAGGAGCCATTCTGGCCGACGCGATGTTCGGCGAGTCTCTGGTGAAGTGGGCCACCCACGACCGCTCCGCCGGGAACCTCCTCCTCGGCGAGGTCGTCGCCACCGCCGGACTGATCCTCGTGATCTTCGGCCTGGCCCGCACCGACCGGCTCCGCTTCGCCCCCATCGCGGTCGCCTCCTACATCGGCGCCGCCTACTGGTTCACCTCTTCCACCTCCTTCGCCAACCCGGCCGTCACGATCGGGCGCGCGTTCACCGACACCTTCGCGGGCATCGCGCCCGCCTCGGTTCCGGGCTTCATCGGCGCCCAGCTGGCCGGTGTCATCGTCGGCCTGGCCCTGGTGGCGGTCATCTTCATGCGCGGCAAGACCGCGACCGCCGGAGCTCCGGCGGCATGACACAGAGCACGGACGTGGTGGTGATCGGTGGCGGCCAAGCTGGGCTCGCCGCCGGATACCACCTGCGTCGCCTGGGCATCGAGTTCGTCATCCTCGATGCCCAGGCGGCACCCGGCGGGGCATGGCAGCACACCTGGGACTCGCTCCGGCTGTTCTCCCCGGCGGCGTACTCCTCGCTGCCCGGTCGGCTCATGCCCGTCCAGCCCGGCGAGGTCTATCCGGACGCACAGCACGTGGTGTCGTACCTCGCCGACTACGAGAAGCGGTACGAGCTGCCGGTTCAGCGCGGCACGTGGGTCGATGCCGTCCACCGGGACGGCGCCTTCCTCCGTGTCGAAACCGACTGCGGCGACTGGCAGGCCAGGGCCGTCATCAGCGCCACCGGCACCTGGACCCGCCCCTTCCTGCCTGCCGTCCCAGGCCGCCGCGACTTCGCCGGCCGCCAGCTCCACACCGTGCAGTACCGCAGCCCCGAGGACTTCGCGGGGCAACGCGTGATCGTCGTGGGCGGTGGAAACTCCGGCGCGCAGATCGCCGCCGACCTCGCGGGTACGGCCGACCTGACCTGGGTCACCCAGCGTCCGCCCCGCTACCTGCCCGACGAGATCGACGGCCGCGCGCTCTTCGACGCCGCGACCGCCCGCCGCCAGGCCCTGGACGCCGGCCGCACGGACACCGGTGGCGTCGCCTCGCTCGGCGACATCGTCGCCGTCCCGCCCGTACGCGCCGCCCGCGACGCCGGCCTCCTCACCGCCACGCCCATGTTCAGCCGCCTCACCGAGGACGGAGTCGCCTGGGCCGACGGAACGAGCGCACAGGCCGACGCGATCGTCTGGTGCACGGGATTCCGCCCGGACCTGGCCCATTTCTCCTCGCTCCGCCTGCGCGGCACCCGGGGCCACATCGCCGCGATCGGCACCCGCGCCGTCGACGAACCCCGCTTGCACCTGCTCGGCTACGGCGACTGGACCGGTCCCGCCTCCGCCACCCTCATCGGCGTCGGCCGCCCCGCACGCGAAGCTGCCCGAGAGATCGCGGAACTGCTTCGAGCCTGACCTTCACGTCGCCGCGCCTGCCAGGCCGTGCGGTCGTCACCGACCACACGGCCCACGTCGACAACGCGACCAAGGCCTCGTCATCGTCCGGCGGCGCTGGTCAGCGGGCATGAACTCCTGCGCACTGGAAACAGTGCACGGTTCGGGCGGGCGTCTCGACGGGCGGCGCGAGCAACGGCCGCCGCCGGACCTCCCGTTCGGTGACGCGCGCGTGGTTGACGCAGACGGCTGCACCGCAGTCGCGGCAGACGCCGACAGCAGGACTGGCGGTTCCCGCAATGTGGCAGTCGAGGCAGTGCATCAGTGGGCCTTTCCAGGGACGGCCAGTTCAGGGGCCGCGAACTTCTTGCGCCAGGCCAGGGACACGTACACCAGGGCGATCAGCACGGGGACCTCGATGAGGGGGCCGACGACCCCGGAGAGCGCCTGGCCACTGGTGACGCCGAAGGTGGCGATGGCGACCGCGATGGCGAGTTCGAAGTTGTTGCCGGCGGCGGTGAACGCGAGCGTGGCGGTGCGGTCGTACGGGAGGCCGATGACCTTGCCCAGAAGGAAGGTGCCGAACCACATCAGGGCGAAGTAGACCAGCAGCGGCAGGGCGATGCGTGCGACGTCCAAGGGCTGCGAGGTGATGGTCTTCCCCTGGAGGGCGAAGAGGATGACGATCGTGAACAGCAGCCCGTACAGCGCCCACGGTCCGATCATCGGCAGGAACTTCGCCTCGTAGGCGGCCCGTCCGACCCTCTTCTCGCCGATGCGGCGGGTGAGGAAGCCCGCCAGGAGCGGCACTCCGAGGAAGACGATCACGTTCAGCGCGATGTGCCAGACGGGTACGTCGAGCCCCTGTCCGTCGCCGAGTCCGAGCCAGCTGGGCAGCAGGTCGAGGTAGAACCAGCCCAGGAGCCCGAAGGCGAAGACCTGAAAGACCGAGTTGAGGGCGACGAGCACGGCGGCGGCTTCGCGGTCGCCGCAGGCGAGGTCGTTCCAGATGATGACCATGGCGATGCAGCGGGCAAGGCCCACGATGATCAGCCCGGTCCGGTACTCGGGCAGATCCGGCAGGAAGATCCAGGCGAGCGCGAACATGACCGCCGGGCCGACGATCCAGTTGATGACCAGCGAGGAGAGCATCAGCTTCCGGTCGCCGGTGACGGAGTCGAGCTTGTCGTAGCGGACCTTGGCGAGGACCGGGTACATCATGACCAGCAGACCGATGCCGATGGGCAGGGAGATCCCGCCCACCTCCACCTTCGCCAGAGCGTCGTTCAGCCCGGGTACGAGTCTGCCCAGCCCAAGTCCGAGGCCCATCGCGACCAGGATCCACACCGCCAGGAAACGGTCGAGGGTGGACATCTTGGCGACGATCGAGGCGTCCTCGACGCCTGGCGGCTGGGAGGGGATGCCGGATTCGGTCGCGGTCATCAGCGGACTCGCTTTCGGTTCTGTTCGAGGGGCAGTGACTGGCGTGCGCGGGTGACTGAGCCCGGGAAGGAGCAGGGCGCGCCAGTCACATCAGGCATAGCTGACGTCAGTACAAACTGATGTTCTCACATCAGTGCATCCTGATTCCATTTGCAGCTGACATCAGCACCGAATGGTCTAACGGGTGACGCGACGTTCAGAGCAGCGCACCGCGGACGGGTGCTCGCTCAGAGACGGCTCGGGCGTCGCTTCGCTGCGGGCGCTCGGAGGACCAGACGACTCCTGAGCGGACGCCCGGTGCCTTTGCCCGAAGGTGGGGTCGTGGCGTAGCAGGCAGGCGCGGCGACCAGCGAAGATGCCCATCGTGGCCACAGATCAGAACCTCGCTCCCCTCCGCCCGACGCACTCGGCACCGCTGGCGTTCGGTGCGGGAGCGGCCATCGGTGTGCTGGGCGGGATGATCGGTCTGGGCGGCGCGGAGTTCCGCCTGCCGCTGCTGATCGGCCTCTTCGGCTTCGCCGCCCTCTCGGCCGTCATCCTGAACAAGGCGATGAGCCTGGTGGTGGTGCTGGTTGCATTGCCGGCCCGCCTGGCGGCGGTACCCGCCGCCGAAGTGGCCGCACGCTGGCCGGTCACCGTCAACCTTCTGGCCGGGAGCCTGCTGGGTGCCTGGGTCGGAGCGTCCTGGGCGGTACGCATGCGCTCCGCCACCCTGTACAAGGTGCTGGCCGCCCTGATGGTGCTCATGGCGGCGGCCCTGCTGGTCACGCACACCACCACGCTGGGCACGCTCGCACTGCCGCTGTGGGCGCAGGTGCCGTGCGGGGTCGTGGCCGGGTTCGGCATCGGGGTGGTCGCGGCGATCATGGGCGTGGCCGGAGGCGAGCTGCTGATCCCGACGATCGTGCTGCTGTTCGGCGTCGACATCAAGACCGCGGGAAGCCTCTCCCTGCTGGTGTCCCTGCCGACGATGCTCGTGGCCTTCGCCCGCTACAGCCGTGACGGCAGCTTCGCGGTGCTCGGCGCGAACCTCCGCTTCACCCTGGTCATGGCCGCCGGCTCCGTCGCCGGGGCGGTGCTGGGCGGGCTGCTCCTCGGCGTGTTCCCGGACCTCGCGCTCATCCCCGCGCTGGCCTTGATCCTTCTCGTTTCCGCGGTCAAACTCGCCCGTCACGACTGACCGGCAGTGGGCAGCGACCCATACGCCGGCTGCGCGGGCCAGGAGCTGGGCCATGCCGGCGAGGACCGTCGGCTCCACCCGGTAGTAGACCCAGGTGCCGCGCCGCTCGGAGGAGAGCAGTCCGGCTTCCTTCAGCTTCTTCAGGTGATGGGAGACGGTCGGCTGGGAGACGCCCACGTCGGAGATGTCGCAGACGCACGCCTCCCCGCCCTCGTGCGAGGCGACCGCGGAGAAGAGCCGCAGGCGCACGGGATCACCCAGGGCCTTGAACATCGTGGCCGTGCGCTCCGCCTCGTCCGCGGTCAGCGGGCGCTCGGTGAGCGGCGGGCAGCACGGCACGACGGCTTCCGGCTCCAGCAGCGGCAACACATTCAGCACCGACCCGGCACGGGCTCCGGAGTCGCCCGCTCCCCCGCCACGCCGGCACGCAACCGGCCAACGGGCTAACGGGCTACCCGGCGATTGATCTTCGACACAGGGTGGGGAACAAATCGGTGGACGCCAAGATCACGCCCGATAGTGTCCAAGCCATGACAATCGACTGGGATGGCCTCTGCGCTACCGGCTTCGGCGTGCCCGTGGACGTGGATCTCGACGAGCTTACGGAGCAACTGGCCAGTTGCCTGCGCGACCCCGACCCGCAGGTGCGCGACGGCGCACCGTACGTGGTGCTGCGCACCTGGATCGCGCGCGATGTCATCGCCGGTCCACAGCGGCTGCGGCTGGGCGACGATATGGCGCGCCGGTTCACGGACAGCGAGATCCAGGCCCGTACGTTCGCCCCGCTGGTCCTCGACATGATCGTTACTCGGGGCGATTTCCGGCAGACGTGGCTCGAGGCCTTCGGGGCGTGGTTCCCCGAGGAGACCGACCTACGCGGCCACGATCCGAAGCTGGGCTGGCTGCACGCCGTCGCACACGGGGCAGACCTACTGGGGACCTTCGGCACCCACCCGGACGTTGACCCCGCGGCCATGCTCGCCCTCGCGACCGAGCGCATACTCGCGCGCACGGACCACGTCTGGGACCAGCAGGAGGACGACCGGCTCGCAGGCGCGATCGCCAGGGTCCTGACGCGACCGGAACTGAGCGCTGCGGCGGCAACCGCCTGGCTCGACCCGATCGCGGCCGACTTCGGTGCGATCGGGCGTGGACCCAAGCCCGCGTACGCATCCAACGCGATGCGCACACTGCGGATGCTCTACCTGCTCCTCGACCGCGGCGCGCCACTGGTACCGAACGGCCCCAAACAACCCGTCCCGCACGCCGAGCCGCTGAAGGTCCGCCTGGCGTCCGTTCTCGACCACGTCTTCGGACACCCACCGGTCAAGGACTTCCCGCCGGCAGCCTGATCGCTCTCGCTCCCGCCGGTTTGGACAAGAGAAGCCGTGCATAGCGCCACGGGTCGTGTACTTGGTGTGCGACGACACGGTGAGCACGAAGCGCCGTACTGAGTCGGAGGCTAGTCCGCTTGGGTCCATCGCTTGACGATGTGCGGTGCGGAGAACGGAGCGGGCCAGGTCTGCAGCCGGACCTCCTCGGTCGCCTCGGGCTCCTCGTCTGACTCGAGCCAACGGACGGCGGCGGCGAGGTTCCGCCGAGAGGCTCGGGCTCGGGTCCAGCCTGCGGGCACTTCGAATCGAGCCGCGTCGTCGAGGTAGTCGGTACAGCCCATCACGATGACCAGTCCTGAGGGCGCGTGGAGGCTCGCCTCGACGACGTGGTCGAAGTCATCGCTGTCGTCGTGCGGCTGATCTGCGAGGACATGGACACTGACCGCCACGGTGTCGTTGACGGCGGTGCCGATGGCCAGGGCATCTTCAAGGACGCCGAGCCCGTCCACGACGGTCTGTTCGGTCCACACGCCGCTGAAATCACCTTCGGATCCCTCATCCAGAACGTGGATCTGGAAGTAGTCCGCGAAGAGCTCAAGGTTGGTCGCCACTGAGGCATCATCCCTACTGCCCGGCAAGGGCAGCACGGCGGGGGGAGGCTGAATCTCGGGCTGTGATCGTGCGAAGGGACCTGAGGATGATCCAGGCAGCGGACATTCGCGAGTGGCGCACCCACGACGTGGTCGACGCGGGCGGGCGCAGGATCGGCGCGCTGGAGGCCGTCTACGTGGACACCAGCACGGACGAGCCGGCCATGGCCACCGTGCTGGTGGGGCTGCCCACCCGGCACCGGCTGGTCTTCGTTCCGCTGGACGGCGCGGTCGTCGGGCCGGGGTACGTCCAGGTCCACTACGACAAGGCGCTGGTGAGGGAGAGCCCTTCGATCGGCACGGACGACGTCCTGCCCGCCGAGAATGAGGCCGACATCTTCCAGCACTACGGCCTCACCTACCGGCCCGGTGCGGGCGGCGAGCGGCAGCTCGCCCGCCGCTGAGCCCCCACTTGGCTGAGCCCCCACTTGCTCGAGGAGGTGTCCACGTCGTGAAGGTCTTCTTGATCCTGGTCATCGTGGCGATGGTGCTGGGCATCATCGGCGTTGCTGCCGAAGGCATGCTCTATTTGCTGTTCATCGGCATCCTGGTCTTCGTGGCGGCCCTGGTCCACCTGGGCATGCGCGGGCGTCGCTCCGGGCGCCGACACATCCGCTGAGTAGGCCGGGTGACCTTCTGCACCGTTCTGTGCTGCCGGGATAGCGGTGGGTGACCGTCCGGGATGCGCGGACGTGGGGTGCCGTTTCGCTGGCGGCATCCGCTCTCTCCCCCCATGTGACGGCCCGGCGACCTGTACCGGCCGGTGGCCGCCCACGCGATCCTCTGCGTGAGGGAGACACCGGCCGGTGTTTTGCGTCCCGCACCCACGGCGGGCGGTAGTCGTCGCGGGTCCGAGCCGGTGGTCAGGTGCTGAGCAGGCGGTCGAAGAAGGATCGGTACTGGCGCAGGGCCAGGCGCAGGTCCTCGGTGGCCACCTCCTCGCCGCGGTGCCACTGGCCTTCGAGTCCTTGCTTGTGGTCGGCGAACGTGGTGGCGAGCAACTGCATCACCTCGGCGACGAGCCCGTCTGCCGCCAACACCGACTGCTTCGGGTCGTCGACGAACCCCTGCTGGATCTGCTGCCACCGGATACGGAGGTCTTCCGCCTGCTGGGCCCCGAGAAGCGGGGCGGTATCGGGCTCCCGCTCCGACCCGTCCTGTTCGCCGGGCACAGCGTCCGGCTCACCTCCGCTGTCGTCCGTGACTCTGGTCCTGGGCGCCGCCCCCTCGTCTTCGGGAACCGCCGTCAGGCCATCGTCTGCGGTCTGTTGCGATGTGTCTGTCTGCGGGCGGGCGATGTCCTCGGTGGACAGGGTCTCTCCGGCGGGCTCGGGCTCGGCGTACTCGTCGTCGCGCCCGTATGGTCCTTCTCTCTGCATGTCCCTTCACCTCCATGCGGTGGCGAACGGCCGCTTTGCGGCTGCTGGGAGTCAGCGGCGTTCTTCATCCGGCGAAGCGGTGTCGTCTTTCAGAAGTTCCTCGAACAGCGCCCGGTAGTGGACCATGGCGCTCCGCAGTTCTTCCGTCGTGGTGTCCCTGCTGCCGGCCCGCCCCTTGACTTCATGGGCGATGCGGTAGTGGTCCAGTGTCCGGGAGTGTTCGACCGAGAGGTCCCGCTTCTGCTGCTCGAAATCCTCCGTCGGGTAGCCGCGCTCGCTCATGAGCGTGGTCACGAGCCGGTCCGCCTCACCCACGGCCTGGTCGGGGCTGTCGACGAAATGTTCCTGCACGCTGGCCCAGTCCCGTGCGTACCGGTCCCGGACGGTGGAGGGCAGCGGCCTGATCTCCAGCGCCTCATGCCGCTCCTCCCTCTCCTTGAGATCGCGCTCGGCCGCTCCGCGGCTCTGCCCCGCCTCGACCGTGCGGTCGTACTCGGGCCCGAACTGCTCCCGAAGGTGCCGGCGCCGGGTCATGGTCCGCATGGTCAGCGCGACGGCGGCCAGGACCACCACGGCGGCCACGATGATGATGATGGTCCACATCGCATCCTCCACTCGTTGACAGCTCACGCAGGCAGCCAGAACCAGGGCGTACGAGGATCCCCGCCGCAGGTGCCATCCCTTGGGGTGCCACGTTTCAGAATTTCACATATCGCCCGAAATATGGTAGTTCGACGGGTGGTGGACGCTCCGTCTCGCGCCGGGCAACGCCGACCGAGGTCCGGAGCCAGTTGCCGACAGGGTGGTGGCAGGCGGGCAGGCGGATCAGTGGGCCGGGCGACGCCGGTGCAGTACCGAGCGCACGGCGAGGTAGAGCGGCGTCGGGGGTCGTGCGGGAACGAAGTGGTCCCCGCGCGGGGTCAGGGGTGGCTACCAGTAGTGCCTCCGTCCGCCGACCTTGTGTCCGACGGATCCCAGGATCCACAGGATGACGCCGACGACGACCAGGATGATTCCGATGGTCCACAGAATGGAGATGCCGGCTACGTAGCCGACGACCAGCAGGATGATTCCGAGGACGATCATGATGTCCGCCGATCTCACGGAGTGATGCAAAGCCCCTGTTCTCAGGGTAGATCTGCCCTCTGCTGGTGGCTTCCCGGGGAGGACGGTCCTACCGCGGAGAGGTACCTCTGGAGCGCGCCGTGCTCGTCATCCTCGGACTCGCCCGCCTGATCGCCGCCCTGGTCGTCGGCGTGGCCGGCGTCGTCACCAATGACGGCAGCGCCCACGAGATGACCGGCGGATTCTCCGTTTTCGGCTACGAGGTCACCGGCTCGACCGGGACCGTCCTCCTCTACGGCACCGCCTCAAGGCCGGCGTCGGGAGGGACACCAGCTCCCTGAAGACCGAGGAGAAGACGACGTTGCGTGGCGGAATGCTGCGGAGCAAGTGCTCGCTGGAGGTGAGGGTGAGGAGCTGTGTGGGCTGCCGCTGGAATCCGCTGGGGGGCCGACGATGCCCGACGCCGCTGGAAGTCGCCTTGTGGATCGTGGCTCATGGTGACGCGGATGCCGTCGTTCATGGTTCGCCCCCGTTCAGGGGTCGAGCCCATCACGGTCGCCCGCCGATGCGGGAAAGAGGGCCCCTACGGATTCCTCTCGGATCACGCTGACACGCACAGTGACGGCCTGCATCACCTCGGCTACGAAGCGAGGCACACGGGTGACGCCCGTCCCCGATGCGGCGGCGCCGGGAGGCGGGCCGTCCCTTCCGTACCGAAGATGGGCGCGAGCCCCCACCCCCTGCTGTCAGGAGCCCGTCTCATGCTGGAGCGCACGCTGCGCAAGGACCGCACGGATGTCACCTTCGTCCTGCCCGCCGACACGCCGCCCGGCCCCGTCAGCGTGGTGGGCGACTTCAACGATTGGCAGCCCGGTACCCACACCCTGCGGCCGCGCAAAGACGGGAAGCGGGCGGTCACGGTCCAGCTGCCGAGCAAGAGCACGCATTCTTTCCGGTACCTGGCCGCCGGTGACTACTGATTCAACGACGAGAGTGCCGGCGACCAGGACGGCCCCAACAGCCGTCTGCACACCTGAGGGGGCCCAGCGGTGCGACCCGGAGGACCCACGGCGTCGACCGCCGACAGGTGCCCCGGCCCACATTCCAGGGGGCAAGAGGTGCGTGCCGGCCCCTGATTCCGTGCCCGGCGTCAGGGGCGTCGTCATCCGCGCATGCCGGCGTCTGCCTGGATGACCGCCGCGCGATCAGTCCCGGTGATGTGCGGGACTGCGCGGCCTCCCGTCCCCGCTCGCCTCAGGCCGATGCCGGTGGAGCGGAGGATTCGCCGGCGCGGCGGTATTCGGCGTTGATGCGTTGGGCTTCTTCGAGTTGGTCTTCGAGGATGATGATGCGGCAGGCGGAGTCGATCGGGGTTCCCTGGTCGACGAGTTCGCGGGCGCCCCGGACCCCGCGCGACGCCAGGCGCCGTACGGCCCTGGCCCTGGCCCTGACCCTCACCGCCGGACTCGGCTCGGCGGCCCTGACCGCCCTGCCCGCGACCGCGGCGGCCGACTCCGTCAAGGTCCAGTACCGCACCAGCGCGACCGGGGCCACCGCCGACCAGGCGGAGCCGTGGTTCAAGGTGGTCAACAACGGCTCCGCCGCCGTCTCCCTGAACCAGGTCACTTTCCGCTACTACTTCAAGGCCGACGGCCCGGACGTCCAGTACCGGTTCGCCTGTTCCTGGGCGGTCAAGGGCTGCGCCAACATCACCGGCACCTTCGGCACCCCGGCCAACCCGACGGCCACCGCCGACCGCTACCTGGAGATCGCCTTCACCGCGGGCGCGGGCACCCTGGCCCCCGGCGCCGACACGGGCGACATGCAGCTGCGCTTCCACCGCGCCGACTGGCAGACCCTGCGCCAGTCCGACGACTTCTCCTTCGACGCGGCCCGCACGGCCTACGGGGACTGGGACAAGGTGACCGCCCGGCTGGGCTCCGCCACCGTCTGGGGCACCGCGCCCGGCGGCAACGTCCCCGACCCGACGCCCACGCCGACCAACCCGACGCCGACTCCGACGAACCCCACGCCGACCCCGACCGACCCCGGACCGGCCGGCGCCGCCCTCTTCGACGATTTCACCTACACCTCCTCCGCGGACCCGGCGATATCCGCCCACGGCTGGAGCGTGCGCTCCAACTCCGGCGGCCCCGGCGTCCCGGGGGCGGCCTGGTCGCCCGAGAACGTGACCTTCGCGGCCGAGGGCGGGAACACCATCATGAACATGGAGACCTCCACGGCCGGCTCGGGCGAGAGCACCAAGCAGACCGAGATCCTCACCAAGGCGATGAAGTTCAAGAACGGCACCTACGCGGCGCGGGTGAAGTTCTCCGACGCGCCGAAGTACGGCCCGGACGGCGACCACCTCGTGCAGACCTTCTTCCCCATCAACGACCTCAAGGCCCCGATGGCCGACGACTACGCCGAGTACGACTTCGAGTACCTGCCCAACGGCGGCTGGGGCGAGCCCTCGAACATCCTCTACACCACGTCCTGGGAGACCTACCGCCCCGACCCGTGGGAGGCCGTCAACCAGCACACCGAGTCCCGGACGAGCTACGCGGGCTGGCACGACCTGGTCCTCACCATCGACAACAACGCCATCACCTACTACGTCGACGGCCAGGTCTTCGGCACCCACGACGCCAGGTACCTGCCCGAGCGGCCCATGTCGATCAACTTCAACCAGTGGCTGATCGACCTGAACGGCCAGCCGGGCTCCGCGCCCCGCGCCTACGACCAGAAGGTCGACTACGTCCTGCACGTCAAGGACCAGGTCCTCACCCCGGCCCAGGTCGCCGCCAAGGTGGGCGCCTACCGCACCGCGGGCACGGCCTTCGTCGACGAGGTCCCGAACGGCTGACCCCGAACCGCCGACCCGCCGCCGCACACGCGGGCGCGCGGGCGCGCTCCGGGGTCCGCCGCCCCGGAGCGCGTCCGCGCGGCCCGCTCAGAACCGCAGCGCCCACCCGTCGAGGTACCCGGTGTGCCCGGCGAAGGCGTCGAACACGCGCAGTCTCCACACCCCGCCGGCCGTCTCCGAGGAGGCGTCCACCGTGTACAGCGCGACGAGGTCGCCCTCGCCCCAGCCCGTGTACTCGTCCTTGACCGGGTACGCCGTCCCGTCGGGCGCGATCAGGTCGATCCGAAGGGTCCCGGAGTTCGGGTGTTTGACGTAGACCTCCACGTCCAACTGGGCGGGGGCGCGGCCCGGGACACCGCTGACCGTGATCGGGGACTCGATGGTCTCCAGGTCCCCGACCGGGTGGTCGGCGGTGCTGGCGAAGCGTTTGCCGGGCGCCTTGTTCGGCGCGCCGCCCACGTAGAGGGCGCGGTCGGGGGAGCCCGGGCCGGCGTCGAGCACCACGCCGGTGGTGGCCGAAGCGGTCAGGGCGCCGGCCACCTGGGCCGGGGTGGCCGTGCGGTGGTCGGCGAGGTACAGCGCCGCCGCCCCCGCGACGTGCGGGGTGGCCATCGAGGTGCCGGACATGACGGTGCTCCAGTCGTCACCCCAGGAGACGGCCGAGGTGATGAAGTCGCCGGGTGCGAACAGGTCGACCAGCCGCCCGAAGTTGGAGTACGAGGAGCGCGCGTCGTGGTCGCTCACCGCCCCGACCGTCAGCGCCTGGGAGACCCGGGCGGGCGAGTGCCCGGAGGCGTCCATGCTCTGGTTGCCCGCGGCCACCGCGTAGGTGATGCCGGAGGCGATGGAGCCCCGCACGGCCGCGTCCAGCACGTCGTCGGGATCCCCGCCCAGGCTCATGTTCGCGACGGCCGGCTTCACGGCGTTGCGGGTGACCCAGTCGATCCCGGCGACCACCTGCTCGGTCGTTCCCTCCCCGTACCAGTCGAGCACCCGGACGGCCACGACCTTCGCCTTCTTGGCCGTGCCGAAGGTGGTGCCCACGAGGGTCCCGGCGACGTGCGTGCCGTGCCCGTGGGAGTCGTCGGCCTCGAAGTCGTCCTCGATCGCGTCGTAGCCGTAGGAGGCGCGGCCGCCGAAGTCCTGGTGGGTGATGTTGATCCCGGTGTCGATGACGTACGCGGTCACGCCCTGCCCGCCCGAGTTCGGGTACGCGTAGGCCTCGTTCAGCGGCCGTCGGCGCTGGTCGATCCGGTCCACGCCCCACGAGGGCGGGTTCGGCTGGGTGGCGTCGAGCCGCATCCTGCGGTTCTGCGCGACGCGTGCGACGGCCGGATCGGCCGCGAGCCGGCGGGCCTGGCGCTCCGTCATCCGGACGGCGAAGCCGTTGACCGCCGAGTCGTACGTCCGGCGGACCGTGCCGCCGAACCGTTCGACCACGGCCCGGCCGCGGTCCGTACGGGAGCCGGCGCGGGCCGGGTCCAACAGGACGAGGTAGCTGTCGGCGACGGCTCCGGGTGCGTCGGCGTACTGGACGCGGCCCTCCGGCGGAGCCGCGGCGATGGCCCCGGTGTCCACCCCGAGCGCGAGCGCCGAGGCCAGTGCGAGTGCGGCTCCGTACCGCCGCCACAACGGTGATCGCATGATCATGGGAATCGGTACCCCCCCTGGGTCGTCCGCCAAGACTGCGACGCCCCGGAGCGCCGCACAAGGGCGCCCGCACGGGAGGAACCCGGCCCGGACGGCGCCGCCTCCGATACCAGTGCCCCCAAGGCCGAGCTGGTCATCGCCGGGCTCACCCCGGTGGGCTGAGCGATGGACCTCTCCCACGCCGCCCGCGACTTCGACGCCCCCGTCGACCGGCACGGCACCTGGTGCACCCAGTGGGACTGCGTCGAGGACCGCTTCGGGGTCCCCGGCCTGCTCCCCTTCACCATCTCCGACATGGACTTCGAGACCGCCTCCGAGGTGCTCGCCGCCCTGCGCGGCCGCCTGGAGCACAGAGTCCGGCCGCTGGGCGATCGTCACCTCGGCCTCCAAGTCCTTCAACGTCCCTGCGCTGACCGGCAGTTGCGGGATCTTCGGCGACGCCGACTCCTGCGCGCGCCATCTGACGCGGCTCAAGGACGCGGACGGTCTGTCCTCCCCGGCGGTGCTCTCCGTCGCCGGGCACATCGCCGCGTACCGGGAGGGCGGGCCCTGGCTCGACGCGCTCACCGCCCACGGCCGCGGGCCTTTGATCGAAGGTCCGATGTGCAAACGAAACGGGTCCCGGCCGCACCGCGCGGCCGGGCCCGGGCCGGCCGGGGTGCGGACGGAGGGCTGGCGGAAGGGGATGCGGAACCGGCTAAGGTGTACGCCCATCAAGGTCACGCACCGCAAGCCGACCAGCCCAAGGAGCGACCCCATGCCGATGCCCGCCCCGTTCTCCCATACCGCCGGCCCCGTCTCGGCCCGGCCCTGCCCGGCCGCCGCCGTCCCCCTGCCCCGGATCGCCGAACCGCGCGAGGTGGCCCCGGCGGACGCACGCGAGCTGTCGAGACTGTTCTTCCGCCGGCTCCGCGAGCTCGCGGAAGGCACCCCCGAACACCGTTACGTACGTCACACGCTCGTCGAGATGAACGCCTCGCTCGTCCAGTTCGCCGTCCGCCCCTTCCGCAGCCGCGGCGACGGCGGCGACCTCGAAGACCTCGTCCAGGTCGGCACCATCGGCCTGATCAAGGCCATCGACCGGTTCGACCCGGCCCGCGAGATCGAGTTCTCCTCCCTCGCCATGCCGTACATCACCGGCGAGATCAAACGGCACTTCCGCGACACCACTTGGGCGGTCCGCGTCCCGCGCCGGCTCCAGGAGCTGCGCATCGACCTCGCCAAGGCCAAGGAGGAGCTGACGGCCCTGGTCGGCCGCCCGCCGACGGTCGCGGACCTCGCCGCACACCTCTCCCTGACGGAAGAAGAGGTCATCGAGGGCCTCGTCGCCGCCAACGGCCACACCAGCGGCTCCCTCGACGCCCCGCAGGCCGAGCGCGCGGACGGCCGCACCGAAGGCCACAGCCTCGCCGAGACCATGGGGGCCGAAGAGCCCGCACTGGAGCACGTCGAGGACATCCAGACCCTGGCGCCGCTGCTGGAACGGCTCACCGACCGCGAGCGCCGCATGCTGTCGATGCGCTTCGGCGAGGAGCTCACCCAGGCCCAGATCGGCACCGCCCTCGGCATCTCGCAGATGCAGGTCTCGCGCCTCCTGACCCGGGTGCTCGCGCATTTGCGCGCCTCCATGCTGGCCGACCCGGAGCTGGGCGAAGCCGTGGCCCCGCAGCAAGCGGAACCCGCCGCGCAGGGCGCAGCCGAGGGCGCGGGCGCCGACGTACCGTAGGTGACATGACTCACTTCACCGTTTGCACCGGTTAAGGCGGGGCAGTAGCGCTGCTGGAGCGGACCCGTCCGCCGGCCCACAGCGGCCGGGGCGCGGGAGACGGGTGGATCCCGTCGCGCTCCACGGCCCGCCGGTCGCAGTCATGCCGGTGGGCCGTTCCCGGTACGACCCGTGAGGTGTATGTGTCCACGCTCATAGCCGAGCACGTGTACAAGGTCTTCGGCAGGGGACCCGAGAACGGCACTGCCGTCGCGAAGGCGGTCCGCGAGCTGGAGAGCGGCGCCACCGACCGCGAGGCCCTGCGCGCGGAAGGGACGACGGCCGCGGTCATCGACGCCTCGTTCCGCGTCGAGCCCGGCCAGATCTTCGTCGTCATGGGCCTGTCGGGTTCCGGCAAGTCCACGCTGCTGCGCATGCTCAACGGGCTCCTGGAGCCCACCGCCGGACGCATCCTCTTCGACGGCGAGGACCTCACCGCGCTCTCCGCGCGCGAGCTGCGCCGCGTGCGGTCCACCAAGATCAGCATGGTCTTCCAGCACTTCGCGCTGTTCCCCCACCGCAGTGTCCTGGAGAACGCCGGATACGGACTGGAGGTCCAGGGCGTCCCCCGGGCCGAGCGCGAACGGCGGGCCGCCGAGGCGCTCGCCCTGTGCGGGCTCGGCGGCTGGGAGAACTCCTGGCCCGACGAGCTCTCCGGCGGCATGCAGCAGCGCGTGGGCCTCGCCCGCGCGCTGGCCACCGACGCCGATCTGCTGCTGATGGACGAGTCGTTCAGCGCGCTCGACCCGCTGATCCGCCGCGACATGCAGGACCAGCTGCTCGAACTCCAGCAGAGCCTCGGCAAGACCATCGTGTTCATCACGCACGACCTCAACGAGGCCATGCGGCTCGGCGACTCCATCGCCGTCATGCGCGACGGCCGCATCGTCCAGCAGGGCACGGCCGAGGACATCCTCACCCGCCCCGCCGACGACTACGTCGCCTCCTTCATCCAGGACGTGGACCGCTCGCGCGTGCTCACCGCCGACGCCGTCATGACGGACGCCGCCGCGGACCTGGCGGCCTGCGACTGCCCGACCGTCGCCGCCGACACCCCGCTCGCCGACCTGTGCGCCGTCAGCGCCCGCGTCCCGCACCCCGTCGCCGTCACCGACGCGGCCGGCGCCGTCGTCGGCTCCGTCGATCAGGGTCGCCTCGTCGCCTTCATCGGCGACGAGCGACGCGCACCGCTGCGCTGCGCGGAGGTGGCCGCGTGATGCCCCGCCTGCACCTCGGCGCCTGGGTCGACAGCGGTGTCGACTTCCTGCAGAGCCACCTGTCCTGGCTGTTCGACGCCATCAGCTCCGTCGTCACCGGGCTGTACGACGGCATCGAAGCCGTCCTGTCCGCGCCGAACCCGCTGCTGCTGGCAGGCGTCCTCGCCGTCGCCGCGTGGTGGCTGCGCGGCCTGCTCGCCGCGCTGCTCGCCTTCGCGGGCTTCGCGCTCGTCGACTCCGTCGGCCTGTGGCCCGACGCCATGTCCACGCTCGCACTGGTCGTGGTCGCCACCCTGGTCACCCTGGTCATCGCGATCCCGCTGGGAATCTGGGCCTCGCGCTCCGACCGGGTCAGCGCGGTCCTCAAGCCCGTCCTGGACTTCATGCAGACCATGCCGGCGATGGTCTACCTCATCCCCGGCATCATCTTCTTCGGGGTGGGCGTGGTGCCCGGCATCATCGCCACCATCATCTTCTCGCTGGCCCCCGGCGTGCGGATGACCGAGCTCGGCATCCGCCAGGTCGACGCCGAACTCGTCGAAGCCGCCGACGCCTTCGGCACCACCCCGCGCGACACCCTCGTACGGGTCCAGCTCCCGCTGGCCCTGCCCACCATCATGGCGGGCGTCAACCAGGTCATCATGCTCGGCCTGTCCATGGTCGTCATCGCCGGCATGGTCGGCGGCGGCGGCCTCGGCGGCGCCGTCTACCGCGCCATCGGCAGCGTCGACATCGGCCTCGGCTTCGAGGCGGGCATCTCCATCGTCATCCTCGCCATGTACCTGGACCGGATGACCGGGGCGCTCGGCCGCCAGGTCTCCCCGCTGGGCCGCCGCGCCCTCGCCAAGGCGCGCTCCGCGGCCACCGGCAGGGCCAAGGTGTGGGGCCACCGGCCGCAGCCCGTCTTTGCGGTCGCCGCGGCCGTCGTGCTTTCCCTGGTCGCGGGCGGCCTCGGCGTCTTCGGCGACGCGGGGAAGTCCGAGGTCAACGCCTCCGGCGGGGCCGGGGTCAAGAACATCGGCAAGGGCCGCCAGGTCAGCATCGGCTACATCCCGTGGGACGAGGGCATCGCCTCGACCTACCTGTGGAAGGAGCTCCTGGAGCGCCGCGGCTACAAGGTCGACGCCCGCCAGCTGGAGCTCGGCGCGCTCTTCACCGGGCTCGCGGGCGGCCAGATCGACTTCCAGACCGACTCCTGGCTGCCCGTCACGCAGGCCGAGTACTGGAAGAAGTACGGGAACAAGCTCGACGACCTCGGCTCCTGGTACGGGCCCACCTCCATCGAGCTGGCGGTCCCCTCCTACGTGAAGGACGTCAAGACCCTCGCGGACCTGAAGGGCAAGGGCTCGCAGTTCAAGGGCCGAATCATCGGCATCGAGCCCAGCGCGGGCGCGATGGGCCTGCTCAAGGACAAGGTGCTGCCGCAGTACGGGCTCGACGGCGAGTACAAGGTCGTCGACGGCTCGACCCCGGGCATGCTCGCCGAGCTCAAGCGCGCCTACGAGAAGAAGGAGCCCGTCGCCGTCGTGCTCTGGTCGCCGCACTGGGCGTACGCCTCCTACGAGCTGACGAAGCTGGCGGACCCCGAGGGCGCGTGGGGCACGGGCGACGGCATCCACAGCATCGCCCGCAAGGGCTTCGCCGCCGACGAGCCGAAGATCGCCCAGTGGCTGCGCTCGTTCAAGATGACCGAGGCCCAGCTGACCGGACTGGAGGCCAAGATCCAGGAGGCCGGCAAGGGCAAGGAGCAGGAGGCCGTGCGGGCCTGGCTGGCGGACCACCCCGAGGTGGACAAGCTGGCGTGAGCCGCCGAGCCGGTCGTCGCGTCCGCAGGTGTGCGGGCGCCGGTGCGCGAAGGATCCGTCATGGGCCTTCGCGCACCGGCGCGTCGGGCCGAAGGTCCGGGGTGAGAGGGGGGAAGTTTTTGGGCATACACCTCTGACCAGCCAGAACACTGGAGGATTCACCCGTGCGGACAGGGGCCTGTCCATGGCACAGTGCGATCAGCCCAACCGTACGACCAGGGAGTCTCCATGCGCGATCCGCACTCCACGCAGCTGGCGGCCGCCCCCGAGCACCTGCCGGAGCCGAGCCCGCTGCCCCGCTGCCCGGTGTGCGAAGCGGCCCCGGAGCGCATCTCCTGGCGTCAGCGCCCGGGGGAGCCGGTGGACCTGGTCTTCGACCCCTGCGGCCACCGGCACACCTCCCCGGCGGCGCCCGTCCTGGCGGTCACCGCGCCCCCGGCCCGTGCGGCCCGTGCGGCTTCCGCAGCCCGTGCGGCTTCCGCGGTGCCCGCCGGCGTCCAGGTGCTCAGGGGCTCGGGACGGGTCCGCGCATGAGCTTGCTGATCCACTGGATGAGCCCGCCGTCGTACATGCCCGGGACGTAGGTGTAGGCGTCGTGGCCGCCGCCCTCGTCGATGTGGAGCATCGTCTTGACGGGGCCCTTGGTGTAGTCCTTGACGAACTTCTCGATCGGCGGCCGGTTCTGGACGTCGCTGCCCTTGGTGCCGACCTGGAAGGCGAGGTCGACCTCGGGACCCTTCCGGTCGATCAGCTTCTGCGCGAGCTCGGGCGGGCTGTTCTGCGCCTTCTCCTGCGGGTGGCCGTTCCACAGCCGTGAGTCGGGCCGGATGTCCGGCCCGCCGGCGATCACGGCGCGGAACGCGTCGGGCTTCTGGAGCACCGACTTGAGCCCGACCCCGGCCGCCGCCCCCGTCCCGCGGCAGGGCGCGCGGCTCGTCGAGGTGCACGGTGTCGCCGGTGTCGCCGGTGTCCGAGAATACGTCGAAGTACGTCAGAGCCCCCGCCGCCACCGCCGCGGCGGCCACCAGCGCGACCACGCCCCCGATCCACCTCCGCCGGGACGGCTTGCGGCGCGTTCCGTGGTTCATCGTGCAGACTCCCGAGCTCTGGTCCGAGGCGGCCGGTTCGGCCCGCCGGCGGGGAAGAGCGCGTACGGAAAGGCGCGGTTCACCACTAAAGGGTACGAAAAGGGCAAACGGCAGGTCGTGTGGATCCGCCGACCGGACCGGTGCACGACGATTGACAGTTCGTCAGCGGAGGCGCACGTTATATCGGCACCCCGATATAACGTCCAGGAGCTCCGGAGGCCCGGTGACACCCGAGCGCACCCCGCACCTCCCCGGCACTCCGCAGGCATCCCGCACTCCGCAGGCATCCCGCACCCCCCAGGCGCAGCGCAAGTCCGAGACCCGCTCGCGGCTCATCGACGCGGCCGCCGCGCTCTTCGCCCGCAAGGGGTTCCACGCGGTGTCCGCCGAGGCCGTCGCCGAGGCGGCCGGCCGCACCACGGGCGCCCTGTACAGCCACTTCGGGGGCAAGGAGGGGCTGCTGCTCGCGCTGCTCGAGGTCTGGAAGGAGCGCACCGCGCGGGAGCTGGCCGCCGAGATCGCGGCGGGCGACCCCGCCGATCCCGCCGTGCACTTCTCGGCGATGTGGGGGAGTCTGACCCGCCCGCACCCCGAACACGGCGACTCCTGGCTGCTGCTGGAGACGGAGCTGTGGCTGCACGCCGCCCGCGGCCCGCTCATCGGCGGCCGCCTCGCGCAGCGCTACGCCGAGATCCGGGCCCAGCTCGGCGAGGGGCTCGCCGACTGGGCCGAGGCCACCGGCACACCCCTCACCCGCCCGCCGCAGGAGACCGGCGCCCTGGTCCTCGGCCTCCTGCTCGGGCTGTCCATGCAGCACCGCCTCGAACCCGGGGGCGTACCCGACGCCCTCGTCGTCGAAGCGCTCGCCACCCTCCTCGGACTCGGCTGACTCGAACCTCGAACGAAGGGAACCGTTCCGTGCCCATCCATGGTGAGACAGACCTGCTCGAGGACACCTGGGCCCGCGAGGTCCCGCACGCGCAGTTCACCCGGCTGCGCCGCGAGGATCCCGTGCACTGGCACGAGGTGCCGGGCCGCCACGACGGCTTCTTCGCCGTCACCCGCCACGCCGACGTCAAGGCCGTCAGCCGCGACCCCGAGCTGTGGTCCACCGAACTGGGCTCGTTCATGATCCGCGACCAGGCCCCCGAATCCCTGGAGACCCTGCGCCTGGTCCTGCTCGGCATGGACGCACCGCGGCACTCCCGGTACCGGAACCTGGTCAGCGCGGGATTCACGCCCCGGGTCGTACGAAGGCTCGCGGCCCGGATCCAGGAGCGGGCGGTGGCCCTGGTGGAGAGCGCGGTCGCCCCGGGCAAGGACATGGACTTCGTCGACGAGGTCGCCTCCTGGCTGCCGATCCAGACGATCTGCGAGATGGTCGGCGTACCGGAGGGCGACGAGCGGCTGATCTTCGAGTGGAGCAACCGGATGGCCGGCAGCCAGGACCCGGAGCTCTCGGCGGGCAAGCACGACAGCGACCTCGCGGCCGCCGAGATCTACGCCTACTGCGACGCGCTGGCCGCCGAGCGGAGGGCCCGCCCCCGCGAGGACATCCTCTCGGCGCTGGTCCACGCCGAGGTCGGCGGGGAACGGCTGACGGAGGACGAGATCAACATGTTCTTCGTCCTGCTGTGCGTCGCGGGCAACGAGACCACCCGCAACCTGCTCTCCCACACCCTGCTCGCCCTGATCGAGCACCCGGCCGCCCGCGCGGAACTGGCCGCGGCCCCCGGGGACGAGGCCCTGTGGACCTCGGCGACCGAGGAGTTCCTGCGCTGGGGCGGCTCGATCCACAACTTCCGGCGCACCGCGACGCGCGACACCGTCCTGCGCGGACAGCCCATCGCCGCGGGCCAGAAGGTGGTCACCTACTACACCTCCGCCAACCGCGACGAGGAGGTCTTCGCCGACCCCTTCGCCTTCGACATCCGCCGCACCCCGAACGACCACGTCACCTTCGGCGGCGGCGGCCCCCACTTCTGCCTCGGCGCCGGCCTCGCCCGCACCCAGATCAAGGCCCTCGTCCGCGAGCTCCTGCGCCGCCACCCGGACGTCACCCTCACCGGCGAAGTCCGGCGGCTGCGCTCGGACTTCATCAACGGCGTCAAGTACCTCCCGGTCCGCTTCGGCTGAGGCACCGGCCGCGGCCCACCGCCCGCGGCCCACCGTCCGCTGCCCACCACCCACCGCGTAGCCTCGGCCGGATGTGGATACGCGACAAGATCTGGAACGAAGCGACCCCGGCGGAGCTGCGGCTGGCGGGCCTGGCGGTGAACCCGGCCCTGCCGGACCGCCTGCTGCTGCGGATCCTCGCCGACGGGCCGCCGGCCGCGCGCATGGCGCTGTGCGGCGACCGGGACCTGCCGGAACCGGTCGTCGACGCGCTGGTCTCCCACCCCGACCGACGGGCGCGCGCCGTCTTCGCCTCCAGCCCGCACGCCGATCCCGCGCAGCGGGCCCGGCTGGTGGACGACCCCGAGTGGCTGGTGCGGGCGCACCTCGCCGAGGGGCCCGCCCCCCATGTGGAGCGATGGCCCAGGCCCCTGCCGGACGAGACCGTCGTCCACATGTTCACCACGTACGAGAACGACCTCCTGGGGGGCCTCTACCGGCAGTCGTCCAGAGGGCTCCGCCGCAGCATGCCGACCCACCCGGAGGCCGTGCTTCGCGGGGTCGGTGTGGGCTCGTGGTCCGTACTGTCGGACGAGGTACGGGCCGCGCTGCTCGACGACCCCGACCCGCAGGTGCGCGAGAGCGCCCTCCTCGAGGTGTCGCACAGGGACCCGGGCTGGGTCGAGCGGGAGCTCCCGGACCGCTCGTGCCACGGCCGCAGCCACCTGCTCATGAACCGTGCCCTGAGCCGCGCCGTCATCGACTCCGTCCTCACCGCCCCGGTGGGCAAGGACGACCGGGCCATGATCGCGTCCAACCCCGGCCTGCCGCCCGACGTGGTGGTCCTGCTGGCCGGCGATCCGGACCCGCACGTCCGCGAGCGCATCGCCCGCCACCCCGCCCTCGGTCCCGCCGAGCGGGCGGCGCTGGCCGCGGACCCCGATCCCGAGGTCCGCCTCGCCGTGTCCGTCCACCCCGCGCTCACCGAGGCCGAGCGCGCGGCGATCGACTACACCGTGCCCGAAGGCGACTCGTTCGGCTTCTGGCCCGCGCCGCCCGAGCCGAGGGACCTCGCCGCCGTCCGCCGCAACGCCCTCTCCGGCCACCCCGTGCTGCGCCGCCGCGCGGCGTCCGAGCACCACCTGCCGCCGGACCTCGTCGCGCTGCTCGCCGCCGACCCGGACCTCGCCGTACGGGTGAGCCTCGCGCAGAACCATCCCGAGGCGCCCGCCGCCCTGCTGCTGGCCTGCTTCCTGGAGTACACCGGCTCCGACCGCGCCGACCTGCTCACCCGCCCGCGCTTCCCGACCGCGGGCCTGGCCGCCCACGCCGGGCACGAGGACCCGGCCGTACGGGCCCTGGCGGCGCGGGATCCCGAGGCGGACCCGGATCTCGTCGAGCGGCTCACCCGCGATCCGGATCCGGCGGTCCGCGCCGCTCTGGCGCGGCATCCGAACCTGCCCGCGCGCCGGATCGCGGAGCTGCTGGAGGACACGGAGCTGGCCCGGTACGCGGCGGCGAACCCGGCGCTGGACCCGTCCGTCATGGAGGCGCTCGTCGACTCCGCCTGCTGATCCGCCCGCTGATGGATGTTCAAAGATGCTTGTTGACAAGCCATTTCGAGCAACTTCCTTCAAACGGGGCCTCCAGGGCGCTATGTTGCCCGGTGCATGCCAAAAGGTGTGTCCGCGATCCGGACCGCACGAGGAGCCGCCCCCATGAGACTCATCAGCATCCGCAGGAGCCCACGGCGGCGGCGCGGCCCGGCGGCCGCGCTGCTCGCCGCCGCCCTCGCCGCGGCCGGCCTGGCCGCCGCCGGACCGATCGCCTCACCGGCCGCGGCCGCCGGCACGGCCACCGGCACGGCCACCGGCACGGGCGCCGCCGCCGCGTCCACCGCGGGCAACGTCACCGGCTTCACCCAGTCCGGGAACACCTTCACCGCCACCACGTCCAGCGGCGCCAAGGCCCGCGTCGTCGTCGCCCGCGCCGACATCTTCCGGCTCTGGCTCTCGCCCGACGGCGCCTTCACCAACGACCCGGCCGGCAAGGACCTCGCCACCACCACCGACTTCGGCTCCGTGAGCACCGGTTGGACCGACGCGGGCGCCTACTACCGGATCACCACCGGATCCCTGTCCATCCGGGTCAACAAGACACCGCTGCAGTTCTCCGTCTACCGGGCCGACAACTCCACCCCCGTCTGGCAGGAGGCCCAGCCCACCTCCTGGACCGGCGGCCAGACCACCCAGTACCTCGCGCGCGGCGCCGACGAGCAGTTCTACGGAACCGGCCTGCGCCTGGGCGAATGGGCGCTGCGCGGCAAGACCGTCCCGATCGCCGTGGACAACAAGTGGCGCGAGAACAACAACGCCAGCCCCGCGCCCTTCTACATGTCCACCAACGGCTACGGCGTGATGCGCAACACCTGGGCCCCGGGCTCGTACGGGTTCAACGCGCCGGCCACCCTCACCCACAACGAGAACCGCTTCGACGCCTGGTACTTCACCGGCGACTCCCTGAAGTCCGTCCTCGACGCCTACACCGACGTCAGCGGCAAACCCTTCATGGCCCCGGCGTGGGGCTTCGAGCTGGGCAACGCCGACTGCTTCAACGCCTCCAACCCGGACTACCAGGGCGACCACAACCGGCTCCGCCACCAGACCACCCCGGACGTCGTCGGCTACGCCACCGACGCCCGCGCCGCCGACATGCCCTCGGGCTGGTTCCTGCCCAACGACGGCTACGGCTGCGGCTACACGGCGCCCCTGAAGTCCACGGTCGACGCGCTCAAGGCCAAGGGCTTCCAGACCGGACTGTGGACCTCGACGGGCCTCGGCTCGATCAACGAGGAGGTGGGCACCGCCGGGTCCCGAGGGGTGAAGACCGACGTGGCCTGGATCGGCGGCGGCTACAAGACGGCGTTCAACGGAGTGCAGCAGGCCGTCGACGGCATCGAGAAGAACTCCGACGCCCGCCGCTACGTCTGGACCGTCGACGGCTGGGCCGGCACCCAGCGCAACGCCGTCGTCTGGACCGGCGACACCAACGGCACCTGGGACGACATGCGCTGGCACGTCCCGGCCATCACGGGGGCCGGCCTCTCCGGCCTCAACTACGCCTCCGGCGACATCGACGGCATCTTCGCCGGCAGTCCGAAGACCTACGTCCGCGACCTCCAGTGGAAGGCCTTCACCCCGGCCTTCATGACCATGTCGGGCTGGGGCGCGACCGGCCCGACGGCCGGCTACCAGGACAAGCAGCCCTGGCGGTTCGCGGAGCCGTACCTCTCCATCAACCGCAAGTACCTCCAGCTGAAGATGCGGCTGATGCCGTACCTGTACACGATGAGCCGGACCGCGCACGAGACCGGCGTCCCGAGCACCCGCGCGATGGTCCTGGAGTACCCCGGTGACCCGGTGGCCCGCTCCAACCTGACCAGCGGCCAGTTCATGGCAGGCGATTCCCTCCTCGTCGCGCCCGTCGTCTCCGACACCTCCGTACGGGACGGCATCTACCTGCCCGCCGGCACCTGGACGGACTACTGGACCGGCAAGACGTACGCCGGACCGGGCTGGCTCAACGGCTACCAGGCGCCCCTCGACACCCTGCCCCTCTTCGTCAAGGGCGGCGCGATCGTCCCGATGTGGCCGCAGATGAACTACACGGGGGAGAAGTCCGTCTCCACCCTCACCTACGACATCCACCCGCGCGCCAACTCCTCCTTCAGCCTCTACGAGGACGACGGCATCACCCGCGCCCACCAGTCGGGCGCCTTCGCCCGCCAGCAGGTCGACGTCACCGCGCCCGCCTCCGGCTCCGGCGACGTCACCGTGTCCGTTTCCGCCCCGACCGGCAGCTACGCCGGCAAACCCGCCTCGCGCGGCTACGAGTTCACCCTCCACGTGGCCACCGCCCCCGGCGCGCTCACGGTGGACGGCACGGCGCTCACCCGGCTGACCAGCAAGGCCGCCTACGATGCGGCGGCGACGGGCTGGTTCTTCGACGCGGCCGACCGCGGCGGCATCCTGTGGACCAAGACGGGTACGAAGGCGGGCGCGTTCAGCGTCTCGGCCACCGGCACCTCCGTCCCGGCGGCCGATCCCGTCCCGGCCACCTCCAGCCCCGTCCCGCAGTCGGGCTGGACCGTGGTCTCCGCCGACAGCCAGGAGACCGGCGGGGAGAACGGCGCCGCCCGCAACGCCTTCGACGGCAACACGGGAACCATCTGGCACACCGCCTGGTCGGCGGGGACCCCGGCGGCCCTGCCGCACGAGATCCAGATCGACCTCGGCGCCCGCTACACGGTGGACGGCCTCGGCTACCTGCCCCGCCAGGACGGCGGGGCCAACGGCCGGATCGGCGGCTACGAGGTGTACGTCTCGGACACCACCACCGACTGGGGGTCCCCGGTGGCGACCGGCGCCTTCGCCGACAGCTCGGCTCTCAAGTCCGTCTCCCTGGCGGCGAAGACGGGCCGCTACCTCCGGCTCAAGTCACTGACCGAGGCGGGCGGCCGCGGCCCGTGGACCAGTGCCGCCGAGATCACCCTCACCGGCCGCCCCACCCCGCTCCCGGCCGCCGCGACCCTGGTCAACGGGGCCTCGGCCACCTGCCTGGACCTCCCGGGAAGCGCCACCACCCCGGGCACCCAGCCCACCCTCTACAGCTGCCACGGCGGCCCGAACCAGCGCTGGACCCTGCAGGGCGACGGCCGCCTGACCGGGCTGAGCGGAGTCTGCCTGGACGCCGCGACCGCCTCGGCCGTCGCCGTCCGGACCTGCGACGGCAGCTCCGGCCAGAGCTGGCAGACCGGTCCGGACGGCAGCCTGCGCAACGCCGGCCAGTGCCTGACCCCGGCCGGCTCCGCCTCCGCCAACGGCACCAAGCTGACCCGCGTCGCCTGCGCCGCCACCGCGGCCCAGCGCTGGACCTTCACCCCCTGACACCCCGACACCCTCGCACCGCCCGACACCCCCCACCGAGCCCGGCCCGGCATCCCGCCGGGCCGGGCTCGCCCTTCCCCAACGCCCGTGACCAGCGGATACTTTGGAGACCTCGCCCCTCAGACCCCAGGGAACCCGCCCATGCCCGCAGGCACACCGACATCCCGGACGCCGACATCCCGGACGCCGACACCGCAGGCGCCCGTACCCCGGAAGATGCACGCCGACGAACCGGACATCGACACGTCCCTCGTGATCCGCCTGATCGCCGGGCAGTTCCCGCGGTGGGCGTCGCTTCCCGTCGAGCGGGTCGACTCGGCCGGCACCTCGAACGCCATGTACCGGCTGGGCGAGGACATGGTCGTACGCCTCCCGCGCACGACGGGCTCCGCCGCCGATGTCCGCGCGGAGCGGATCTGGCTGCGGCGGCTCGCCCCGGTGCTTCCGGCCGCCGTCCCCGTCCCGCTGGGCGCGGGCCGGCCCGCCGAGGGCTACCCGTGGCCCTGGTCCGTCTACGGCTGGCTCCCCGGCGAGATCCCGGTGGCCGGGAAGATCGCCGCACCGGACCTGCTGGCAGCGGACCTCGCGGAGTTCGTCACGGCCCTGCACCGCGCCGACCCGGTGGACGCGCCGGCCTCCTACCGCAGCGAGACCCTGGCGGAACGCGACGCCGACACCCGCGCCTCGATCGCGGCCCTGGGCGCGAGCGGAGACGTCGACGCCGCGGCGGCGACCGCCCTGTGGGAGGAGGCCCTGCGGGCCCCGCTGCCTCCCGGCCCGCCGGTCTGGATCCACGCGGACCTGCAGCCGGGCAACATGCTGCTGGCCGACGACCGCCTCGCCGCCGTGATCGACTTCGGCTGCGCGGGCCTCGGCGACCCCGCCGTCGACCTCCTCGCGGCCTGGTACGTGCTCCCCGCGACCGCCCGGCCCGCCTTCCGGACCGCCCTCGCCGCCGACGGCGCGACCTGGACGCGCGGGCGCGGCTGGGCCCTGTCGGTCTCGCTCGCCGAACTGGCCTACTACCGCGAGACCAACCCGGTCATGGCGGGCAACGCCCGCCACGTCATCGGCGAACTCCTCGCCGCCGGGCCGGAGTCCGGCTGAACCGGGCCGGCCGGGGGATGGATCTTTGTCGGTGCCGGTTGCGAGGATGGGCGCCATGACACCTTTACTCCTGACCGACATAGACCGGGCCGTCCGCAGCAGCTGGAGCGCGCAGACGTGCACCCCCGAGTACCGCGACCGCTGGACCCGGGAGAACCCGGCCCGTGACCAGTGCGGGGTGACCGCCCTCGTCCTCCACGACCTGCTGGGCGGCGAGCTGGTCCGCGGCGAGGTCCTCGTCGACGGCGAGCGCGTGGACTACCACTGGTGGAACCGCCTGGGCCTGGGCATCGAGATCGACCTCACCCGCGATCAGTTCGGCCCGGAGGAGAAGATCACCGAGGGCGTCGTCGTCCCCCGCCCTCCGGAGAGCGAGATGCGCCGCCTGCGCACCGAGTACGAGATCCTGCGCGACCAGGTGATCGCCAAGCTCGACGCACGCTAGTGCTGTGACCGGAAGGGTTCACCGGGTCGCGGCGCCCGGCACGGCACCTCGCCGCGTTGTCGGACCACACCGGTACGTCCAGTACGAGGCGTGGTCCTCCGCCCGGGGGCCCCTCCCGGCGGTAGCTGGGGGAGAGGCACCGCACCGAACACCGCGACCCGGCAAACCTTCCCGGCCACAGCACTAGTGCTGTGACCGGGCCGCCTGTCCGTGGGGATGCGGCGCCGACGGGTCGGCACCCGTTCCCGTCCCCGCGATGACGGGGACGGGACGCCGCCCGCGGCCGCGGCCCGGCAGCCGCGACGCCGGCAGCAGCCCCACGGCGGCCAGCGCGGCCAGCGCGGCCAGCGCCGCGGTCGAGGCCCCGGCGGTCCCCGCGGCCACCGCGATGCCGAAGGCCGGCCCCACGTTCATCGCCGTCGGCTTGAGCCCGCCCACCACCCCGGCATGCCCGGCGGGCGCGTCCCCGACCACCGTCCCGGTGGCCGTCACCATCACCGCGGCGAAGCCCGCTCCGAGCACGCCGAAACCCCACCCCGGACCGAGGCCCGAGATCCCGAGCGCCACGAGCCCCGTTCCGGCGACCGCCGTCGCCCGCGCCCCGAACCGGCGCAGCGCCGCCCCCGCCAGCGGCGACCCGGCGACCATGGCGGCGGTCATGGGCAGCACCCGCAGCCCGGTCGCCAGCGGATCGAGGCCGCCCGCGCCCTGGAGCGCGAAGCTCGCCGAGAAGAGGGCCCCGAACATCGCGCCGGAGACCAGGGCCAGCAGTGCCATCGACGCCGTCACCGAACGGGAGCGGGCCACCGGCAGCGGCACCAGCGGGTGCGCCGAGCGCCGCTCGGAGCGCACGGCCAGCGCCGTGAGCGCCGCCGCCCCGGCCAGCCAGGCCAGCGTCCGCCGCCCTGCCCAGCCGTGTGCCGGTACGCCGGCCAGCGCGTGCACGGCCGCCGCCACGGCCACCACCACCGCTGCCACACCGCACTGGGCGGACACCCGCCCATCAGCCGAGTCAACAACCCTGCGGGTCAATACATCTAGCGGCCGGGCGTAGACACTGTCTACCGACTGGCCGCTCCCCGTCCTTTCGGGATGATGGAGTGAGCACGGCCGGGCGAGGGGCCCGGCCCGGCCGAGGAGGAGGTGACCGCCATGGCGGAGCACGCGCCGCGCGAGGCCGGCCCGTCGGCGAGCGGGCTGGAAGAGGGCCGCCTGATGAAGGAGCTCGAGGCCATTCACCGCACGCGCCACGAAACCCTGCTGCACGGGTCGGAAGAAGCGCTGGTCACCCACACCCAGCGGATGGGCGAGCTGGAGCGCGAGTACGTCCGCCGCCACCCGGAGCGGGCCCAGACCCCCGGCCGCACCCGCTCCGGCGCCCGCGCCCGCACGGGCGCGGAACCCGAACCCCAGGACTGACCCGCCCGGCTCGGGCCGGCGGTCAGACGTCGTACGGATGGAGCTCGACCCGCTCCCGCTCGAACCACACCCGCACCCATCCGGGAACGACACCCGCCGGCAGCGGCCCGGCCGACTCCAGCAGAACGAGGCTGCCACCGAGCCGAAACGCGAGGACGCCGTCCTCCTCGGCGCTGCGCCCCCAGTCGATCAGTTCGATCAGCGTCGCCGATCATGCCTCAGCGTCGAGCGCGCCGCGGCGCAGATTTGCTTCATGTGAGACAAATTTGTATCGTTTGATACGAAGGAGGATCGCATGATGAACGAAGAAGAGCTGCTGGACGGCGCCGCACGCGTCCTCGCGGGCGACCACAGCGCCTCGATGACGCACATCGCCGCCGGCATCGGCACCAGCCGGGCCACGCTGAGCCGCCGCTACGCCACCCGCGAGGCGCTGCTCAAAGCCGTCGCCGTGCGGGCCATCGACGTGGTCGACGGCTGCCTCGCGCCCGCCGACCTGCCCGACACCGCCGACGGCGCCGCCTTCGACGCCGCGCTGGAGCGGCTCGTCACCGGCCTGCTGCCCGCCGCGCACCTCTACGGATTCACCTCGCGCGACGCCACCGTGCTCGCCGACCCCGCCTTCCGCGCCGGCATCCAGCGACAGGACCAGCGGGCCCTCGCCTTCCTCGGCCTCGGCCAGCGCCTCGGCCGGCTGCGCGTCGACCTGCCCGCGTACTGGATCTGGTACTCGCTCTGGGGACTGCTCGACGCCGCCGCCGAAGGCGTCCGCGACGGCCACCTCGCCCGCCGCGACATCGGCCGGCTGGTCCTCGCCTCCTTCCTCACCGGAACCAGGCCGTCCGCCGCCGCCTGAGCGGCCTCCGGACCCGTACCACCACCCCCGCGTACCACCGTGAACGGAACCCCCATGCACACCCCCACGCAGGATCCGCGCCGCTGGATCGTGCTCGCGATCCTCTCCGGCAGCCTCCTGCTCATCTCGATGGACACCACGATCCTCAACGTGGCGTTCCCCTCGCTCGTCGGCGACCTCCAGCCGGGCGCCGTCCAGCAGCTGTGGATCATCGACGTCTACGCGCTCGCCCTCTCCGGCCTGCTCGTCACCGCCGGCGCCCTCGGCGACCGCTGGGGCCGCAAGCGGCTCCTGATGGCGGGCTTCGGCATCTTCGCCGTCGCCTCGCTCATCGCCGTCTTCTCCACCGAGGCCTGGCACGTCATCGCGGCCCGCGCCCTCCTCGGCGTCGGCGGCGCCGCGATCATGCCGTCCACCCTGTCGATCCTGCGCAGCGTCTTCACCGACGCCAAGGAACGCGCCTTCGCGCTCGCCGTCTGGGCCGCCGTCTTCGGCGGCGGCATGGCCTTCGGCCCGGTCGTCGGAGGCCTGCTCGTCCAGGACTACGGCTGGCACTCCGCCTTCCTCCTCAACCTGCCCGTCGCCGCGCTCATCGTCGCGGCCGGCCTGCGCTACCTCCCCGAATCCCGCTCCCCGCGCTCCGCCGGCACGTGGGACTGGTGGGGCGTCGGCCAGTCGATCGTCGGCATGCTCGCCCTCGCGGGCGGCATCAAGCAGCTCGGCAAGAGCGGCGTCGCCGACCCGCTGCCGTGGGCCCTGCTCGCCCTCGCCGCCGTCTGCCTGACCGTGTTCGTACGCCGCCAGCTCCGCCTGGACAACCCGCTGCTCCAGGTCCGGCTGTTCGCCAAGCCCGCCTTCAGCGTGGCCGCCACCGCGATCTTCCTGCCCATGGTGGGCATGGGCGCGATCCTGTTCCTGGTCACCCAGTGGTTCCAGTACGGCCAGGGCTACACCCCGCTCGAAGCCGGGCTCTCCCTGCTGCCCGCCCCGCTCGCGCTGATCTGCGCCTCGATGATCGCCCCGTCGCTCATGCAGCGCTTCGCGATCCGGCACGTGCTCGGCAGCGGCCTGGTGATCCTCGCGGCGGGCATGGCCCTGCCCTGGACCCTGCAGCAGTTCACCGGCCTCGGCTACCCCGCCTTCGCCGTCGCCCTCGGCGTCATGGGCCTGGGCGCGGGCATCGCCACCACCGTCGCCTCGGTGACCCTGATCTCCACGGCCCCGGCCGAGGAGGTCTCGAGCGCCGCGGCCATCGAGGAGACCTGCTACGAACTGGGCTCCGCCATGGGCGTCGCCATCCTCGGCTCCACCGCCGCCGCGCTCTACCGGGCCAACCTCCCGGCCCTCGACCTGGACTCCACCACGCTGACGGCCGTACGGGACTCCGTGGGCGAGGCCGCCCACACCGCCGAACGGCTCGGCGGCACGGTCGGCCAGAACCTGCTCGACGCCGCGTCGCAGGCCTACACCCTCGCGATCACCCCGGCGTTCCTGATGGCGGGAGCGCTCGCGGTCGCGGCCGCCGTGACGACGTGGGCCCTGATCCCGCGCGATCTGCGGCCGACCGAGAACCACTAGTGCTGTGACGGTCCCGGGCGTCCGGATCCGATCCGGTTCCACAGGGCGCAGTGGTGCTCGGCCGCCGCGTTCACCGTGCGGATCCCCCTCGGACCCGGCGCGAGGGACAGTACGGCGGGGGAGCGCGGCCACCGGGGATCCGAACCGGGCGGGTTCGGATCCCCGGTCTCCGCGAACCGGGTCCAGTGGCGGATCATCCGCTCCGACAGTGCCCGCTGCGGCGCGGCCAACGGCAGCCCGGTGTCGAAGAGATAGGGCAGCTCGAAGCCGTGCGAGGCCCCGTAGGGGAAGCCCGCCACCGGCGGCAGCCCGGTGAAGTCGGGCGCCTCGCGGTCGTCGAAGCGGTAGTCGTACGTCGGCACGTGCCGCGCCAGCGCCCGGCTGTCCCGCAGCTGCGGGCACAGGAACGAGGCGTCCGAGAGCACGGCGGCGAAGGCCAGCGCGGGCGTCGGGTGGCCCGACACCGGATAGGCCGCCTCGATCCGTCCGGCTGCCGCGCCGAACGAGGCCCGCAGCCTGGCCCGGTAGGCCTGTGCGTCGGGGAGCGGGTAGGCGGCCAGCGTCTGCCCGAGGAAGATCCGGATCTCGTCGCGGGTCGAGCCCTGCACCACCGGGACCCGGTGGAACTCCCCGCGCTCCAGGGCCCGTCGGGGTTCGACGGGCAGCAGCGCGTTGCCGTGGGACACGCCGGAGAACCGCAGCATCAGCTCGGGCGTCGCGAGGACCTCGGGGGCCAGGCCGCGCAGGCACCGCAGGACCTCCTCGTCCGAGGGCCGGCCGCAGCCGAGCCGGGCCGCCGCGGCGATCCCGTCGGCCACGGTGCGCTCCTGCGGCACGAACGGCTCGTAGGCGCCCAGGGTGGTGAGCAACGAGCGCGGCGGGACCACGAGCGAGCAGGAGCCGCTCTGGGCGATCGCCCGGTGGAAGAGGCCGGCCGAGGCCGGGGAGGTGAGGTGCGCGCAGACGCTGAGGCCGCCCGCCGACTCGCCGAACACGGTGACGCTTCCCGGATCGCCGCCGAAGCGGGCGGCGTTGGCCCGCACCCAGTGCAGCGCCGCCTGCTGGTCGGCGAGCGCGAGATCGGGGGCCCCGCCGAGCGCGGGATGCCCGAAGAGGCCGAAGATCCCGAGGCGGTAGTTGACGGTGACGACCACGACCCCGCCCGCCGCGGCCAGTCGGCCCGGCCGGTACAGGTCACCGGCGCCGTTCATGAACCCGCCGCCGTGGAACCACACCATCACCGGCCGGCGCGCCCGCTCGCCGCCCGGGCCGGGCTGCTCGCCTTCGCCCTCCCGCGCGGGGGCGGGCGCCGTGACGTTGAGGAACAGGCAGTCCTCCGAGCCGCTCGGTCCGCCCGGCCCCACCGCCGGCAGCTGGACGCAGCGGGCCCCGGGCGCGCCCGCGTCCCGTACGTCCGCCCAGCGCGCGGCCGGCTCCGGCGGCCGCCAGCGCAGCGGGCCGGTGGGCGGGGCGGCGTACGGGACGCCCTCGAAGGTCCGGACCCCGGCCGACTCCCGCCCGCGCACCGCGCCGCGGTCGGTCTCCACCACGGGCCGGAAGCCGTCGCCGTGGGCCGTCGCGCGGGCGGCCCTCGCGCGGGCGCCCGGCCCGTCGGCGCCCGGCGCGTCGGCCGCCTGCCGGCCGGCGGGCCCGCCGGCCAGCAGGAGCAGGGCCAGCAGGAGCGCCGTCCCGGACGCCATCAGCGCCCCCGCTCCAGCACGCCCCGTACGAAGGCCGCCTGTCCCGCGTGCTGGAGGTCGTCGCCGATCACACTGACCAGGCGCACCCCCAGGGTCACCGGCGGGTCCCACCGCTCGTCCACCACCCGGTCCAGATCGGCGGCGCCCAGCCCGCGCAGGAACCGCCCGGTCTGCGCGTGGACGGCGTCGAAGTACCCCAGCAGCAGGTCCCCGGAAGCCACCCGCACGGCGGCGGCCTGGCGGGCGGTGTGCCCGTACCCGGTCGACCCGGCCGGGAGCGCGAGGCCGAACCGCTCGTCCCACCCCCGCGCGTGCCAGACCTGCTCCCAGCCCGCCGCGTCCGCCACGTGGTCGTCCTGGATCCGGGCCAGGTGCCAGACGAGCCAGGTGACCGAGTTGGCGCCGGGGTCGATCCGCGCGTCCAGCAGCTCCGCGTCCAGCCCCTCGACCGCCTCGTGCACCACACCGTGGATCCGGCCGAACGCGTCGGCGAGCAACTCCGTACCCTTCATGCCCCCACCATGCCCACGACGGGTGCCGGGACCCCCCGCGGCACCGCGGGGGACCCCCGTTTGCCCGCCCCGAATGGCGCAGCGCCGCGGGGTGGCGCTGAATGTAACAAAGCGTGCGCTTCCCATGACGCACGATGACCGGCGCGCGATGTGTAGACCCGCGCGTCGGCGAACGGAGCTTTCCATGAATGACCCCATCACGCTCGCCGCGACGGAGTACGAAGAACCGCGCGGGCTCCCCGACACCACGGAAGTCCGGCCGCCGGCCGGCCCCGACGACGGCCCCGCCGCCGCCGACTCCGACTCCGCCGCCGACTCCGACTCCGCCGCCGACCCCGGCGACGGCCCCGGCACGGACCGGGACCGCGAGGCCGGGCCCGCGCGGGCGGAAGGGACCGGGGCGGCGCCCATACGCACGGTCCTGGAGACCGCGGCCACCGGCCGGCCGGTCAAGGAGGTCGCCGCACTGGTGAGCCTCCTCAAGGAGTCCGGACAGGTGCCCAACCCCGGACACACGGCGCTGCGCGCGGCCGCCGTGTCCCGGCCCGTCCACGAAGTCCGCGAGATGGTCACCCTGCTGGGAGAGCCCCCGCACGAGGTCGTCGAAACCGACATCACCCTGCGGGCCGCCGCCCTCGGCCGGCCCATCGAGGACGTGGCCCTGCTGGTCAGCATCCTCGGCACCGGCGACGGACGGGCCCCCGAGCGCGGGGCGGTGCGCGCACCGGCTCCCCCGGGGCGCGCCACCGCCCGCCCGGTCTCGGCCCCGGCCCCGGTCCCGAACCCGGTCCCGGCTCCGGGACGAGCCGCGGGAGTCCGGTCCGCGGGGGCCCGGCCCCCGGGCGGCGCGCTCGGCCGCGTACTGCGCTGGCCGGTGGCGTTCGCGCTGCTGCTCTGCGGCGCGCTGCACGTGCCCGGCGATCTCGCGGGCCTGGCCTCCGGTGATCCCGGCGGGCTGCTCGCCCTCGCCGTCACGCTGCTCTGCCTGACCGCCGGCGCACTGCTGGCGGTGCGCGACACGGCCGCGGCATGGCGGACCGGCGCGATCGTCGCGCTGGGCGTCGCCGCACTCCACGTGGTGGGCGGCGCCGTGGAGTTCGACCCGCTCGCCGGCGCGGTCGCCGGCTCCGTCGCCTGGGCGGGCGTCACCGCGGTGCTGAGCGCCGCGACCGGCGCCGTCCTCGCGGGCCTGGCCCTGCAGTACCGCCCGGCGGCCGACCCGGCCGACGGAGCCTGACCCAGGCGGGGAGGGGACCCGGGCCCCACGGCCCGGGTCCCCTCCCCGCCGTCGGACGGAGCGAGGCGCTCGATGGACCCGGAGGCGGCACTGGACCGCATCGCCTTCCTGCTGGAGCGCGCCCAAGAACCGACCTACCGGATCCAGGCCTTCCGCACCGCCGCCGCGGCCCTCGAACGGATGGGGGAGCGCGAGGTGGCCGAGCGGGTCGCGGCCGGCACGCTCGAAGCGGTCAAGGGCATCGGCCCGAAGACCGCCCAGGCCGTCCGGGAGGCCCTCGCCGGCGAGGTGCCCGAGTACCTCCAGCGGCTCGAGGACAAGGCCGCCGCCCACCCCGAGGGCCCGCCGCCGAGCCCGGAGGCCCGCGCGCTGCGCGCCGCCCTGCGCGGCGACTGCCACGTGCACTCGGAATGGTCCGACGGATCCGGCTCGATCGAGGCCATGGGCCGGGCCGCCGCGGCCCTCGGCCACGACTGGGCGGTGCTCACCGACCACTCGCCGCGCCTGACGGTCGCCCGCGGACTCCCGCCCGAGCGCCTGCGCGAACAGCTGCGGGCCGTCGCCGAACTGAACACGGCCTGGGCGCCGTTCCGGCTGCTCACCGGCATCGAGTGCGACATCCTCGCCGACGGCTCCCTCGACCAGGAGCCCGAACTCCTGGCCGAGGTGGACCTGGTGGTCGGCTCCGTCCACTCCAAGCTCCGGATGGACGCTCCCGCCATGACCCGGCGGATGGTCAACGCCGTCCGCAACCCGCACCTGGACGTCCTCGGTCACTGCACCGGACGGCTGGTCACGGGAAAGACCCGCCCCGAGTCGGAGTTCGACGCCGAGGCCGTCTTCGCGGCCTGCGCCGACTCCGGCGCCGCCGTGGAGATCAACAGCAGACCCGAACGGCTCGACCCGCCGCGCCGGCTGCTGCGGCTCGCCGTCGCCGCGGGCACCTTCTTCGCGATCGACACCGACGCCCACGCCCCCGGCCAGCTCGACTGGCAGACCACCGGCTGCGAACGCGCCCTGGAATGCGGGGTGCCGGCCGACCGGATCGTCAACACCTGGTCCGCGGCCGACCTCCTCACCTGGACCCGGACCCGTCGGCCGCCCGGAACGCCGTGAGCGTGAACAGCGCCCCGTCCGGATCGCGCAGCGCCACCCACCGCTCGGTCGCGCTCTCACCCGGTTCCGAGACCGCCCGCCCGCCCAGGGCGACCGCCGCCGCCACCGCCGGCTCCAGCTCCGGAACCCGGAAGTGGACGTGCCAGCGGGGCCGCGTGTACGGACTGTACGAGCCCGGCTCCACCGGCCCGCTGTCCAGCCGGGCCACCGGCTCCCCGCCCTGCCGCAGCACCACCCGGTCCTCCTCGTAGGAGACCTCGCAGCACCCGTCGCGATCGGTGGCCCACTCCAGGACCTCCCCGTAGAAGATCGCCGACTCGAAGGCGTCGCGGGTGCGCAGCTCCAGCCAGGCCGGCGCGTGGCCGCTGCCCACCCGCCAGCCCGCCGTCACCGGGCCCTCCCAGATCCCGAAGACCGCCCCGTCCCGGTCCGCCACCAGCGCCGCGCGGCCCCCCGACTCGAAGGAGAACGGGCCCACCGCGACCGTGCCGCTGCGCTCCCGGACCCGGTCCGCCGCCACATCGGCGTCGTCCACGGCGAAGTACGGGGTCCACGCCACCGGCACCGCCAGATCCACGGCCAGCGCCCCGATCCCGGCCACCTCCGCCCCGTCCAGCTCGGCCACGGAGAACGCCTCGCCGAGCCGCGCGGGCTGGAACCGCCAGCCCACGACCGCACCGTAGAACCGCTGCGCCGCGCCGAGGTCACGTGCCATCAGGCTCACCCAGCACGGCGCCCCGAAGACGTCCCTCGTCGAAATCTCCACCGTTTGCTCCGCCCTTCACCGGGGCGCGGTCAGCGCGCCGTCCGAGCACAAGCAGTAGCGCCCCGTCCCCGGCCGTGGCCCGCAGGCGCGCCACCGGGCCCGCGGATAATCCCTTGGCCGCGTCCGGGCGCCGACCTAGGGTTCGGCGCATGGCGATCACGGGTCCGCAGGACATGGACGAAGCGGTTTCACTCAGCACGAGGGCACTGGGGGAGGCGGTGCACCTCGACTGGTCCGTCCCGGCGGCCGGGCTGGAATGGAGCTGCTACGACACCGCGGTCCATGTCGCGAGCTGTTACACGGCCTACGCCGCGCAGGTCACCGGCCGTGCGCGCACGGCCTGGGTGCCCTTCGAGATCACGGCGGACCCGGGCACCACCCCCGCCGGCCTGCTGGAGATCATCACGGCGACCGGGGGCATGCTCTCCGCCGTCGTGGCCGCCGCCCGGCCCGACGACCGCGCCTGGCACCCGTACGGCAGCGCGGGCGCGGACGGCTTCGCCGCGATGGGCGTCGTCGAGACCCTGCTGCACACCCACGACATCCTCAGCGGGCTCGGCATCCACGACTGGGAGCCCGGCCCCGCCCTGGCCGAACGGGCCCTGGACCGCCTCTTCCCGCACGTCCCGCGCGGCCACGACTCCTGGCGGACCCTGCTGTGGGCGACCGGCCGGGGCGAACTGCCGGGCCTCGCCCGCCAGGCGTCCTGGCGCTGGTACGCCGAACCCGTCGAGGCCGGGAGCGTACTGCTCTGCGAGATCTCCCCGATGGCCGCGGCCGACCTGCACGCGGGCGGCAGCGGAGGCTTCGCCTGGGCCGGGGAAGGACCCGGCGACGGCACCCGGTACGCCGCGGGGATGGTGACGAAGGCGCGCGACGCGGGGACGTACCGGCCGGGCTGGGGACCGTACGCCATCATCCGCGCGAGCGACCGGCGGGCCATCGGCGGCATGGGCTTCCACGGCGCCCCGGACGCCGACGGCCGCGCCGAGGTCGGCTACGACCTCCTGCCCTCGGCGCGCGGCAACGGCCATGCCACCGAGGCCCTGAAGGCGCTGACCGCCTGGGCCTTCGGACAGCCGGGCACCACCCTGCTGGCGGCCACGACGGACGCGGACAACACACCCTCCCAGGGGGTGCTCGGACGGACCGGTTTCACCGAGGCCGGCACCGGGGAGGGCCTGGTCCGGTACGTCCTACGGGGCTCCGCGGGCTGAATCCGGTCCGCGCGGCGCCCGCACCGATCCGGAAAGCAGGTCCCGCCGTGGTGAGTTCCCAGGTCCCCGTGATCGATCTCGGCCCGTGGCGCTCCGGGGGACCCGAAGCCCGCCGGCGCGTCGCCGCCCGCGTCGACGAGGCCCTGCAGAGCGCCGGCTTCCTCCTGGTGGCGGGGCACGGGGTGGATCCGGAGCTGCCCGGGCGGATCCGGGAGGCGGCCCGCGCGTTCTTCCGGCTCCCGGCCGCCGCCAAGGCCCCGTACGCCGTCGCGGTCGGCGGCCGCGGCTGGCTCGGTCCGGGCGCGGAGGCCAACAGCTACGCGGAGGGCGCGGCCTCCCCGCCGGACCTCAAGGAGTCCTGGTCCTGGGCGGCGGAGGACCCGACCGGGATCCCGGCGGTGGACGCGGAGTGGTTCCGGCCCAACGCGTGGCCGGCCGAGGCGCCCGCGCTGCGGCCGCTGGTGGTCCGGTACCTGGCCGAGATGCGGGCGCTCTCCGACGAACTGCTCGGGCTGCTGGCCGCCGCCCTGGGCCTGGAGGCGGACCATTTCACCCGCCACACCAGCCACCCCACCTGGGGGTTCAACGTCAACTGGTACCCCGGTACCGAGACCGTCGGGCCGCCGCTGCCCGGTCAGTTCCGCATCGGGGCGCACACCGACTTCGGCACCGTCACCGTCCTGGACCGCGAGCAGGGCGCGGGCGGGCTGCAGATCCACACCGAGGCCGAGGGCTGGCAGGACGCCCCGTACGATCCCGCCGCGCTCACCGTGAACATCGGTGACCTGATGGCGCGCTGGACGGGCGACCGGTGGCGGGCCGGCCGCCACCGGGTGCTGCCGCCGCCCGCCGACGCACCGGCCGAGGAGCTGATCTCGCTCGTCTACTTCTACGAGTGCGACCCGCACACCCGGGTGGAGTCCCTTCCGGCGCCGCTGGGCCGCCTCCCGCACGAGCCGGTCGACTCGCACGCCTACCTGCGGGCGCAGCTCGACGCGATCACCGTCCCGGCGGGGGATCCGGCCGGTCCGGGCCGCGCCGGGGACCCGCGGGACCCGGCTGGTCAGGCGGGTGCGGAGGGCTAGCGGGGGACCCGATTACCCGATGGCGGGCGCGTTCGGCAGGATGGGCTCCATGACCGAGATCCGCACCCCCCGCCTCCTCCTCCGCCGCTGGTCCGAGGACGACCTCGTCCCCCTGTCGGAGATCAACGCCGACTCCGAGGTGATGCGCTGGATCGGCGACGGCGAGACCCTCGACCTCGAGGAGACCGCCGAGACCATCGAGCGGTGGGAGGACGAGTGGGACGAGGAGGGCTTCGGGATCTTCGCCGTCGAGCTGCTGGCCTCCGGCGAGCTGATCGGTGCCGTCGGCCTGTCCATGCCGTGGTGGCTGCCCGAGGTGCTGCCCGCGGCGGAGATCACCTGGCGCCTCGGCCGCTCCTACTGGGGCCAGGGATACGGCTCCGAGGCCGCGCACGCCACGCTGGAGTTCGCCCTCCAGGACCGGGGCCTCGACCGGGTCGTCGCCGTGAACCGGGCGGGCAACGACGAGTCCGAGAACGTGATCCGCAAGCTGGGGATGGTGGCGGAGAAGGACACCTCGCACCCGGAGTCCGGGGCCCTGCTCAACATCCACGGCATCGACCTCACGGAGTACGAGGGCTGAACGTTCCGCCGCTCCCGGGCCCGTCCCGCCTTCGCATCAACCGATCGGTCGACCCGGCGGTCGGCCGGCGGGCCGAACGGCCGGCCCCTCCCGCGAGGTGAGGATGGGTACGGGGGAGCGGGCGCACCACCGGCCCCGCCCCCGGAAACGAGAGGGGCACCCGTGCCGGAGCACGACCGACCGCACCCGCGCCGCCGCGAGCGGGCGACGCGGACGACCCGTACCGCCCTCGCGGCCCTCGCCGGGGCCCTGCTGCTCGGCGCCTGCACTCAGCCCGCCTCGGCGCCGCAGCCCTCGGCGCCCGCCGCCTCCCCGCTGCCGACGGCCGCGCAGACCCCTGCCGGGACCCTGCTCGTCGCAGACTTCGGCGCCGACACCGTCACCTTCGTGGACCCGGAGCGCGGCTCCGTCGGCTCCGTCCGGGTCGGCAGGGCTCCGTACGGCCTGGCGGTCGGCGCGGACGGCCGGGCCTGGGTGGCGACGGCCGAGGGGGTCGCCGTCGTGGACACGCGGACGCGCACCCTGCAGACCCGCGTCCCGTACCGCACCACCGCCGCCGGGCCCGTCACCGGCGGCGAGTACCGGGGCGGCGGCATGGGCATCGCGCTCTCGCCCGACGGCGCCCGCGCCTACGTCGGGGTCAACGTCCCCGGGACCACCGGGGTCCTCGAGGTCGTCGACACGGCGAAGGCCGCCGTCACCGCGGTCGTCCCGGTGGGCCGTCGCCCCTTCGACGTGGACGTGTCGAAGGACGGGTCCGAGATCTACGTCACCGGACACGACTCCTTCGACGTGACCGTCGTGCCCGCCGGCTCGCTGCTGCCGCGCCGCATCGAGGTCGCCCCGTACGGGACGGAAGGCGGGCTCGGCTCCTGGCTGAAGCCGCACTACACCGCCGTGCGGCCGGCCGACGGGATGCTGCTGCTCCCCTTCGAGGGCGAGCGGCTCGCCGTGGTGGACCCGCGGACGGGACGGACCACGATCGAGAGGCTGACCGCGGACACCCACCAGCACGGGGTCGCCGCCACGCCGGACGGCCGGCTGCTGGTGGTCGGCACGGGGGCGGTGGAACAGGGGAAGGGCGAGGGGCCGTCCCTCACGGTCCGCTCCCCGGACGGGGCGGAACGGGTGTACCCGCTGGAGGGGCCGCACGAGGACGTGGCCGTCTCCCGGGACGGGCGCACGGCCTACGTCACCGGTGGATACACCCGCGACGGCTACTGGAACGGCATCACGGTCGTGGACCTCGACAGCGGGAACAGCCGCCGCCTCGCGGCGGGTTCGCGGCCGCTGGGCATCGCGGTGCTGTGATCCGGTCCGGGCGTCAGGAGGGCGTGTGGATCGGTCTCACGCCGCGCACGTGTCGAGCATGGTGGCGAGCATCCGCTTCTCGGGTTCGGTGACGGTCAGGCCGTACGCCGACTTCACGGTCGTCCAGGCGCGACCGTACTGGCACCAGGAAGCCTTCGACGGCGGCTGCCACAGGTCGGGGCTCTGATCGCCCTTCGAGCGGTTCGAGGAGGCGGTCACCGCGAGCAGTTGGGGGTGTGTCAGATCGTTCGCGAAGGCCTTGCGCTTCGCGGCGTCCCAGCCGGCCGCGCCGGAGCGCCAGCCCTCGGCGAGCGGCACCATGTGGTCGATGTCGATCTTCGAGGCCTCGGTGACCACCACATCGTCGTACAGGCTCTTCCAGGTCCCGGACACGGCCTTGCACTCGGAGTCCCGGGTGACGTTCGCGCCGTCCCGCTGCAGGATGACCTCGCGGGTGTCGCACTTGTTCCCCTGCTCCGCCCAGTGCGTGAACTTGTCCCGGCTGTAACCGGACATGGTCCCCGGCGGGGCGACCTTCAGCGCAGCCAGCCGGGTTCGGGCCTCGGCCGTGGTGGCCAAACCGGGCAGCACGTCCCCGGGGGCGGGCTTCCCGTCGTCGGGCGCGGTGGACGAGGAGGGTGGCGCGGAGGTGGCGGTGCCGGGTTTCGGGTCGTCACCGGGGGCCGTCCCGGTTCCGGAACATCCGGCGAGGAGCAGCAGCGACGCGGCCGCCACCACCGCTCCGGACACGCGTGTCTGACGTCCCATTACCCCACCCCGAGCCTGCCGTGCACTGTGTCCCGGGAAGACTACCCAAGCCGGCCCCGGAGGGAACCACGGCTACCGCTGGCCCCTCTTGTACGGGGAAGGGGGCGACGACATGAAGGCGACCACGAAGAGGACGGCCCGGTCCGCGACCGCGCGGACGGCGCCGACCGTGCTCGCGGCACTGCTGTGCGCGGTGCTCGCGGGCTGCGGCACCGTACGGGCGGGGGAGGCGGCGGGGCCCGCCCCCGTCGCGGCGCCGAGCCCGGCGATCTGCGATCTGGACGGGCCGACGGACGGCGGAGCGGGCGTCGGCACGGCGGCCCCTGACATCCCGACGGATGAGGAGACGGGCGCGTACGCGGGCCCGCCCACGGACGAGAACACGGGTGCCTACGCGGGCCCGCCCACGGACGAGGAGACGGGCACGTACGCGGGCCCGCCCACGGACCAGGACACGGGCGTCCCGGACCCGCCGACCGATCAGGACTCCGGCACCCCGGACCCGCCCACGGACGGCACGGCCGCGCCCGGCGGCGGGGGCGGAGCCGTCACCAACGGCGCGGGCCCGTGCGGCGCCGCCGGATGGTTCGACATGACCCGTGACTTCGCCGCCTACTACGGCGAGCACCGCACCGAAGCGGACTGGACCGTCCCCGCCGACGGCATCGGCGCCGTCCGCGTCCGCAAGGTGGGCGGGTCCGGCCTCGCCGAGGTCGCCTTCACCACCGCGGGCAAGGGCAAGAGCAGGGGCGACGACGCGCGCCGGGTGGCACGGGTCTTCGCGGACTGGCGGCGCGAGGTGTACGGGGACAGCGGTACGGTCACCGTCCGCTCGCGCGAGTCCTACCCGGTCGTGGTGACCGACTCCTGGTGACCCCGGCCGTCCCCAGACCGGCCGCCCCGACGCCCAGCCCCGACGCCCAGCCCTGAATCCAGCCCCAGACCCACGGAAAGCCGAGGCGGAAACGCGATGACCGACGACGCCGCGAACGAGCCGCACGTCCCCTCCGACGCGGAGCGCGCCGCCCGCGCCCGGGTGCGGGAGGAGGCCGCCGGACTGACCCACCACGAGGCCGCCGAGGCGCTGGAGGCAGCCGAACGGGCCGCCGAGGAGGTCAGGGGCGATCCGCAGGGCGGCGATGACGCCACCCGCGCCGCCACCGCGGAGTGGCTGCGGATCACGGAGCTGCTCTTCGACCACGGCGGACCGTATTCACCCGATACGGACGCGTTCCTCCAGGGTCAGCTCGCGGCACGCGGGGCCCGCTCCGCCCCCAAGCCCGGCTTGGGTAAGCCATAAGCCCGGGTTATAGGGGCATAAGTAGGGGGTGGGTTCTGGGTTAGGCTTGCCTCAGTTTAGTGTTCCCTTGATCGAGTCAATTCGTCGTTCGAAGGGAACCAGACATGCCTCGCCCCCTGCGGGTAGCAATCGTCGGTGCCGGCCCCGCCGGCATCTACGCCGCCGACGCCCTGCTGAAGTCCGAGGCGGCCACCGAGCCGGGTGTGTCCATCGACCTGTTCGAGCGGATGCCGGCGCCCTTCGGTCTGATCCGGTACGGCGTCGCGCCCGACCACCCGCGCATCAAGGGCATCATCACCGCCCTCCACCAGGTGCTCGACAAGCCGCAGGTCCGTCTCTTCGGCAACGTCGACTATCCGAACGACATCAGCCTCGACGAGCTGCACTCGTTCTACGACGCCGTGATCTTCTCCACGGGTGCCACCGCCGACCGTGAGCTCACCATCCCGGGCGTCGAGCTCGACGGCTCCCACGGCGCCGCGGACTTCGTCTCCTGGTACGACGGGCACCCCGACGTACCGCGCACCTGGCCCCTGGAGGCGGAGAAGGTCGCCGTCCTCGGCGTCGGCAACGTCGCCCTCGACGTGGCCCGCATCCTCGCCAAGACCGCCGACGAGCTGCTGCCGACGGAGATACCCGCGAACGTCCACGACGGCCTCAAGGCCAACAAGGCGCTCGAGGTCCACGTCTTCGGCCGCCGCGGCCCCGCGCAGGCCAAGTTCAGCCCGATGGAGCTGCGCGAGCTGGACCACTCGCCGAACATCGAGGTCATCGTCAACCCCGAGGACATCGACTACGACGAGGGCTCGATCACCACCCGCCGCTCCAACAAGCAGGCGGACATGGTCGCCAAGACCCTGGAGAACTGGGCGATCCGCGACATCGGCGACCGCCCGCACAAGCTCTTCCTGCACTTCTTCGAGTCCCCGTCCGAGATCCTCGGCGAGGACGGCAAGGTCGTCGGACTGCGCACCGAGCGCACCGAGCTCGACGGCACCGGCAACGTCAAGGGCACCGGCCAGTTCACCGACTGGGACGTGCAGTCCGTCTACCGCGCCGTCGGCTACCTCTCCGACGAACTGCCCAAGCTGCCGTGGGACGTCGCTTCCGGCACGGTCCCGGACGAGGGCGGCCGCGTCATCGAAGCGGGTGCGCACCTCGCGTCGACGTACGTCACCGGCTGGATCCGCCGCGGTCCGATCGGTCTGATCGGCCACACCAAGGGCGACGCCAACGAGACGGTCTCGAACCTGCTCGCCGACCACGCCGAAGGCCGTCTGCGGACCCCCGCCACCCCGGAGCCGGAGGCCGTCGAGGCCTTCCTCTCGGGCCGGGAGATCCGCTTCACGACGTGGGAGGGCTGGTACAAGCTGGACGCCGCCGAGAAGGCGCTGGGCGAGCCGCAGGGCCGCGAGCGCGTGAAGCCCGTCGAGCGCGAGGAAATGCTCAAGGCGAGCGGGGCGTAAACCCCGAGGTCCGGGTGGTTCCGCCGGGTGCGGACACCACCCGGACGCCCGTGCGTACGGGTCCCCCGAACGGAGGGCGGGCGGGATCCGCCGGGCCGCGGCGGAATGCCCGGCGCCCGGGGGAGGTTCGGACCATCGCGACACCCGAACCCCCAGGACGCACGGGAGAGCTCATGAAGATCGGCATCATCGGCGCGGGCAACATCGGCGGCAACCTCACCCGCCGGCTCGCCGCCCTCGGGCACGACGTGGCCGTCGCCAACTCGCGCGGCCCGCAGACCCTGACCGGCCTCGCCGAGGAGACGGGCGCCACCCCGGTCACCGTCGCGCAGGCGGCGCGCGGCGCCGAGGTCGTGGTCGTGACCGTCCCCCTGAAGAACGTGCCCGACCTGCCCGCCGGCCTCTTCGACGGGGCGGCCCCCGGCTTCGCCGTCATCGACACCGGGAACTACTACCCGCGGCAGCGCGACGGCCGGATCGCCGGCATCGAGGACGAGGGCCTCACCGAGAGCCGCTGGACCGAGAGCCACCTCGGGCATCCCGTGGTCAAGGCCTTCAACGGCACCTACGCCCAGGACATCCTGGAGCGCCCGCTCGAAGCGGGCCACCCCGACCGGCAGGCCCTGCCCGTCGCCGGTGACGACGAGGCGGCGAAGAAGACCGTACGGGCCCTCATCGACGAGCTCGGCTTCGACACCGTCGACGCCGGCGGCCTCGACGACTCCTGGCGCCAGCAGCCCGGCACCCCCGTCTACGGCCTGCGGGAGGGCGTCGCGGCCGTCGCCAAAGCGCTCGCCGAGGCCTCGCCGGTCCGCCCGGACGATTTCCGCGGCTGATCCGCGGCTGATCCGCGGTGCCGGCGCCCGTCGTCGGCGCACGGCGAGGTGTGACGGAAGTCTGACGGACCCCCGCGACCCCTGGCCGCGGGGGTCCGGCCGGTGGTCGAATCGCCCTGTGACCACAGAACAGGAAGCGGACCCCGGCGGCTCCTTCGATCCCGGCGGTTCCGTCGACCCCTCCGTGGACCCCTTCGTCGACCCCTCCGTGGACCCCTTCGTCGACCCCTCCGTGGACCCCGACGGACGGGGCGCTCCCGTCGGCCGTCGGCTGGTCCTCGGCATGGTCGGGCTCGGAGCCCTCGGCCTGGCCGCGGCGCCCCGGCTCCAGTCCGCGTTCGACGCGGTACTGGGCCGGGCCGCCGCCTCGGACCCCACCGGCCTGACCGGACTGCTGCCCGGCGCCGGCGGGTTCCGCTACTACTCCGTCGCCTCCTCGGTCCCCGAACGGGGCCCGGGGGACTACCGGCTGACCGTCGACGGCCTGGTCGAGCGGCCGGGCTCGTACACCCTCGACGCGCTCCGGGCCCTGCCCCAGACCCGTGTCGTGCGCGACGTGCAGTGCGTGACCGGCTGGCGGGTGCCCGGCACGCCCTTCGAGGGGGTCCCGCTCACCCTGCTCCTGGACGCCGCCGGGGTCCGCCCCGAGGCCCGTGCGATCCGCTTCACCTGCTTCGACGGCACCTACACCGAGAGCCTCACGCTGCCGCAGGCCCGCCGGGACGACGTGATGGTCGCCCTGCGGATGCGGGACGCGCCCCTCGGCCACGCGCACGGCGGCCCGGTCCGCCTCTACGTGGCACCGATGTACTTCTACAAGTCGGCGAAGTGGCTGTCGGGCATCACCCTCACCCAGGACGTCCGCCCCGGCTACTGGGAGGAACTCGGCTACGACGTCGACGCCTGGGTCGGCAGATCGAACGGACGCGACGATGCCCCCACGGTCTGAACACCCCGGCCGCGTCGCGAACCGGCCCGGCCGGCCCGGCCGGGTCGGCCGGTTCACTCCCGCCGAGCGCTGGATCCACCGCTGCACCGCCGCCCTGGCGGGGCTGTGCCTGGCGACCGCGGGCTGCCTCTACCTGCCGCCCCTGGCCGAACTCGTGGGCCGCCGCCACCTCGTGGTCACCCTGCACGAATGGTCCGGACTGCTGATCCCGGCCCCGGCCCTGCTGGGGCTCGCCTCCCGGGCCTTCCGCGCCGATCTGCGTCGGCTGAACCGCTTCGGCCCGCACGACCGGACCTGGCTGCGCTCCGCGCTGCGCCGGGACGCACGCCAGGAGGCCCGCCCGGCGGGCAAGTTCAACGCCGGGCAGAAGCTCTACGCGAGCTGGAGCGCCGGTGCCGCCCTGGTCATGCTCGGCACGGGCCTGCTGATGTGGTTCACCGGGCTGGCCCCGCTGCCCTGGCGGACCGGTGCGACCTTCGTCCACGACTGGCTGGCCCTCGCACTGGCCGCGGCCGTCGCCGGGCACGTCATGAAGGCGCTGGCCGACCCGGAAGCCCGGCGCGGCATGCGCACGGGCTCGGTGGCCGCCGACTGGGCGCGCCGCGAGCACCCGCTGTGGCGGCCGCCGCCCGCGGCGGGGGAGGCCCCCGCTACTCCTGCGGAACCGCCGCGTCCAGGGCGGCGGTGAGCCGCCGCAGGCGCTCCTGCAGGTCCTTGATCTCGCCGAGCTCGAAGCCGGTCGCGACGGCGATGCGCCGGGGCACCTCGACGGCTCGGGCCCGCAGGGCGACCCCCTCGCCGGTGAGTCGCGCGTGCACGGACCGCTCGTCCTCGGCGCTGCGCTCGCGGGAGATCAGTCCGGCCGCCTCCAGCCGCTTGAGCAGCGGGGACAGTGTTCCCGAGTCGAGCCGCAGGTGCCGGCCGAGCTCCTTGACCGGCATCTCCCCGTGCTCCCACAGGACGAGCATCACCAGGTACTGCGGATAGGTCAGCCCGAGGTCCTTCAGGACCACGCGGTAGAGGCCTCCGAAGGCGCGGTTCGCCGCGCCGAGCGCGAAGCAGATCTGGCCGTCGAGGCGCAGGAAGTCCTGGTCGGGGTGGGTGGCGGGGAGCTGCTCGGTCATGGGAGCCAGTGTACTCGGGGGTGTCGTGGCGGCAACTGAATTGTGCACAACTTAATTGTGTGCAATATTGATGGGGCAGGGCCGACGACCGACGGCCCCGCCTCCGCCCTGTGAGAGGAACACCCGAGATGGACGCGATCTACACCGCTGTCGCCACCGCCAACGGCCGCGAAGGCCGCGCCGTCAGCTCCGACGGCCAGATCGACCTCGCGCTGGCCATGCCCCCGGCCCTCGGCGGGAACGGCCTGGGCACCAACCCCGAGCAGCTCTTCGCCGCCGGGTACTCCGCCTGCTTCGCCAGCGCCCTCGGCCTGGTCGGCCGGCAGGCCAAGGTCGACACCAGCGAGGTCTCGGTCACCGCGGAGGTCTCCATCGGCAAGGACGGCGCGGGCTTCGGGCTGGCCGTCGTCCTGCGCGTGGAGCTCCCCGACTCCCTGGCCGGCGAGACCGGCAGCCTGCTGGTCAAGCAGGCCCACGAGGTCTGCCCCTACTCCCGGGCCACCCGCGGCAACATCCCCGTCGAGCTCGTCGTCGAGTAGTAAGGCCCCTTCCCGGTGCCGCCGGAGCGACCGCGCCCACCCTCACCCCGCCGTGCCCGACGCACGAGCGGCGCGGGCGGTGAGCGCGGCCGCTCCGGCGTTCGTCAGGTTCCCGTGCAGGCGCAGCCTGGCGATCCCGCCGTCCGGGTGGACGTCGAGCCGGGTGTGGGTGGCGAGCACCGGCGCCGCGAGCGGCAGCCGGTGCGGGCTGTCGGGCTGCAGCCGGGTGGGCGGGACGACCTGCGTCCAGCCGCCGTCCGCGCCGTCCTTGCCGTCCTCGCCGTCCCTGACGGACAGTGACACCCAACCGGCCGCGTTCCCCTTCAGGTTGGCCGTGTCCACCTCCACCGCGCGGATCTCGCACTGCCCGGCCAGCCGGTACGCGATCCAGTCGTTGCCCTTGTCGCGGCGCCGGCGCGTCTCCCAGCCGTCGTCCTGCTTCTGGGACAGCCCCGGCATGACGGTGTTCCCGGGCGAGGAGTAGAAGCCGTCCGAGGCGTGCTCCACGACGCCGCCGTTGACGACGCAGGCCACGTCCACCGTGCCGAGCAGGGCCAGCCACACGGGATCGGGCAGCACTTCGCCGTGGACCCGCAGGCGCGCGATGCCGCCGTCGGGATGCTGGTTGATCCGCAGGTGCGTCCAGCGGCGCCCGGAGCCGACGGCGATGCCGTTGGCGGCGTGGCCGCGCACCGCCGTGCGCGGCACGATCTCCTCCCAGGCGTCCGCCCGTTCGAGGAGCTCGGCGACCGAGGGCGTCCCTTCGAAAGCTGCGGCCCACACGCTCACCTGCTGCGGAAAGTTCCCGCGGAAGTGCGCGGTGTCGACGACGATCCCGCGGATGATGCCCGGTGCGCCGAGGCGGATCAGTGCCCAGTCGTGGTCGGAGTCCGCCGGGAACGGCTCGTCCGCGCCCGCCCCGCGTCGGCGTCGGGTCTCCCAACCGTCCATGACCTTGCCCTTGTTCCCGTAGTCGTGGACGTCGAAGACGGCCGGCGCGCGGAGCAGGAGGTTCTCGCGCTCCGCGAAGAACTCGTCGTTGGCGGCGACGACTCCCGCGCCGAGCCGGCGGTCGGCGAGATCGGTGAGGTGGGAGAAGGGGAAGACGGCTCCCCGGTAGTCGGCGTACGGGTCGCCCGAGACGTAGGGGGCGGCATGGGTTCCGGTGGTCGTGGGGCGCATGTGCGAAGACCTTCTTCCTTGGTTCGTAAGGGAGTTGGGGTGCTTGGTGCTGTGCCTCGACTCTCGCCCCTCCTAACTGCCCAGGTCCATCGAATGTTTTCGAACCTTCCTTTCAGTAGCACTGAAAGGTGCAGGTCGGGCGACCCGCCCGGAGCGTCCCCCCGGCGCCACCTCGGGCCCCGGATCGACCTTCGCGGAGATCTCCACCCCCGCGGACTGCGGTACCGGACTCATCTCCGGCGGCGGGATCAACCAGGCCATCGGCACCGGCACGGTGTCGAACGGCAAGCACGTCAACGGCACCGCGCCGCGCCCCGACGGCAGTACGGAGTACACCGGTTCGACCGGTGTCGTCGGCACCGACGTGACTCACTGGCTCGGCCTCTGCGGCAGCGGGGGCGCGGTGGACGCCGCGTTCTCCACCACCCCGTACGCCATCTGCTTCACGAGCAGCCTGATCAACCACACCCAGGTGGTGATGAACAAGGTCTCCGGCCCCGGCCCGGCCTCCACGGTCGGCCTCGTCACCGCCACCTGCCCGGCCGGCACCCGCCTCCTCGGGGGCGGCGCCCGCACCACGCCCGCGGAGGTCGGCAGCCCCAAGCCGATCGCCTCCTTCCCCACCTTCCGCACCTTCACCAACGCCGGCCACGACTACGGGCAGAAGGCGGCCGCGGACGGGGAGACCAACCCGGACTCCTGGACCGCGGTCGGCTGGAACGGCGGCACCGGCAACGGCGGCCCCCTGCTGCGCGGCGGCGACGGCGGCGGACCGACCGGCGGGAACGGCGGCCAAGGCGGCGGACCCGAGGGCTCCGGCGCCGACGGCGCCGGCGGTACCCAGACGGCGCCCGGCCCCGGGATCCGCACCTCCCCGCTCGGCGGGCCGGGAGGCAACGCGAGCGCATCGACGAGAACACCAGCCTGCCCAACCCGGGCAGCGGCGGCACCGGGGGCAACGGCGCCCACGGCGGCAACGGTGGCGGAGGCGGTGGCTGGTTCGGCGGTGGCGGCGGCTCCGGCGGCGGCAACCCCGGCAACCTCTACGGCGCGGGCGGTGGCGGCGGCAGCGGCCACGCGGCCCCGGCCGAGGCCGGAGTCTCCGCGGCCTCCCTGCCGGCCAGCGTCCAGCGCGGCGAAGGCAAGGCCGTCCTCTCCTTCCGGCACGGGACGTCGACCGCGCTCACCGCGGACACCACCACACCGCTGTTCGGTCACGCCGTCGCCCTGACCGCGACCGTGGACTCCGCCGACCCCCTCGCCGGCACCCCGGCGGGCAGCGTCACCTTCACAGACGGGAACCCCCCCGCTCGCGACCGTGCCGCTCGACGCAGGACGGGCCCGTCTCACCACGAGCGCCCTGCGCCCCGGGGCCCATCGGATCAGCGCCTCGTACACCCCGGACGCCGGACGCGAGGCCAGTGCCACGGGCCAACCGACCGGTGTCACCGTCGGGTTCAGCGCGCCCTGCATCACGACGGCGGCCCGGGGGCCGCTGACCGTGGCCGCCGGACAGTCGCTCTGCATCGCGGCCGGCGGCAGCCGGACCGGCCCGGTCACCGTCCGGCCGGGCGGCGCCCTGTCCGTGTCCGGCGGGCGCCTCACCGGCCCGGTGTCCTCGGACGGGGCCCTCGCCCTTTCCCTCTGCGGATCGACGCTGACCGGCCCGCTCACCGTCCGCGGCACCACCGGCTCCGTGCTGATCGGCTCGGATCCCGCCGAGGGCCCGGGGTCGCCGGACTGCGCGGGCGACACCCTCACCGGTCCGGTCTCCCTGGAAGCCAACACCGGAGGCATCGGCTTCTCGGCGAACCGGGTCAGCGGCCCGCTGCGCTGCGAGGCCGACGACCCGGCGCCGCGCGTCAGCGGCACCACCGTGACCGGACCCCGGTCCGGCCAGTGCCGGTGACGGCCGAAGCCCCGTAGCGCGGGGCGGCGGGGCGGGGAGGCGTCCGAGACGCCTCCCCGCCCCCTCCCGCGTCAGAACGTACGGTCCAGCAGGGCGAACAGCTCCGCCCAGTGCCGCTCGTCGCCGGCCGCGTCGTAGGTGGACGTGTCGGCCAGGGTGAAGCCGTGCGGAGCACCCTCGTACACCTCGGCGCGGTGGCGGACCCCGGCCTCGGTGAGGGCCTTCTCCAGCAGGTCGATCTGCTCGGCCGGCAGCGAGGGGTCCTGGTCCGCGTGGCCGAAGTACAGCTCGGCCGTCACCGCGGACGCGAGCAGGTGCGGGCTGTCCGCCGCGCCGGTGGCCAGGAGGCCGCCGTGGAAGCCGGCCGCCGCCGCCACCCGCCGCGGATACGTGCCCGCCGTGAGCAGGGCCAGCCGAGCCCCCAGGCAGTACCCCGTGATCCCCACCGGCCCGGCGGCCGCGCCCGGGAAGTCCGCGAGCCAGTCCAGGTACGCCCCGGCGTCGCGCATGGCGAGCTCGGGCGTCAGCGAGTCGAGCGCCGGGCCGACCCGCTCGAAGAGCTCCGGCTGCCGGCGGAAGTCGACGAACTCGGGGAGTTCGAAGACCGGCGTCCGCCCGTGGCGGTAGAAGAGGTTGGGCAGCAGTACGACGTAGCCGGCCGCGGCGATCCGGTCCGCCATCGACTTGATGTGCGGACGCACCCCCAGGGCGTTCATGTACAGCAGTATCCCCGGATACGTGCCGTCGCCTTCGGGCCGGGCCAAGTAGGCATCGGCGGTGCCGTCCTGAGTGGCGATCTCCACGGATGTCCGGACTACCTCGCGCGCGGTGGTCATGGCCGTCCCCCTTCTCGTATGGCGGAGCCGCAGACTACCGTGATCGCCGGGTCGTCCCAGAGTGTCCTGAAACCGCCCTCACCCGGTCCCGACCGCCGTTCTACTGTGGTCCGATGCCAGTAGTGGACATCAGTGCCAGCGCCGAGGACTTCAACGCCGACCCGTATCCCTACTACGCGAGACTGCGCGAAGCCGGACCCGTCCACCAGGTCATCGTCACGGCCGACGAGTACGAGCCGAGCTGGCTCGTCGTCGGCCACGACGAGGCGCGCCAGGCGCTCAACCACCCCGCCCTGTCGAAGGACTGGCGCAGTTCGGGGCACTTCCCGGACGCCCTCGTCACCGCCGTGAACGCCAACATGCTGGAATCCGACCCGCCGCACCACACGCGGCTGCGCCGACTGGTCGCACGGGAGTTCACCGCCCGACGCATGGAGGGCATGCGCACCCGCGTCCAGCAGATCACCGACGGGCTGCTCGACGGGATGGCCGCCCGGCCCGAGCGCACCGCCGACCTGATCGACGCGTTCGCGTTCCCCCTGCCGATGACCGTGATCTGCGAACTGCTCGGCGTCCCGGACCTGGACCGCGAACGCTTCCGCCACTGGTCCAACGCGGTCGTCTCACCCGCCCCCGGCACCCCGGACAACACCGCGCACCGACAGCTCGGCGGCTACCTCACGGAGCTCATCGAGGCCAAGGCCAAGGACCCCGGCGAGGACCTGCTGAGCGCGCTGATCCGGACCCGCGACGAGGACGGCGACTCGCTCTCCTCCGACGAAGTGGTCGGAATGGCCTTCCTGCTGCTGGTGGCGGGCCACGAGACCACCGTCAACCTGATAGCCAACGGCGTACGGGCCCTGCTCGCCCACCCGGAGCAACTGGCGGCGCTGCGCGGCGACTTCGACGGGCTGCTCGACGGGGCGGTCGAGGAGATGCTCCGCTACGACGGCCCCGTGCAGCACTCCACCTACCGCTACGCCCGCGAGGCCCTGGACCTGGGCGACACCACCATCCCCGCCGGGGCGACCGTCCTGGTCTCCCTGGCCGGCGCCGACCGCGACCCCGCGCGCTTCGCGGAGCCCGACACCTTCGACATCAGGCGCACCCCGCAGGGCCACCTGGCCTTCGGTCACGGCCTGCACTTCTGCATCGGAGCCCCGCTGGCCCGCATGGAGGGCCGCACGGCGATCCGCTCCCTGCTCGAACGCTTCCCCGCCCTGTCCGAAGCCCCGACGGCGGGCCCGCCGCCCTGGCTGCGGGGAAGCCTGATGCGCGGCGTGAGCCGCCTCCCGCTGCGCTGGTAGCCGGGCCCGCCCGTCCGCCCCGTCCGCCCGTACGAGTATCAGAGCGCCTTGATGCGGGCCTTGAGCAGGCAGAACTCATTGCCCTCGGGGTCGGCCAGGACATGCCACTGCTCGTCCCCGGACTGGCCGATGTCGGCCCGCCGGGCGCCGAGCTTCAGGAGGCGTTCGAGCTCGGCGTCCTGGTCGCGGTCGGTGGGGTTGACGTCGATGTGCAGCCGGGACTTGCCCGGCTCCGGCTCGTCCCGGACGCTGAAGAAGATCGTGGGCTGCGGACCGCCGAAACCTTCCTCCGTCCCGATCTCCACGCAGCCCTCCTCGCGGCCGACCACGACGAAGCCCAGGACCTCGCACCAGAACTGCGCCAGCAGTTCGGGGTCGCGGCAACCGAACACGAGCTCACCGATGCGACATGCCATGAAGAAACCTGCTCTCAGTCGGCGGACCGCCGGGGCCGCGCGCGCGGCTCACGAGCTCCCGGCAGCGAAAACAACTCCGCGACCGTATCGGACGGGGCAGGCAGGAGAAAGATCTTTTCCGAGACGGCCCAGCCTCGATCCCATGGACACCACCTCGGACCGCGTCCCCGCGGGCGGAGACCCGGCCTGCCATCTCCACCTGCTGTGCCCCGTCTGCGGGGCGGTCGCCTCGGAGCGGCTCGCGCCCTGCTGTATCCGGTACGCCGGGCCGGTCCGCCATCCACGGCTCGGGGTGCTGCGGGCGGACGCGGAGGGCCGGCTGGTCGGCGGGATCGACATCGATCCCGCGGTCCGGTCGGCCGCCGCCGACGGGGACGGGCACTGCGAGGTGACGATCGCCCCCGGCGCGTCCGGGGCCGAGCCGGGCGACCTCGACGGCGCGGCGGCGCACGTCCGCCGGGTCCTCGATGTCCTAGAGGCCCTCAAGGACTTCGCCCTCGCGCACGCGCCCGCGGACTGGCGCCGCTCCTGCGAAGCGGCGGGGGAACCCCTCCTGCGGGAGCGGCTGTTCCTCGGCGGGCTCGACGTGCTTTCGCCGGAGGCCATCGACGTCGCCTTCGCCTGCGGGGGCCTCGGCACGCTGCTCGTCCGAGTGGACGGCTCCGGCCGCGGCCGGGAGGTTCGGCCGGTGCCGTGAGCGCGCGGTGTCCGCCTCAGTCGGCGGCGCCCCGCGCGAGGAGGCGTACGGCCCTGGCCAGGCGGGTCCGGCGGACCTCCGGGGTGAGGGCCTGGAGCAGGGGGAGGACGACGAGGTAGCGCCCGGTCCGGTCGAGGGCCTCGAAGGCCTCGCGGGCCGCCGGCTCCGCCGCCAGCGCCTCGGTGACGTCGGGCGGCACCTCCGCCGTCCGCTGCGAGGCGTAGGCGACCGCCCAGCGGCCGTCCTCCTGCGCCTTGCGCACCTCGGCGAGGCCCGGCTCCCGCATGCGGCCCATGGCCGTCAGCTCCGCGACCTTGTCCACATTGACCTGCGACCACAGGCTCCGGGGCCTGCGCGGCACGTACTTCTGCAGGTAGTACCGCTCGTCCAGGGACCGGCGCTGCCCGGAGATCCAGCCGTAGCAGAGCCCGATGTCGACCAGTTCGTCCGAGGAGACCGACGCGATCCCCGACGCCTTCTTCGCCAGCCTGACCCACACGCCCTCGTGCAGGGTGTGGTGCCCGGCCAGCCAGTCCTCGAAGGCCGCGGCATCCGCGAAGGGGATCACCTGTACGCCGTCCAGCTCGTCCAGCTCGTCCATGCGGCCAGACTAAGCGGCCTCGGGGACCGGGAGGGCCCCGCGGGTACGGGATAATGATCGACGGTGCGGGCCCGGTTCGCGCCGCAGGACCGGAACGACCCGAGATGGAGCCACCGATGGACGTACGCCACTTCGAGCGGATCACCGCCTTCATCGAGGCGCGGCTCACCCCGCTCTTCGCCGAGGAGACGGGCAGCGACAGCGGCTTCGCCATGGACGACACCTCCCGCGCCCTGCGCGCGCTGCGCAACGCGGCGCTGGAGGCCTCCGTCGCCAAGGGGCTCATCGGGCAGCGGGCGACCGCGGAGCCGGCGGTCCGCCGGGTCATCGACCAGGCGGTCGAGCACCACTGGGACGTGCTGCGCGGCATCGCCCGCCAGTGGGAGGACCACGCCGACTTCGCGCGCGAGTTCAAGCGCCACGCCTGGGAGCTGGACGAGGCTCCCGCCGCGGCCGCCGCCGCAGCCTCGTAACGCCCCTTCGGTCTACGCCGTGTTCGTGGGCGCGCCCGGGAAGCCGTCCGCAGGCAGTCGGCGGCGGGTCCGGCGGGGGCCCGGCGCAGGCCGGGCCGGGCGGCCTACCGCAGGTCCATGCCCGGGTCGTCGATGACGCGCTCCTGCTCGCTCTGCTCCTGCAGGCGGCGGGCCTTGTCCCGCAGCCGCCGGCTCTCCTCCGGGTCGGCCGACCGCGCGGCGGCCTCGTTCAGTTCCTGGGCCTTGTCGCGCAGCTGCCGGGACCGGCCGTGGGATTCGCCTGCACTCATGATCACTCCTGGGCGCCGTGGGGGGAGGGCGAGCGCAATCCAGCGAACCAGCCGGACGCCGTGCGCGCATCTCGAGCCGTCACCCACGGTGAGCGGCCTCGCAGCCGGACTTCGCCGCCGCACTCGCCGCCAGTACGCGGGATACCTCGGCGCCTTGCGCCGCACGCGGGAGGCGGCCCACCCGGTGAGGACGATCAGGACGGTCGAACCGAACAGCAGGGGGACGAACCGCTCCGCCACCGGGGTCCGCAGTACGACGACGACGGCCGTGGCGCAGGCGGGCGAATGCGGGGTCCGCGCGAGCATGACCAGCGCCAGCGTGACCCGGCGGCCACGGCGGCGGGCCCATGCGCTGCTCCCGGCGACGGCCGGCACCCCGTAGCCCACGGCGGCTCCCAGCATGTGGCCGATGACGACCCCGCGGGGCTGCGCCAGCGGCAGCGTGGGGGCGCTGTGCACCAGGGCGGCGCCGGCGGCCAGGGGCGGTATGAGGATCGGCTCGTGGAGCAGGGCAGGGGCAGGGGCGGGTCAGGGCGGGCTGGAGCTGGGGCGGTCAGGCCGCAGCGGCGGTCCGGAGCGCGGCTTCCGCGGCGAAGCCAGGGGGGCCTCGGGCCAGGTCATCGCGTCCTCGCTGCTCTTCCAGCTCGGCTTCACCCGGCCCATCCACTCGGCCAGACGGCACAGGTGGTCCAGGTTTGCGCCGGCGGCCAGGAGCTCAGTGGCCTCGGCGCCGATGGTGGCCGCGCGCTTGGGCAGGTAGCTTGCCCGTCAGTTCGCCCTTCGCCGCCGCCACGGCGGTGTCCCACGCCTTCTTCACGCCCGGGCTGTTCTCGTAGTCCAGCTCGCCCTTGGTGTTCGCGTACTGCACGGGCTGGCTGGAGATCACCGCGTTGAACAGGCCGCTGGCGGAGTCGTGGAAGGCGGTCCCGGCCGGGGCGTTCTTCTTGTACGCCTCGCCGGTCTCGATGAACTTCGCCCAGTCGCCCGCCCAGAGCCCCGCGACCTCGGTGCGGTCCGTCGGGAGCTTGGCCTGGGCGAAGAGGTCCTTGTTGTAGCAGATGGCCATCGGGCCGATGTCCGTGCCGAGGCCGATGACCTTGCCGTCGCCCGTGGTGGCCTGCTTGACCTTCCAGTCGAGGAACGCGCCGAGGTCGGCGCCGCCCGTCGTGCCGAGGTCGGTCCACTTGTCCGCCATGGCGGGACCGGTCGCCTCCGCGATGTAGCCCACCTCCAGGGCCTGGATGTCCGCGAGCCCGCTGTCGCGCGAGAGCCGCAGCTTGAGCGTGTCCCAGTACTTCTGGCCGTCCGCGACGTTCGACTCTTCGATCTTGATGTTCGGGTGGGTCTTCTCGTACTCGGCGTAGAGCTTGGCCCCGGTCGCGTCGTCGTAGCCGAAGGAACCGAAGGTGCCGATCCGCAGCGTGATCTGCTCGCCGCCCGCCGCGCCGCCGTCCGCGGCGCCGCTGTCGCCGTCGCTGCCGCAGCCGGTGAGCAGGGCGGTGCCGGTCGCCACGACGGCGACCGCCGCGATCACGGTTCGGCGTCCCTGTCCGGGTCCGCGTCCGCCTCCGTGTCTGCTGCTGGAAGTGCGCATGCCACTCTCCTCGTCCAAGGTGGTGCTCTTTGTGTGACAGGCGATCCAGCGGGCTGTTCGCGGCTCGGCGAGGGCCCGCCAGGACCCGATGTGAAGGTTGTTCTCGACCACAAGAGTGGGAGCGCTCCCACGTCGTTGCCGGAAGGTTGCTGCTTGGTGGGGGTGAGTGTCAAGAGAGGAACGTGAATTCCTCGCGCGGAGGGATGGGGCGTACGCCGGGCCCCTGCCGCGCCCCGCCCCGTCGGGCGGTGATCGCGGTCGTGGCGTCGCGAGGTGATCAGAGGTAGCGTGGGAGCGCTCCCACTTCCTCGGTCGGCGTAACGTGTTCCGCGGAGGACGGGGGCGGGATCCACCGTCCTACCTGATCAGCCGACCGGGCCGGCTCGTACGGGCTCGTCCCGGCGGGTACCGGCGCGGAGCGCGATGTCGCACGAGGGGAGTTCGAGAGTCGTGAGCGGACGGCAGAACGGCAGGCCCACCCTGGAAGAGGTCGCGGCCCTGGCCGGCGTCGGCCGGGGCACGGTCTCCCGGGTCATCAACGGCTCGCCACGGGTGAGCGAGCAGGCCAAGGAAGCCGTCGCGCGTGCCGTAGCCGAGCTCGGCTACGTACCCAACCAGGCGGCCAGGGCGCTGGCCGGCAGCCGGACCGACGCGGTCGCCCTCGTCATCCCGGAGACCGAGGCCCGGCTCTTCTCGGAGCCCTACTTCCTCGACCTGATCCGAGGGGTCAGCGCCGAGCTCGCCGAAGCCGACAAGCAGCTGCTGCTCACCCTGGTCCGGACCGAGGCGGAGCGGCAGCGCTTCGAACACTATCTGGCCGCCCAGCGGGTCGACGGCGTACTGCTGGCGTCCGTCCACGGGGACGACCCGCTGCCCGACCGGATCGCCGAGCTGGGCCTGCCGGTCGTCATGAACGGCCGGCGCTCCGAGGCCGAGCCCGTCGACTACGTGGACTCCGACAACATCGGCGCGGGCCGGGCGGCCGTCGCCCACCTCGTGGGGCGGGGCAGGGGCAGGATCGCGACCATCAGCGGGCCGCTCGACATGTACGTGGCCCGGGCGCGCCTGGGCGGCTACCGCGCGGGGCTCGCCGAGGCGGGCATCGCGCCGGACGAGTCGCTCGTGGCGACCGGGGACTTCACCGAGGAGGGCGGCCGGCTGGCGATGCGCGAGCTGCTGGAGCGCGCCCCCGGCCTGGACGCGGTCTTCGCCGCCTCCGACGTGATGGCGGCCGGCGCGCGCGGTGTGCTGCGCGAGGCCGGACGCCGGGTCCCCGAGGACGTCGCCCTCGTCGGGGTCGACGACTCGACGGTGGCCCGCCTGATGGACCCGCCCCTGACCAGCGTGCGCCAGCCGATCGAGGAGATGGGCCGCACGATGACGCGGCTGCTGCTCGAGAAGATCGGGGAGGTCGCGGCGACCGGTTCCGCGACGGCGCGCGGGAAGGGCGAGGAGACCCGCCGGGTCCTCCCGACGGAACTGATCGTGCGGGACTCTTCCTGAGCGGGGCCTGAGCGTGGCCTGGACAGGGCCTGGACGGGGCCCGACCCGGGGCCCGACCCGGGGCCCGGAGCCGCGGGGGGTCCGGAGACTCCCCACGGCGCCGGGCTGCTCACCTGCCGCGCGTCACAGCGCCGGGTGGGCGTTCTTCATGAGCTCCTGGAACTGTGCCGAGAACCACTGGCCCGAGAGCGGCGCGTTCGGGAGGGACCCCGACATGCCGTTGCGCGCGTTGCGCGCGTTGCCCGTGTACGCCGGGTCGCACCTCCGGTCGAAGCCCTTGCCCTCGTTGTTCGGGATCTCCTTGCTCGCGCCGTCCGACTCGCCCGGCGGCTTGATCCACACGTACGCGTCGATGCCCGCGGCCGGCGCCGCCTGGGGCCTCTCGCCGAGCCCGGCCCCCGACTGGTTGCACCAGTTGCCGAGGTGGATGCGCCGGTCGTAGCGGCCGCCGTCGACGTACGTGTCCACGCTCGTCTGGGCGCCGGGTCCGGCCGGCCGGGCCGTGCCGCCCCAGCCGTTGCGGGAGGTGTCGATCAGCATGCCGAGGCTGGCGTCGAAGCCCAGGGAGACCAGCTTGCCCCGCATGGCCTGGGCGTAGGAGAGCTCGTCCGTGTACCGGTTCCAGTCCACCCACTTCGACTGGCGTACGGACGTCCCGTTGACGGAGTCCTCGATCCTGAAGTGGTCCTCCTTCAGTGCGCTGTAGTTGGCCGTGTTGACGATGAACCCGTGCACGTCGGCGAGCCTGGCGCCCTCGGCCGTGGCGGCCTGCTTGAACATCTCCGCGGAGGCGCCGAAGTTGTCGTCCCAGCCGAGCCAGCCGTGGTGGCCGGCGTCCACGTAGTTGTAGAGCTGTGATCGAATCGGGGGCATGACGACCGAGTTGATCCCCGTCGCCGGGGGAAGCCGCATCTGGGCCGAGAAGGCGGGGGACGGCCCGCCGCTCGTCCTGCTCCACGGATCGGTTCACGACAGCCGCCTGTGGAACGGTGTCTTCGCCGCGCTGGCACGGCACCACACCGTGGTTCGTTACGACGCCAGGGGGCATGGGCGCTCGACGCTTCCGACCGCGCCGTTCCGCTACGAGGACGACCTGTTGGCGGTCCTGGACCGGTTCGACTTCCGGACCGCGGGTCTCGTCGGCCTGAGCATGGGAGGCGAGGTCGCGCTCGATTTCACCCTGGAACACCCCGAGCGGGTCCGGTCGCTGACGCTGATCGCGGCGTCCGCCGGCGGGCACGCGTGGCCCCGGAGTCCTGAGACGGATGCGTACGCTGCGGCGTGTCGTGGATCGGCCGGCGGCCGCATCGCGGAGCTGGAGCTCGCGCTCTGGGCGAGTCTGGGCGACCGGGCCCCGGGCTTCGAGGTCATCGAGCCCATGGTGCGGGAGAACGCCGAAACCGGAGTCGCCGCCGAGAAGGGACACGCGCTCGACCCGGCCGAGGCCGCTGTCGACCGTCTGGACCGGATCGAGGTGCCGACGACGGTGGTCGTCGGCGATCACGACCACCCGGAGATCGGCGTCATCGCCGGGCGTCTCGCCGACGGCATCCCCGGCGCACGGCTGGAGGTGGTCGCCGATGCCGATCACTACCTGCCGCTGCGGGCTCCCGGGCCGCTTCTCCAACTCCTCCTCCGTTCCGGGGAGTTCGCGGACCATCGCGGGGCTCGTTCGAACGAATGACGGGGGACCGGTCTGCCGGCCCGGGGTCGGGCAGCGGAGAAACCGTCCGTGGGTCCGAGACCTCCGCCCGGTACCGGTCGGGCAGCCGGCACCGCACGAGGAGGGCCCGGCGTACCGGGTCGCCCGCCGGTGCGGCAACAGCTCCGCGGTGAGGGCGGTGAGGGCGTTCCGGCTCGGTTCGGCCAATCGGCTGGCTCTCGGTCCGGCCCGGCCGTGCGCCGGGACAGGCGGGCGACACCTCTCTAGGTTCTGTTGTGCCCATTGCCCCTCGAAAGGTGGATCCATGCGTTCCGTTCGCTCCGCGCTCTCCGTCGTCGCCGCCGGTGTCATCATCCTCGGCGGTGCCTCGGTCGCCGCTGCCGATGTGACCGTCAACGCTCCCTCCGAGACGTCTTACACCTTCGTCTTCGGCGACTGGACGCAGTTCGCCGCCGATGACGTCTTCAACGCGGGCCTCAACAACACGGTGGGGTCCAACAACTGAGCAGCTCCGGCTGCCTGCTTCCCGGTCCTCGGGCACCGTCTGGTGCCCGAGGACCGGGGGACGCCGGCGGCCACGGCCGGCCGAGTCCGTCGTCAGTCGTCGATGGCCTGGTAGAGCGTGTTCCAGAAGTCGTGGATGAGCCGCGGTGAGTCCGGGGTGGACATCCCGACCTGGGTGAGCAGGACTCCGGTGAGCCGGTTCTCCGGGTCGGCGTAGGCGGTGGTGCCGGTACCGCCGTCCCAGCCGAACTGGCCGACGGGCGCGTAGCCGCCGCGATGCGTGCGTACCGCCGTCCCGAATCCCCAGCCCCCGTGCAGTCCCTGGCCGGCCGTCATGTGGGCGATGTTCCCGTACATCGTGTCCCGGGCGGCCTGCTGTCCGGGCGTGAGGCGGTTGGTGGTCATCAGCTCGACGGCGGCCCGGGACAGGATCCGTTCGCTGCCGTGCAGGCCGTGGTTCAGCAGCATCCTGAAGTAGGCGTGGTAGTCGTCGACGGTGGAGACCAGTCCGCCGCCGGCGCCCTGGAAGGCCGGAGGCCGGCTCGTCCTTCCGCCTTCCGCCTCGTCCCACACGAGGAACTCCCCGGTCTGCGGATCGGGCCCGTAGAGGGGCGGCAGCCGGTCGATCTTGCCGACGGGCACGTGGAAGGCGGTGTCCTCCATCCCCAGCGGATCGAGGACGCGTTCGCGCAGGAACGTCTCCAGCGGCTCGCCCGCGACCCTGGCGACCAGTACGCCGGCCACCTCGTTGGCGAGGTCGTACTGCCAGCGCTCACCGGGCTGGTAGGAGAGCGGCAGTTCGCCGAGGCGGCGCATCCACTCGTCCGGCTCGGGCGCCGGCCCGGACGCCACGCTGTAGTCGAGGCGCTCGAAGGTCGCGGCCCTGATCGGGGAGTCCATCAGCTCGAAATCCAGGCCGAGCCCGAACGTGGAGGTCAGCAGGTCCCGTACGGTGATCGGCCGCCGGGCCGGCACGGTGTCGTCCAGCGGGCCGTCGGGCCGCTTCAGCACGCGGCGGCCGGCGAGTTCGGGCAGCCACGGGTCCACCGGGTCGTCCAGCCGCAGTCGGCACTCGTCGAGCAGGACCATCGCCGCCGCCATCGTGACCGGCTTGGACGTGGACGCCATCCGGAAGATCGTGTCCCGGCGCATCGGCGCGCCACCGTCGTGGCGCATCGTCCCGAGCGCTTCGACGTGCGTCCGGCCACCGCGGCCGACCAGGGCGACGAGCCCGGGAATCCTCTTGGACTCGACGTGCCGTGCCAGTACGTCGTGCAGCTTGCGCAGCCCGGCTTCGGAGAAGCCGCTGTTGCTCGTTCCCATCATGAATCCCCTTGTCCCCTTGTCCCCTGGTGCACTTGTCCGCCGTGGTCGATCCCGCGGCGGCCGTGCGAGGAGCCTGTACCTTGACCCAAGGTGAAGGTCAACACCGGTCGTGGTGGTGGACCGGAACGGAGAGGTGCCGTGCCGATGGCGGGCGGGCTCACGATCGGTCAGGCGGCGGCGTTCGTCGGCGTCACGATCAAGACGGTGCGGCACTACCACCGGCTCGGCCTGGTCGCCGAGCCGGGCCGCGACCGTTCCGGCTACCGGCGATACGGGTCCGCCGACCTGCTCCGGATGGTCCAGGTCCGGACCCTGGCCGGAGCCGGCGTGCCGCTGGCCGAGATCGGTGACCTGCTCGATGCCGATCCCGAGCGGTTCGCCGCCGCCCTGGACGACGTCCGCCGACGGCTCACCGAACGGATCGAGGACCTGACCGGGCGCCGCGACACGCTGCACCGGCTCGCCCACGGCAACCGGGTCCTGCTGCCCGACCGGGCCTGCGCGGTCTTGGACCGACTCGCCGATCTCGGCTTCGGTCCCGACTACGTGGCCGGCCAACGGGAGGCCCTGGTCCTGGCCCGGGCGCTGGTTCCGGAGGTCTTCGACAGCTTCCTGGCCCGGCTCGAACACTCCCTCGACGACCCGGAGCACGTCGAGCTGACCAAGCGCGGCTGGGAGGCGCGGTCCTGGGATCCGGACGACCCGCGGATCGAGGAGCTGGCGTCCGCGCTGACCGGCAAGCTGCTGACGCACCGCGCGCTGCTGGAGATGCCGGCAGGGTTTCGGAACCACTCCGACGCCGCCTCGCGGTACGGAGTGGTCAACCACCACCGGGAGGACCAGGCACCGTCCATCGCCCGGTTGAACACGCTGGTCGAGGCGAACCTGCGCGCCGCCGGCATCGCCGTCCCGCGTCAGTGACGGCCGCCCGGCGTACCGGGCACTACCCAGGCCGGGTTGAGTACGGCGACTCATGCCTGGGCCGCCCCTCGCCGACACCCTGGGGACACGAAGTCCGCACACCCCGGAGGTACGAGCTCCCGTGATCAGCCGCATCGCCACCACCCTGGCCCAAGTGTTCGGGCGCATGACCGTCACGGCGGACGCCGCCGGGCCGATCGCGGGCGGGACCGTCCTCGTCGCCAACCACACCAGCCTGGCGGACCCGGTCGTCGTGGTCGCCGCGCTGCGCCGGCTCGGAGTCGAGCCGGTGGTCATGGCCGCGGCCGGGCTCTGGCGGGTCCCGGTGCTCGGGGGCGCGCTCGCCCGCGAAGGGCACATTCCGGTCCGCCGGGGCACGTCCCGCGCGGCCGAGGCCCTCGACGCAGCCGCCGGGGCGCTGGCCGCGGGGCGGTGCGTACTGATCTACGGGGAAGGCGCGATCCCCGTGCGCAGGGACTCGGGGGAGGCCGCGCCCCTGCCCTTCCGCAGCGGTCTGGCCCGGCTGGCCCGGACCCCGGGCGCGCCCGTCAGGCCGGTCGGCCAGGCGGGCGCCCGCCGCATCAGCTCGGGCACGACGGCCAAGCAGATCGCCGGAGTCCTCACGGCCCCGGCCCGCCGCCCGCGCGTACACGTCCACGTCGGCGCGCCCCTGATCCTGCCCGAGCACCTCGCGGAGGCGACGGCCGTGGCCCACGGAGCGGTCACCGCGGCCTGGTGGACGGCGGTGACCGGTCTCAGGGGGTCCCGCACGGATCGGGCCTGACCGCTGCCGCCCGGCACCGCGTCTCACTGCCCGCTGCCGCCCGGCACCGCGCGGCACCGCGCGGAGCGGTCAGAGCCAGACACCGTCCCCCAGCGGGAGCGCGTCGGGGTAGTCCTGCCCCCAGCCGCTGCCCATCGCGACGACGGCGCCGCTGGGCCAGCAGCCGTTGCACGAGCCCAGCGGAGCGCGGGAGTCGGTCTGGACGGCGGCCGGGGACGCCTGCGCGGACAGGCCCACGAGGGCGGCGGAGAAGGCGAGCGCGAGCGCCGCGCGGGAGAGGGAGTGCTTCGTCATACGGGGATGCTCTCAGGCCCGGGAGGCGGAAGACACGGTTCAGCCCGGGGGATACGGACGGGCCGCGGTCTCGCGGCGCCGGCCCGGCCGCCGGCCATCCGGCCGCCCGGTCGTCCGGCCGCCCCGTCATCCGGTCATCCGGCGGCCGCTGCCCGCAGGTGCTCCAGGACGGAGGTCAGGACCGGGTCGTCGTCGGATCCGGCGCGGACGGCCGCGAACACGTGCCGGGTGGGCGCCGGGCCGGCGGGCGAGCGCAGGACGAGGCCGGGGCGGTGGAGCGGCTGGACGAGTCTCGGGACGAGCGCGACGCCCATGCCCGCCTCGACGAGGGCGGCGAGCGAGGTCCAGTCGTTGACGGCGTGGCGGATGTCGGGGGTGAAGCCGTTCGCGGCGCACAGGGACCGGGTGATCGCCCCGCAGCAGCTGCCGGGATCACCTGCGATCCAGGGATCGGCCGCGAGGTCCCGTAGCGACACGTGCTCCTGGCCCGCGCACGGGTGGCCCAGGGGAAGGGCCAGGTCCAGGGTGTCGGCCAGCAGGTCGACCCGGCTGTAGCGGCGGTCGGTGTGCGGCGGCGCTGCGGCGAAGTCCACGGCCACGGCGATGTCCACCTCTCCGCCGTCGAGACGGGTGAAGAGGTCCGGCGGCTCCCCCTCGACGACCATGACGCGGACGTCCGGGTGGTGCTCGGACAACCGGCGCAGCGCGGCCGGCAGCAGCCCGGTGATGGCGCTGGAGAAGGCGCCGATCGTCACGGCTCCGCGCCGGCCCTCCTGCCAGGCGGCGAGATCGGCGCGCGCCCGTTCCCACTGCGCGGCGATCGTGGCGGCGTGCTCCAGCAGCACGCGTGCCTGGCCGGTCAGCCGGACCCCGCGCCCCTCGCGCTCGATCAGCGCGACGCCGACCTCCCGGGACAGGGCGGCCACCTGCTGCGAGACGGCGGACGGCGTCAGCCGCAGGGCCTCAGCCGTACGCGCCAGACTGCCGCGGCGGTCCAGCTCCCGCAGCACAGCCAATCTGCGCAGGTCGACGGTGAAGGCGTTCCTTACCTGTTCCATCCGGAAAGATTAACTGGACCTGCATTCCCGGCCATGCCCACAATCACCTCGGGCCGCCCGTCGGGCGGCGCCCGGACCCCTTCCCACGGACAGTGAAAAGAGACCATGAACCGGACTTCGACCGGGCGGGGCTTCCTGCTGCTGCACGGATGGCAGAACCGCCGCCCCGCCGGACACTGGCAGCACTGGCTGGCCGGCCGGCTCACCGAGCTGGGGCACGCGGTCGACTACCCCCAACTCCCCGCTCCGGACCGGCCCGATCCGGAGCGCTGGCTGTCCGAACTGCGCACCCGGCTGGACGGGCCGCGCGCGGAGCGGTACACCGTCGTCTGCCACAGCCTGGCCTGCCTGCTGTGGCTGCGCGCGGCGGCCCGCGACGCCGTACCGGTCCCCGTCGACCAGGTGCTCCTCGTCGCCCCGCCGTCCTCGGGCTTCCTGGAACAGAACCCGGAGATCGCGGGATTCGCCGCTCCCGAGGTGACGCCCGCACAACTCGCGGCGGCCGCCGGGTACACGCGGCTCGTCGCCGGGGACGACGATCCCTGCTGCCCGGAAGGCGCGGCGGCCGCGTACGCGGCGCCCCTCGGCCTGCCGGTCGACGTCCTGTCGGGCGGCGGCCACCTGGGCATGGACGCGGGCTACGGAGCCTGGCCGTCGCTCCTCGACTGGTGTCTCGATCCGGCGGCCGACGCCCCGATCCGGCACGCCTGAGGGGGAGGCCGCGGCCGCGGCCGGCTCGCCGCGCGACCGTGCCGGGGCGGGCCTAGGCTGGTCCTGTTGCCTGGGTCCGCGGACGACAGGAGACCTTGCCGTGAATCCAACCCACGTCCGGCTGCGCCGGGCCGGCGCGGCCGCCGTCGCGGTCGGCCTGCTCATCGCCCCGGTGGCCGCGGGCTCCGCGTACGGAGCCACCGCACCCGCCCCGTCCACTTCCGCCGCCCCGTCCCCGGACGCCGATACGGGCTTCGTGGAGCTCACGCCCGCCGTCGCGGCGCAACTGGACGCGGCCGTGCGCCAGGTCATGCGCGATACGAAGGTGCCGGGCGTGACCGTCGGGCTGTGGGCCCCCGGCAAGGGCAGCTACGTGAAGGCCTTCGGCGTCGCGGACAAGGCGACCGGCGCGCCGATGAAGACGGACCTCCACGTCCGCATCGGCAGCGAGACCAAGACGTTCACGGTCACCGCCCTCCTCCAACTGGTCGATCAGGGGAAGGTCGGCCTGGACGACCCGATCGGCACGTACATCCCGGGCGTTCCGAACGGGGACCTCATCACCCTGCGCGAACTGGCGGGCATGCGCAGCGGGCTCTTCAACTACAGCGAAGACGCGGACTTCATCAAGAAGCTCCAAGCCGATCCGGAACAGAGCATCGCGCCGCGGCAGTTGCTCGACTACTCCTTCAAGCACCCGGTGCAGTTCGCGCCCGGCGCGGAGTTCGACTACTCCAACACCAACCTGGTCCTGCTCGGCCTGGTGATCGAGAAGATCACCGGCAGGCCGCTCCACGAGGTCATCAAGCAGGACGTCCTGGAACCGGCGGGCCTGCGCAGCACCGTCTTCCCCACCAGCGCCGCCCTGCCGGAACCGTACGCGCACGGCTACACGGACCAGACGGCCTCGGGCAAGACCGTGGACTCGACCCACTGGAACCCCTCCTGGGCCTTCGCCGCCGGAGCGATGATCTCCGACCTGGAGGACCTGCGCAGCTGGGCGCGCACCCTCGCCACCGGGACGCTGCTCAAGCCCGCGACCCAGGCCGAACGGCTGAAGACCACCCCGATGAACATCCCGGGCGACGGCTACGGGCTGGGCATCTTCAACATCCAGGGCTGGATCGGCCACAACGGCTCGATCCCCGGGTACGAGGTCCTGCCCGTCTACCTGCCCGAGGCACAGGCGACGATGGTCATCCTCCTCAACACCGACAGCCAGACCGACGGCCAGGAGCCCAGCACGCTCTTCGGCGAGGCGGTCACCGGCATCGTGACCCCCGGCCACGTCTACCCCGGCCACGAACCCCTCGCCACCAAAACCGACTGACGGCGCAACCGCCGACAGCCGACCGGCGACCTGGAGACGAAGCCGGAGACGGAGACGGGCTGACATCGACGACCGCCCACCGGCCGGCCCGCGACCGCGGGCCGAAGGTCATCTCCCCGCCGAGCGGATGCTCCGGCCCTCCGCGCCCGGCCGGACGAGCGTCCGCAGATCGGGCGGCCCCACGTACCGGTAGCTCCGTACGGGCGAGTTCACGCGGGCCAACCTATTCTCCGGTCCGGGAGGGGATCACGGTCACGGCCCCCGTGAGTGCCCTGTCAGCGGCGGCTCGTACGCTCATGGCCAGGGGATTCACCGGATGAGTGGTCGAGGCGGGGGACATCGAATGGCACACCGGCGTACGGCGGTACCGGCATTGGCCGGAGGCTGCTGCTCGTGGCGCTCCTGTGGTGGGCCGGGGCGAGTGCGCACGCGCTGCACCTGCGGGGTGCGTCCGGGGCGATCGGCGACCGGGCCACCGCCGAGCTGGACCGCTGGCTCATCCCGTGGTCGTACGATCCTCCGCCCGTGCTCAACCTCGGCACGGACCTGCCCGGGGAGACCGGAGGAGCCGCGGGGACGGGGAGCGCCCGCTACCTCGGGCTGTACACCACCTCGCTCCAGATCCGGTTCGCCGCGCTCTTCGCCTTCTTCGTACCCGGGGCGATGCTCCTGATCCGCGGACTGCCGCCGGTGCGCGGCCGGACGGCGGCCGCGCTGCTCGCGGTGTGGGCCTGGGGCCTGGTCGCCGGGACCCTGGCGATGGCCGTCTCGGCGCCCTGGATGATCGCCTCGTTCGGGCACGGCAGCTATCGCTTCCTGCCCCAGCTGGCGAGCGTGATCGACTCCGGGCGGCAGGTCCTCGTGGCCACCTCGCTGGTCGCGGCCGCGGTGACCGTGGTCGTGGCGCGCGCCGCGCTCAAGGGGGCCGACCGTCCGGCCCCATCCCAGGTCCCATCCCAGGTCCCATCCCAGGTCCCGGCCCAGGTCCCGGCCCGGGCCCCGGCCCTGAACGCGGTGCCCGCACGGTCCGCCCGGATGGCCGCCACGGTCGGGACCGCCGTGATCGCCTTGTCCCTGCTGGTGCTCTCGTACCACCCGGTCGCCGCCGAGATACAGACGGTCTCCCCGGGCGCCGGGCTGCTCGCCGATCCGGGCGACCTGCTGCGCCAGTGGCTGCTGCTCGGCGCCTGGGACAGCCCGGCGGGCGTGCCGCTCGGTGACTGGCTCCTGGCCAGGACCGCGGACGTGCTGCTGCTCGCCGTGGTGTGGTGGGCTCTGCGCGCACTGCCCGCGCTGCTCACCCGTGCCACCGTCCCGGCGATGGCGGTGGGCGCGGTCTGCGCGACCGTCCTCGGGCTGCTGGCCGTCCAGCTGCTACGGGTCGCCACGGACGGGACGGGCACCCGGTGGGGGCTGCTGCCGCTGTTCGCCGGCATCGGCGGCGGCGTCCCGGCGGCGCTGACCTTCGGCCTGGCGGCGGGAGCCGCGGCCGCCGTGACCCTACGGCTGGGCGCGTCCCGGACGGAGCCTGCGGAAGCGGCCCCGGAAGCGGCCCCGGAAGCGGCCGCCGCCCCGGGGCGCGGAGCAGCCCCGGGGTGATACCGGCGTCGGCGTCAGGGGCTCGTGAGGACGACGAGCCGCTGGGTCGCGCGGGTCATCGCGACGTAGCGGTCGACGGCTCCCTCGATGCCCTCGCCGAAGGTCTCCGGGTCGATCAGGACGACCAGGTCGAACTCGAGCCCCTTCGTCAGCTCCGGCGTCAGTGACCGGACGCGTGAGGTCTCCGGGAGCTTCCCGCCCCCGGCGCCGTCGCTGCTGATCACGCAGGCGACCCCCTCCGCATGGGCGGCGAGCCACCCGTCGAGGACGGGCTCCAGGTCCGCGGTCGACCCGTACGCGACGGGGATGCCGCTGCTGCGGATGGACGTCGGTACGTTGGCGTCCGGGAGCGCGGCGCGGATCACCAGCTCGGCCTCCGCCATCACCTCTTCGGGCGTGCGGTAGTTGATGCCGAGCGAGGCCACCTCGATCCGGTCGAGCCCGACCCGCTCCAGGCGTTCGTGCCACGACTCCGTGAACCCGTGCCGGGCCTGCGCGCGGTCGCCGACGATGGTGAAGCTCCGCGACGGGCAGCGCAGCAGGAGCATCTGCCACTCGGCGTCGGTCAGTTCCTGGGCCTCGTCCACGATGACGTGGGCGAACGGGCCCGCGAGCAGGTCCGGTTCGCCGCCGGGCAGCGCGCTCTCGTCGATCAGGGCGTCCTGCATGTCCCTCCCCTGCAGCATCCCCATCGCGCCCTCGTCCTCGGTGATCTGGGTGTCCTGGAGCAGGCGGTCGATGACGTCGGCCCTGCGCGCCCGCTCGGCGGCGACGGCGGCTTCGTGCCGACGCTTGCGCCGTGACGCCTCCGGGTCGCCGAGCCGCTGCCGTGCCGCGTCCAGGAGCGGCAGGTCCGACACCGTCCAGGCCTGCGCGTCCGCGCGCCGCAGCGCGCGGACCTCGTCGGGGGCGAGCCAGGGAGCGCACTTGCGCAGGTAGGCGGGCACCGACCACAGATCTCCGACGAGGTCGGCCGCCTCCAGCATCGGCCACGCGCGGTTGAGCGTCGTGATCAGCTCCCGGTCCTGCAGCAGGGACCTCCGCAGCAGCTGGGGCGAGACGCCGCTGTCGTCCCTGTCCATCAGGATCGCGAGCAGCTCCTCCCGGACCTGGTCGCGCGCCTCGTTGTGCGGAGTGCCCGGTTCCACCGCCTCGAACGCCGCCGCCCAGTCTTCGGGGCCGAGCCAGATGTCGGTCCAGTGGCTGGAGACCGTGATCCCCTCGGTGGGCGGCTCCTCATAGAGGGCGACGGCCGCCTCGATCGCCCGTACCAGGCCGGCGGAGGACTTCAGCCGCGCCACGTCCGGATCGCTCTCGATCACCGCGCCGGCCCCCTCCGCGACGAGGTCGCGCAGGGTGCAGGTCTGCACGCCCTCCTCGCCGAGGCTCGGCAGCACGTCGGCGACGTACGCCAGGTAGGGCTGGTGCGGACCGACGAACAGCACGCCGCCCTTGCGGTGGCCGAGGCGCGGGTCCGCGTAGAGGAGATGGGCGGCGCGGTGCAGGGCGACGACGGTCTTGCCCGTGCCCGGACCGCCGTCGACGACGAGGGCGCCGCGGGACCCGGCGCGGATGACCGCGTCCTGATCGGCCTGGATGGTGGCGAGCACGTCGCGCATGCGGGCCGACCGGTTGCCGCCCAGGCTGGCGATGAACGCGGACTGGTCGTCGAGCGCCGCGTGCCCCTCGAGCCCGTCGGCGGTGAACACCTCGTCCCAGTAGTCGCTGATCCGGCCGCGCGTCCAGCGGTACCTGCGGCGGCTCGCCATGCCCATCGGCTTGGCGTGCGTCGCCGCGAAGAACGGCTCGGCGGCGGGGGAGCGCCAGTCGAGCAGCAGCCGGCGCCCCGTGCTGTCGGTGAGTCCGAGGCGGCCGATGTAGACGGGCTCGGAGTCGTCCGCCGGGACGATGTGCCCCAGGCACAGGTCCAGGCCGAAGCGGCGCAGGGTGCGCAGGCGACTGCTCAGGCGGTGGATCTCCGCGTCGCGGTCCATCGCCTCCCGGCCGACGCCGCCGGGCGCCTTGCGCGTGGCCTCGAGCCGGTCGGACAGTTCGGCGATGGACTGTTCGAGGCTCTCGGAGATGGCGGCGAAATGCTGCTCGTCCCGGCCGGTCAGGGCCGGGTCGGCCTTGGGGGAGAGGTGGTCGGGAAGGTCGAACGCACTGGTGGTCACGGTGGTCATGCATCAGCTCCGATCCGAGGTCGCCGCCATGACGGTGGCGGCGTGCGCACCCGTGTTCCGGTACGGGTGCCGGCCTCGGCCCGCGATTCTGCCCGAGCCCGGGGGCCTTGCCGCAAGCCCCCCTGTGCGCTATAAATTGAGAGTGGCGAAGAGTGGGTCTACCTCTTCGCCTTTGTCGTTCTCCCCGGAACTCGTTCCCGTTGGACCGTCGCTCGGTTCACGCGCAGGAGCCGCACAGCCCGCGGTACGTGACCTCGACCCCGGACACCGTGAAGCCGAACCGCTGCGCGTCCGGGAGGTCTGCCAGCGGGTCGCCGCTCGGGTGGACGTCGCGGATCAGGCCGCAGCCGGAGCAGACCAGGTGCTGGTGCGGATGGTGGGCGTTCGGGTCGTAGCGCTTCGCCCGGCCGTCGGAGGTGACCTCCAGGACCTCGCCGAGGGAGACCAGCTCGCCCAGGGCGTTGTAGACCGTGGCCCGGGAGATCTCCGGCAGCCGCTCCACCGCCCGGGCGTGCACCTCGTCGGCGGTGAGGTGTACGTGGTCGCCGTCGAGCACCTCCGCGACCACACGCCGCTGCGACGTCATCCGCCAGCCGCGTCCTCGCAGCCGTTCCAACAGGTCACTCATGTCGGCTCAACCCCTTCAGGTTCGGCGGGATACCCCGAAAACTACCGGCGGACGTCCGGAATCCGACTGCGTGTGGCCTTGGTGTCTTTCTTGACTTGGATTGCGTCCATCGTAGGATCGGTTTCGTCGATAGCCAAGGGACAGGAAGACTCCAGAGGCGCGGGAGACTGGACGTGACCTACCCCGGCGCCAGGACGAACCGCGAAACCGGGCCCCGGCACAAGGGCCCCGTACCCCGAATGTTCCACCACATGCAGTTCCTGATCACCGTGACCGCATGGTCCGGTCCGGAAGGATTTCCATGTCTGAGAACCACGATGCAATCGTCACGGACGCGAAGGCGGAGGGCTCGGGGGGCTGCCCCGTCGCGCACGAGCGCGCCCCGCACCCGACCCAGGGCGGCGGAAACCGGCAGTGGTGGCCGGAGCGCCTCAACCTGAAGATCCTCGCCAAGAACCCCGCCGTGGCCAACCCCCTCGGTGAACAGTTCGACTACGCGGCGGCGTTCAACACGCTCGACCTCCCGGCCGTGAAGCGGGACATCGCGCAGGTGCTGACCACCTCGCAGGACTGGTGGCCGGCCGACTTCGGCCACTACGGCCCGCTCATGATCCGCATGGCCTGGCACAGCGCCGGCACCTACCGGATCAGCGACGGCCGCGGCGGCGCCGGGGCCGGCCAGCAGCGCTTCGCGCCGCTCAACAGCTGGCCGGACAACGGCAACCTCGACAAGGCCCGCCGCCTGCTGTGGCCGGTCAAGAAGAAGTACGGCCAGAGCCTGTCCTGGGCCGACCTCATGATCCTCACCGGCAACGTCGCCCTGGAGACGATGGGCTTCGAGACCTTCGGCTTCGGCGGCGGCCGCGCGGACGTCTGGGAGCCCGACGAGGACGTCTACTGGGGCCCCGAGACCACCTGGCTCGACGACGAGCGCTACACCGGGGACCGCGAGCTGGAGAGCCCCCTCGGCGCGGTCCAGATGGGCCTCATCTACGTCAACCCCGAGGGCCCGAACGGCACCCCGGACCCGATCGCCGCGGCCCGCGACATCCGCGAGACCTTCCGCCGGATGGCCATGAACGACGAGGAGACGGTCGCCCTGATCGCGGGCGGCCACACCTTCGGCAAGACCCACGGCGCGGGCCCCGCGGAGAGCGTCGGCGACGACCCCGAGGCCGCCCCGATCGAGGCGCAGGGCTTCGGCTGGGCCAACTCCTTCGGTACCGGCAAGGGCGGCGACGCGATCACCAGCGGTCTCGAGGGGATCTGGACGAACACCCCGATCACCTGGGACAACACCTTCTTCGACATCCTGTTCGGCTACGAGTGGGAGCAGTTCAAGAGCCCCGCCGGCGCCCACCAGTGGCGGCCGAAGGGCGGCGCCGGAGCGGGCACCGTACCCGACGCGCACGACCCGTCGAAGAGCCACGCCCCGACGATGCTCACGACCGACCTGTCGCTGCGCTTCGACCCGGCGTACGAGCAGATCTCGCGCCGCTTCCACGAGAACCCGGCCGAGTTCGCGGACGCCTTCGCCCGCGCGTGGTTCAAGCTGACCCACCGCGACATGGGCCCCGTGGTCCGCTACCTCGGCCCCGAGGTCCCGGCCGAGACGCTGCTGTGGCAGGACCCGCTCCCGGCCGTGACCCACGCGCTCGTCGACGCCGAGGACGTCGCCGCCCTCAAGCGGGAGGTCCTCGCCCTGGACCTGTCCGTGTCCCGGCTCGTGTCCACGGCGTGGGCCTCGGCCTCCTCCTTCCGCGGCAGCGACAAGCGCGGCGGCGCCAACGGCGCGCGCGTCCGCCTCCAGCCGCAGATCGGCTGGGAGGTCAACGAGCCCGACGAGCTCGCGACGGTGCTGCGCGCCCTCGAAGGCGTACGCGAGTCCTTCAACTCGGCGCACGGCGGCGGCAAGCAGATCTCGCTGGCCGACCTGGTGGTGCTCGCCGGCGCCGCGGGCGTCGAGCAGGCGGCCAGGGACGCCGGCATCACGGTGGAGGTCCCCTTCACGCCCGGCCGTGTGGACGCTTCGCAGGAGCAGACCGACGTGGAGTCGTTCGCCGCGATCGAGCCGACCGCCGACGGGTTCCGCAACTACCTCGGCAAGGGCAACCGGCTGCCGGCCGAGTTCCTGCTGCTCGACAAGGCGAACCTGCTCAACCTGAGCGCCCCCGAGCTGACGGTCCTCGTCGGCGGCCTGCGCGTCCTGGGCGCGAACCACCAGCAGTCGGCGCTCGGCGTCCTGACCACGACCCCCGGTTCGCTGACGAACGACTTCTTCGTCAACCTGCTCGACCTGGGCACGACGTGGAAGGCGACGTCCGAGGACGCGAACACCTTCGAGGGCCGCGACTCCGCGACGGGCGCGGTCAAGTGGACCGGCAGCCGCGCGGACCTGGTCTTCGGGTCGAACTCGGAGTTGCGCGCGCTCGCCGAGGTCTACGCGAGCGACGACGCGAAGGAGAAGTTCGTCAGGGACTTCGTCGCCGCCTGGGACAAGGTGATGAACCTGGACCGGTTCGACCTCGTCTGACGAGGCCGCCTCCGGGCCGGCCGGCCGACACCGGCCGGCCCGGAGGGCTCCGGTCCGGACGGCTCCGGCCCGACAGGCTTCGGCCCCGGATCGTCGGGCGGGACGGGTCTCCTGGATACTCGTTCCAGCACTCCCTTCCGACGTGAGAAGAAGTACCTGTGGACGCGACGATCAACCGGATCCGCACCAAGCTTTCCGAACTCCCGGACACGGAGAAGGTCGTTCTCGGCCCCGTGCTGACCGAGGCGCAGATCTCGGCTTTCGAGGACAGCCACGGGGTCCGGCTGCCCGAGGAGTTCCGGCAGTTCCTCACCCGCATCGGGCACGGCGGGTACGGCCCCACGTACGGTCTGCTGCCGATGGAGCGGTGGGTCGGCCGGGGCGGTGCGCAGCGGCTCACCGAACCGTTCCCGATCGTCCCCGACCCGGACCCCGATGGCCTCGATGGCCGGGGCGACTTCACGGGCTCGTTCCCCGGCACCCTCACGGTCGTCCACCGAGGCTGCAGCGATTTCACGGCGCTCGTCGTCACGGGCCCCGGGCGGGGCCGCCTGGTCGAGGCCAACGACGAGGGGTTCTTCGCTCCCCGCTTCCACGCCGACTCCGACTTCCTGTCCTGGTACGAGCGGTGGCTCGATTTCGTCCTGGCCGGACACCGCAACCTCCACCGCTTCGCCGACCAGATGGCCGGCAGCGAGGCCGAGCTCGTGGCCACCCTCCTGGAGGACCGACGCGCGACGAGGCGCCGGGCCGCCGCCCACACCTTCGCCACCCTCCCGGACCCGAGTGCCGACCTCCCGGACACCCTGCTGCGGGCGCTGAGGGGGGAGCCCCACTCACAAGTCCGCGAGGCGATCCTCCGCTCCCTGGCCGCCCAGGGGGAACCCGGCCGGGACCTGCTCGGCGCGGCACTCGCGGATCCCGTCCCCGAGATCCGCTCGCTCGCGGCCGTCCTGATGATCACCACCGACCAGGGGAAGTGGCATATGGCGCCCGGGCACAGGGAGGCCTTGGGCCGGCATCTGGTCGACGAGACCGACGACGCGGTACGAGACTCCATCGAGCGGGTCCTCGCGCACGCGGCCTGACACGCGGCCTCGTACCTCCGCTCCCGGACCCTCGTCATCGGGCCGTTCTCCCGGACCGGGTCGGAGGTGCGTTCGCGATCTTCGGGCTACGCTGCGGCGATGCGGATCCGCCCCTCTTCCATGGACGTGCTGACGGCCGTCGCGCAGACCGGTGTCGCCGTGCTCCTGGGCCAGGAGGCGGCGCAGCAGGGCTGGCCGGAGCTCGACCTCGCGGCGTACCTGCTCGTGGGGCTGGTCAACGTGCCGGGCGCCGTCCGGACGAAGGCGCCCCTCGCGGTGTGCCTGTTCGTGCAGCTCTCGTGGTGCGTGTACGTCACCGCCGGTTACTGGCCCGTGGTCAACTGCCTCGGTCCCATGCTCGCCGTGTACACGGTCGCGGCGCTCTGCCCACGGCGGACCTCACTCGCGTGCGCCGCCCTGATGGGCGCCATCTGGATCTACGGAGGCCTCCTCGGGAACGGACCCGGCGGCGGCTCCATGGCCGCCGTCGTCGCCCAGGCCGTCGTCTTCCCGGCGGTGCTCTGGCGGTTCGGGCTGATGGCCCGCCGCTCGACCGACCTGGCCCGGCAGCTGCGGCTGGAGCGGGACGAGCGGGCCCGCCGGGAGGTCGCGGAGGAACGCGGGCGCATTGCAAGGGAGTTGCATGACATCGTGGCCCACCACATGGCCGTCATCTCGGTGCAGGCCGGCCTGGCCGGCTTCGTGTTCTCCTCCGCGCCCGCCACCGCGCTCGCCGCTCTGAACACCATCGAGGACACCAGCGCCGAGGCGCTCGACGAACTCCGGCGGATGCTGCGGCTGTTGCGGACCGACGACCCCGAGGACGGGCTCGGCTGGGCCGGGACGGGAGACCGTGACGAGCCGATGCCGGGGCTGTCCCGGCTGGCGGAGATGGCCGAGCGGGTCCGGGCCGTCGGGGTACCGGTCGAGCTGCGGGTCACCGGCGAACCGAGGGCGCTGGCCCCGGGGGTGGAGCTGTGCGCGTACCGGGTGGTCCAGGAGGCGCTCACCAATGTGATCAAGCACGCCCGGCACGCCAGCGTGAGCGTCGAACTCGACTACCGGCCCAACCACATAAGCGTCACCGTCACCGACGACGGCGCCGGGCGGGGGCAGGGGAACGCCGAGGGAGGGCGTCCGGCCGGAGCGGCTCCGGGGAGCGGGCACGGACTGATCGGCATGCGCGAGCGGGCCAAGCTCTACGGGGGGACGATCGGCATCGGGCCCCGCGGCGGGGGAGGGTACGCGGTGTGCCTCACCCTGCCGACCTCCGCGCGGACCGTACCCCGGGACGAGCGCCCGGCATGAGCGGATCCTCGCCGCTCAGGGTGCTCGTGGCCGACGACCAGTTCCTCATCCGGGCCGGCCTCGTGGGCCTGCTCGAGGCCGCACCCGGATTCCAGGTCGCCGGTCAGGCCGCGGACGGCGCCGAAGCGGTCGAACTCGCCCTCCTCACCCGGCCGGACGTCGTCCTCATGGACATCCGGATGCCCGGCACGGACGGCATCACCGCCACCGCCAGGATCCTCGCCGAGGTCCCGCCGCCCCAGCCGCGCGTGCTCATCCTCACCACCTTCGACCTCGACGAGTACGTCTACGGGGCGCTGAAGGCCGGCGCCTCCGGCTTCCTGCTCAAGGACTCGGGTCCGCGGCGCCTGCTCGCCGCGATCACCGCCGTGGGCAGCGGCGACGCGCTCTTCGCGCCGACGGTCACGCGGCGGCTCGTCGAGGCGTTCGCCCTGCGGGGCACCGGCCGCGACGGCGGCGCCGGCGACCGGCGCGGTACGGGCGCCGAGGCGCTCGAGGCGCTGACCGGACGGGAGGTCGAGGTACTGGGGCTGGTCGGCCGGGGGCTGGCGAACGCGGACATCGCCTGGCGGCTGTTCATCAGCGAGGCGACGGTGAAGAGCCACGTCAACCGCACGATGAGCAAGTTGGGACTGGAAAGCCGGGCGCAGGCCGTGGTGGCGGCGTACGAGAGCGGCCTGGTGGTTCCCGGCGGCGGCCCTGCGGTGTGACACGGAGGCGCGCCCGGCACCGCGCCGAGACCGGCACCGCCCCGCGACCGGCACCGAGCCCCCGCCGATCCCGGTCCGGCATTGCGGCCGTGTTGCAGGTTCGTGGCCATCGCGGCGAGGCGGTTCCCGTGCGCGGGGCCCGACTCCTAGGGTCCGTCGGGAATCGCGATCAAGGAGTGTCCCGCCATGCCCCTCGACCTGTCCGACGAGAGCCAGTACGACCGTGCGCGCCTGCGCCAGTGGGCGCGCGGCCGCGCCCGCTCGGCCGGAGTGGACCGCCGCGACCTGCTCAGGCTCTTCGCGGCGGGAGCCGCGGCCGGCACCCTCGGCCTGGGCGCCGCCGGAGCCGCCGAAGCAGCGGAGGCCGCGGAAGCCGCCGGAGCCGGGCAGGCCGTGCCGGCGGCGGGCTCCGCCGCCACCGCCGTGCTGCCCGGGATCGTGAAGCCGCTGCCGCCCGAACTGTTCACGATCCGGGGCACCAACGCGGAGACGAAGTTCGCCTCGCTGCGCGGCACGGGCCAACTGACCCCCGTCGACCGGTTCTTCGTGCGCAACCACACCGCCACTCCGCGCCTCGACCAGGCCGGCTGGCGGCTGAAGGTGTGGGGCGACGCGCTGTCCGGCGGGCCGGTGGAGTTCTCGTACGACCGGCTGCGCGCGCTGCCCGCCGTCGAGCGGACGCTGTTCATCGAGTGCGCGGGCAACGGCCGGAGCTTCTACACCACCCAGCAGGGCCAGACGGTGACCGGGACGGCGTGGACCCTCGGCGCGATCGGCGTGGCCCGCTGGCGCGGGGCCCGGCTGTCCGACGTGCTGCGGCGGGCCGGGGTGACCCGCGCGGCCGTGGACGTGCTGCCCCGGGGCCTGGACGACGAGGTGGTCACCAACGGCGTGAACCTGGGGCGGGTGCGGCGCCCGCTGCCGGTGTCGAAGGCGCTGGACGACGTCATCCTCGCGTACGAGATGAACGGCGAGCCGCTGCCGGCCGACCACGGCGGGCCGGTCCGGGTGGTCGTTCCGGACTGGATCGGGATCTCCTCGATCAAGTGGGTCGGGGACATCGAGGTGAGCGGGCAGCCTCTGTACACGCCGTGGAACACCGACCTGTACCGGCTGTTCGGGCCCGACCATCCGCCGCAGGGCAGCGCGCCCCTGACCCGGCAGACCCTCAAGAGCGCCTTCGAGCTGGAGCTGGGCGCGACCGTGCCCGCGCACCGCACGAAGCTGCTGACCGGACGCTCCTGGTCCGGCGCGGCCCCGGTGCACCAGGTGGAGGTCAGCACCGACGGAGGCGCCCGGTGGCGGCGGGCCCGGCTCCACGACGTCCCGCGCCGGGGCGGCTGGGTGCGCTGGTCGCTGCCGTGGACCCCGCGGACCCCGGGGGCGACGGCCCTGCTGGCCCGGGCCACGGACGCCACCGGCCGCACGCAGCCCGCGACGGCCGCCCACAACACCCAGGGCTACCTCTTCGACGCGGTCGTCCGCCACCCGGTGACGGTGGTCTGAGACCCCGCCCGCGAACCCGGTCCCGGCCGATTCGACCGCCTCCGAAGCCAAGGGAGTTGTGCGAGGATCGGCCGGGAGTCGATGCCTGCCGGACGGGGGACGGAAGAGTGCAGCTGACGATCGGAGTGTCCGACACCGACGAGGCCGCGGAGCTGCGCGACCTCTTCCGCTGGCTGCGCGCCGACGAAGACGGGCCGGACGAGGTGTGGCTCTCCGGCGAGCCGCCGACCGGGTCCATGGGCGGCGGCCTGGAAGTCGTCAACGTGGTGCTGACCCATACGATGGCCGTCGCCAACTTCGCCCTGGCCTACGCCACGTGGCGCCGAGCGCGCCGCGGCCGGGCCGCCCTCACCTTCACCCGGGCCTCCGACGGGGTGTCGGTGACCTTGGAGAACGGCTCGGACGAGGCCGTGCGCGCGCTGATCGCGGCACTGTCCGAGCCCCCGGCGGCCGCTCCCCTCGGAGCACCCGATCCCCCCGCGCTCCCCGCGGCACCGGACACGGCGGCCCCGGGAGACGGTTAGCCGTGGAACTCGCCGACCCCCATGCCTCGTACGCGGTCCTCATCGGGACCTCCACCTATGCCGGTACGGGGCTGGGGGACATTCCCCCGGTCGCCAACAACCTCGTACAGCTGGGCCGGTTGCTGGAGGACCCGGGCATCTGGGGCCTGCCGCCGGGCCACTGTGTGCGCCTGCCCGAGCCGTCGTCGGCCGGGCAGGTCCTGGACGCCGTCCGGGAAGCCGCCCAACGGGCCACGGACACGCTCCTCGTGTACTACGCGGGCCACGGCCTCAGCGATCCGGACTCCGACGAACTGCTGCTGACCCTGCCCTCCTCGGACCCGGAGCGGTCCTACTCGTCGCTCCGCTACGAGGAACTGCGCAGGGAGATCCGCCAGGCCTCCGGCAAGCTGAACAAGGTCGTCATCCTGGACTGCTGTTACAGCGGACTGGCCATGGCCGGCGCCATGGGCGGCTCCACGACCGAATCCGTGGCGCTCGCGGAACAGACGCGGATCGCCGGTTCGTACCTGCTGACCGCGTCCGCCGCCACCCGCGAGGCCCTGTGGCTGGACGACGAGCCGTACACGGCCTTCACCGGCGAGCTCATCCACCTGCTGGAGCACGGCCTGCCCGGCGGCGGCCAGGTCATCGAGGTCGGCCGGGTCTACGACCACATGCTCGCCGAACTGAGGGCGAAGGGGCGGCCGATCCCGCAGCAGCGGGTGAGCAACACCAGCCGCATCGCCTTCGCGCGCAACCGCTACGGGATCGGCCCCGCCGCCCGTCCGGAGCCGCGCCCGGCCCACCCCGTGCCGGACGACCTGCGCCCCGTGCTGCGCGCGCGGCCCAGCGAGATCGCCGAGTACGCCGCCCGCCTGCGGGACACGGACCCCGCATCGGCGGAGCGACTCCTGACACTGGCAGCCGTACTGCGCCCGGCCCAGGAAGTGGCGGCGCTGGTCTGGGTACTGCGCGCCGGGGCGCGGGACGAGGAGGCGCAGGGAGTCCTGGCCGCCGCGGCGGCCGAGCGGGACCCTTACGACCTCGCGGCCTGCGTCGTCGCGCTGCACACGGCGGACCACGGACACGACCCGGAGCGGTTGGCCCTGCTGGCGGCCGAGCGGGCCGCGGAGGACGTCGCGGGGACCGTCAAGGCCCTGCGCGCAGCCGGGCAGGCCCGCGAAGCGGAACTGCTGCTGACGACGGCGATCGGCCGCCTCCGGTCGACCGAGACCATCCTCGGGCTGGCCGGGGCCTTCTGGTCGGCCGAGCTGGATGCCGAAGCCGAACGCGTCCTGCACGCGGCGGCCACGTCCTCGGAGGAGGAGGCCACGCGGCTGGCCGGAGCACTGCTGACGATCGGGCGCCAGGCCGAGGCCCTTGAGCTCTACCTCCGGACGCCGTCCGTGGTCGTCTGGCGCCCCGCGGAACTGGTGCGCGTGCTCAAGCTGTTGGGCGAGAGGATCCGACCGGAGGACGCGCGGCGACTGCTGCGCCTGGCCGTCGGGGAGTCCGCGACGGCCGAGGGGATCGCGCGGCTGTGCGACGGGTTGTGGGCGGCCGGGATGAGGGAGCGGGCCCTGGAGGTGCTGGGGCAGGCGGCCACCTGGCTGTCGGTGGAGGCCGTCGTCGTGCTGGCCGACGTGCTGCGGGGCGACGGCCACGAGGAGGCGATGCTGTACCTGCTGCAGGAGGCGGCCGAGGCGCACCCCGTGGCACAGACCGTCGCCCTGGTCGAGGCGCTCCGGGCGATGGGCCGTCCGCTCGACGCCATCCGGCTCCTGAGCGATGCCGCGCGCCGCCCCGGAGCGCAGATCGCGGAACTGCTGATCCTGCTGGAGGAGCTGGGCAGCCCGAGGGACCGGTCCCGGGTACTGGAAGCCCTGCCCGAGAGCCCCGTCTCCCAGCACGGCCACACGGCGTCCTGGGACTACGACGCGCGGCGCGTCGAGCTCATCCGGGCACTGCACGCGGCGGGCAGGGACCACCGGGAGGTGAGCGGGCGGCTGGCCGCTCTCCCCAACGGTCCGCTCGCCGAGGTGCTCAGGCAGCTGAGGGCTGCCGGTGCCCATGACGTGGCCCACGTCGTCCTGGGCCAGCTGGCGGCCGCCGATCCGTTGGCGGCGGTACGACGCCTGAGCTACCTCCAGGCGAGCTCCAGGCTCGATACCGCCGTGCTGTCGGGGCTACTGCGGTCGGCCGACAGCCCGGTGCGGAACGCGGTCGGGGAGTTGTCGTCGGATGCCGTCCTGGGCATCGTGCGGGGCCATGCCCTGCCCGAAGCGGCCGTCAGTGCCATGACCGCCGCGGGGCTCGGCCGTCAGGTCGAGGAAGCGCTGGGGAAGTTCACCCGGGCCGCTCCGGTCGCGGAGGTGATCCAGCTGCTCAGACGCCTGCGCGACGACTCGCTGACCGGGGAGGCCCATACCGTCGTCCGGGGTGCCGGGTGGATGTTTCCCGAGCTCTACCGGGATTTCGCCGTCGCGTTGTGGAAAGCGGGTCTGTCGGAGTACGCGGTGTACGCCCTCGAGGCGAACGCTGCCCGGCTGGGCCGATCGCTCTGCGAGGAACTGGCCGGAATCCTCCACGTCCCGGTCCCCGCGGCAGCGGGCTCCCCGACTTCGGCACCACCGACCTCGGCGCCCGAAACGGTACGCTCCCGCCCCTGGCACCGCTTCGGCCGCGGCTGACCGTGGGACCGGTCGGGGGAATGAGCGGCACCCGGTGGGCGCGCGGCGGTGTCGGGGCGGGGGCGCCGCGGCGGATGCGGTGAGGATCGGGGCATGGGCTTCGTACTGCCGGTCCTCTTCGCGCTGTTCGCGGCGCTCAGCAACGCGCTCGGGACCGTGCTCCAGCGGCGGGCGGCGCTCACCGTGCCTCAGAGCGACGGCTTCCGGTTCGGTCTCGTCCTCGACCTGCTGCGCCGTCCCGTGTGGATCGGCGGGATCCTGGCGGTGATCGCGGCCGGCGCCGGCCAGGCCGCGGCGCTCGCCACCGGTGCGCTGGCCCTCGTACAGCCCTTGTTCGTACTGGAGTTGCCGTTCGCGCTGCTCATCGCCTCGCTGGTGGCGCGCAGCCGGCTGCCCGGGGCGGTGTGGCTCGCCGTCGCCGCGGTGGTGGCCGGGCTCGGGATCGCGCTGGGGGCCGCCTCGCCGTCCGGGAACCGCACGCACGTCCCCTTCGACCGCTGGGTCCTGGCGCTGGCGGCGTGCGCGGTGGCGGTGGCGCTGCTGTCGGCGGTCGGGCTGCGGCGGCCCCCCGGCCGGATGCGGGCCGGCTGCCTCGGGGCGGCCACGGCCGTCTGCTACGCGCTCACGGCGGCCCTGATGAAATCGGCCGTGCACGTGCTCGACGAGGACGGCATCGGCGGTTTCCTGACGACCTGGGAGACGTACGCCTTCGGCGCGACCGGCATCTGCGCCCTGCTGCTCCTCGAACACGCCATGCAGGGCGGCCCGCTGGTGGCCTCACAGCCGGCGCTGACCCTCGGCGACGCGGGCGTGAGCGTGGCGCTCGGCGTGCTGCTGTACGAGGAACACCTGCGGGGCCACTGGTGGTTGGTCCCCCAGCTGCTCGGCCTTGTCCTGATCGGCGCCGGAGTGATCGCCCTGGCCAGGCACGGCGGGGAGATCGAGGAGGGTGTTCCGTAGGACCTACGGGCGGTAGAGCGTCCTGGCGCGCTCCCGGTCGGCGGGCGCGTCCTGGGGCACGTGCAGGAAGTGCTCCAGCTGCCATGCCTGGGCCAGGCCCGCCTGCCGGTTGGCCGTGGTCACCCAGGGCGGGTAGACGCGGAAGGCGCGCTTGCCGCCGACGCCGTCCGCCGATACGACTCCGTGCCGCAGGAGCGCGGCGACGGGGAAGACGAACTGGCCGGAGCGGCCGGGCTCGCGGGTGGCGATGACGAAGAGGTCGACGGGGTCGGCGGCGTCGAACGGCCGGATGGGTCCGGCCGGGGACCGCTGCCACACGGTGACGAACTGCCCGGCCTTCGTCGGGGTGGTCTTGGCGGCGCGGAACCGGACGCGGAGCCCGTCGAGGGTGAAGGCGTGCGCAGCGTACGCGGCGCCCTCGGCTTCGGGCACCGGCTGCGAGCAGGCGAACCGGCAGGGGTCGTAGACGAGCGCCTTCGCCGCCATGAGGTCGCCGTGCACCGGGACGCCGTCCGACCAGGGGCGGAGGCCGCCGGTGTGGAGGCCGGTGGTGTCGAGGCCCGCGGCGGGGAGCCCGGCCGCACTGAGGCCTGTGGTGTGGTGGTCGGACGTGTTCGCTCGGCTCGTCGGCATGCCCTCAGCCTGTCACGGAGCCGGTCCGCGGACCGTGCCAGGTCCCGCCCCGGCCGGGGCGGGACCTGGCACGGCCCCGGTGGCGCTCCCTCAGGGGGTGGGCGCGAACTTCGCGGCGGCCGGCGCCGTCGCGGCCTCCTTCACCACCTTCATGCCGCCGGGAACCGTGGCGTCCGGCTTCAGGATCACGCTCTGCCGGGTGGAAGGGGCCTTGGGGTCCGAGAAGTCGTGGGTGATGCCGAAGCCGTTGTCGTGGGAGTTCAGGCTCAGCAGCGCCTTGCGGATCCCCTCGCGGGTCAGGTCCTTGTCGGCGCAGGCCTTCTTCAGTACCTCACCGAACAGCGAGCCGGCGGTGAATCCGGCCACCACGCCGTTGTCGAGGCCGGCGTCCGGGTACTCCGCCTTGTACGCGCCGGCGAGGGCGGCCGGACCCGCCTCGGGCGAGCCGATCGGCAGGGCCGAGGAGGCGACGTAGTAGTCCTTCTGCAGGGCCGCGCCCGCGGGAGTGGCCAGCAACTGGGGGGAGAAGGCAGAGTTGTTGCCCACGAACGGCACGTTCCACCCGCCTGCCGCCGCGACCCCGACGAGCGAGGCGGCCTGGCGGGGGCCGGCGCTGATGACCACGGCCTTGACCCCGGCCTGCTTGAGGGCGGCGACCTGGGCCGTCATGTCGTTGTCGGTCGGCTTGATCTTCTGTTCGACGATGGTCAGCCCGGCCTCCTTGGCCGCGTGCTTGGCCCCGGTGAGCGCGTTCTCGCCGTAATCGCCCTCGAAGTAGACGTGCCCGACCTTGTCGCCCGAGGCGATCCGCTTCTGGTCGAGCAGATAGCCGATGGCGTTGATGGTCTCGATGTCGTACGTCGCGCCCACCGTGCGGATGTACGGGCTGCCCAGCAGCGAGGCGGACCAGGCCTGCGGGATCACCAGGGCCTTGTCCTGGCCGTCGATCCGCTGCTTGACGGCGGCGACGAACGGGGAGCCGATGAACTGGGTGAAGCCCAGCACCGTGGGCTCCAGCTCGGTGTAGGCGGCCAGGGCCTTCTGTGGGTCGTACCCGTGGTCGCGCACCGTCAGCTCGATCGTGCGGCCGCAGATGCCGCCGGCCGCGTTCGTCTGCTTCGCCCAGAGCTGCTGGCCCTGGGTGACGCTCTTGCCGAGCGAGGCGTAGACGCCGGTCATGTCGGTGAGCGCGCCGAGCCGGATGGCCGTGTCGCTCACCCCGGCGCCGGCCTTGACCCCGCCGGCCGCGGGCTTGTCCTCGGAACCGCTCTTGGCCTTGCTGCTGCACCCGGCGGCGCCGGTCAGGACGAGGGCGGCCGCCAGGGCCGCGGTGCCGAGCCTGCTTCTGTTCACGTGGGCTCCTTGGGGAGTGAGGTCCGGGTCCGGGAGATGCGGATGGTGCCGCTGATGCGGGAGAGGCCGCCGGGCAGGAAGAGGACGACCGCGACGACGGCGGCGCCGTAGAGGTAGCGGGAGGCCTCGCCCGGGGAGACCCCGCCGGTTCCGGGGGCGGACACCAGGGGGAGGGCGTCGCTGTAGCGGGTGAGGATCGCGGGGAGCAGGGAGACGAAGGCCGCACCGACCACGGCGCCCGCGACCGTGCCCAGGCCGCCGATGACGATCATGGCCAGGTACTCCAGGGACAGGACCATGCCGAAGTAGTCGGGCACGGTGCGCTGGAAGACCAGGGCGAGCAGTACGCCGGCCAGCCCGGCGTACATGGACGACAGGACGAACACGGCCGCCCGGGTCCGGGCCACCGGCACTCCCATCACCCCGGCGGCGATGCGGTGGTCGCGCAGGGCGTTCATGGCACGGCCGGGCCGGCCCCGCAGGATCCCGCGCGCGAACAGGGCGCCGCAGACGAGGGCGGCCAGGGCCACGTACCAGAGCTTCTCGGCCGACTGCAGGGGGACGGCGGCGACGACCGTCTCGGTGTCGTCGAAGGTGAGGCCGAAGAGGGACAGCGGCTCCACGGCACGGCCGTTGAAGCCGCCGGTCAGACTGGTCGCGTTGAAGAGCAGGTGCTGGCCGATGAAGATCAGCGCGAGGGTGGCGATACCGAGGTACGCGCCGCTCAGACGGCCCGCGATCGGGCTGAACAGACCGCCCGCCGCCCCGGCCACCGCCACGGCGAGGAGGGCGGCGAGCCAGCTGGGCAGGCCGAGCCCGACGAGGGTGTGGCCCCCGACCGTGCTGCCGTCCCCGGCCAGCGCGCAGTAGCCGTACGCGCCGACGGCGAGGAAGAAGGCGTGGCCCATGGACAGCTGTCCGGTGGCTCCGGTCAGCAGGTTGAGCCCGATGGCGCCGATGGCCGCGGCCATGGCGAAGAGCCCTGCCTGCAGCCAGAACCGGTCGAGGTAGAAGGGCAGCGCCAGCAGCACCGCGCCGAGGACGGCCGCCGACACCGTCCGGGCCCGGAGCCGCCCGGGCCGGGCGGTCGTGGTCTCAGACACGGGCGAGCTCCTTCGTACCGAACAGACCGGCCGGGCGGACCAGGAGGACGGCGACCATCACCACGTACGGCGCGAGGTCGCCGATGCCCCGGCCGAGGAAGGCCAGCTGGCCCTGGTACCCGGTGGCCAGCGCCTCCGTGACCCCGACGATCAGGCCGCCGGCCAGTGCGCCGGTCGTGGAGTCGAGGCCGCCCAGGATCGCCGCGGGGAAGGCCTTGAGCGCGGCCAGGGAGGTGGCGCGCTCCAGGCCGGGCGTCGGGAAGACCGTCAGGAAGAGCGCGGCGACGGCGGCCAGTGCCCCGGCCACCGCCCAGGCCGCGAGCGAGACCCGGCCCAGGCGCACGCCCATCAGCGCGGCGGTCTCGGGCTTCTCGGCGGCGGCCCGCATCGCCACCCCCCACGAGGTGTGGCGGAACACGAGCAGGAAGACGGTGATCAGCAGACCGGCGGCCAGGATGGCGGCGATCCGGGTCTCGGCCAGCGTGACGGGGCCCAGGTGCACGACGCGGTCGCCCCACGGGTCGCCGAGCGGGAGCACGTCGGTGCCGATGCGCCGGGTGAGGTCGGTGATGAGGAGGATGTCGACGCCGATGGTGACGATGGCCAGCACGCTCTGGTCCTGACCCCGGTAGCGCCGCATCACCAGGAACTCGATCGCCGCGCCGACCGCGGCGGCCGCCAGGGTGCCGGCAGCGAGGGCGGGCCAGAAACCGATCTCCTCGTGCAGGGTCGCCGTGACGTACCCGCCGGCCAGCAGGAGCGAGGCGTGGGCGAAGTTGACCACCTCGGTGGCCTTGAAGATGATCACGAAGCCGAGGGCGATGAGCGCGTAGACGCTGCCCATCGAAATTCCGCCGAAGAGCAGTTCGAGGAAGGTGCTCACGCGGCCGGGTCCTCCTCTCCGAGGTACGCGCGGATCACCGCGGGGTCGTTCTGCACCTGCGCGGGGGTCCCGCCGCCGATGCGCCTGCCGAAGTCGAGTACGGTCACCGCGTCCGCGAGCCGCATCACCACCCCCATGTCGTGTTCGACCAGCACGATCGAGATTCCGAGGCCGTCACGGACGCCGGCGATGACGGCGGCCGTGCGGTGGCGCTCGTCCGCGGTCATGCCGGCGACGGGTTCGTCCAGGAGCAGCAGCCGGGGCTCCATGCACAGGGCCCGGGCGAGCTCGACGAGCTTCTGCTTTCCGTACGGGAGCGAGCCCGCCGGCGCCCCGAGGTCGCCCTCCAGGCCGACGAACGCGGCGATCTCCCGTACGCGTTCACGGTGCAGGCGGTCCTCGCGCGCGGCGGCCGGCAGCCGCAGTCCGGCGGCCAGGAACCCCGACCGCATCAGCCGGTGGCGGCCCAGGAGCAGGCTGTCGGCGACCGTGGTGTGCGGGGGGAGCGCCAGGTTCTGGAAGGTCCGGGCGACGCCCAGGGCCGCGACGTCGTGCGGGGCGAGGCCGGTGAGCTCGGCGGTCCCGAAGCGGACGCTGCCGGCGGTGGCCCGGTACACCCCGGAGAGCACGTTGAAGCAGGTCGACTTGCCCGCCCCGTTGGGCCCGATGACGGCGTGGACGCTGCCGGGGTCCACGGTGAAGGAGACGGAGTCGAGGGCGGTCAGGCCCGCGAAGCGGACGGTGACCCCGCTGACCTCGAGCGGCGGGGGAGGCGACCAGGACCCGGTCACGCGGACCACCTGCGCAGCGTGCGGGGCGCCCCGTCAGGTGCCTGCGCCCCGGCCGGTGCCCGCGAGGGCGCGGCCTCGTCGGTGATGCCGAGATAGCGTCGGCGGACCTCGTCCGAGGCGGCCAGCTCCGCGGCCGGGCCGTCCAGGGTGACCTCGCCGACCTCCAGCACGTAGGCGTGGGAGGACAGGCGCAGGGCCAGGGCCGCGTTCTGTTCGACGAGGAGCACCGAAGTGCCGGAGGCGTTGATCTCGGTGACGGTCTCCGCGATGGCGGAGGCCATCTTGGGGGCCAGCCCGAGGGTGGGCTCGTCGAGGAGCAGCAGGCGGGGGCGGGCCATCAGCGCCCGGCCCAGGGCGAGCATCTGCTGCTCGCCGCCGGACAGCAGGCCGGCGCGCTGGCGCGCCCGCTCGGCCAGTACGGGGAACAGCTCGTGCACCCGGGCGAGGGACCGGGCGGTGTCCGCGCGGGACCCCGAACGGCCGCCCAGCGCCCCGGCGCGGAGATTGTCCGCGACGGTCATCCGCGTGAACACCTGCCGCCCCTCGGGAACCTGCACCACACCGGCGGCGACCACCCGGTCCGGGCCGAGCCCGTCGAGCGGCCTGCCGTCGAAGCTGATGGTCCCCTCCGTCACGGCGCCCCGGTGGAACGGGAGCGTCCGGGACACGGCGCGCAGCAGCGTCGACTTTCCGGCCCCGTTCCCGCCCAGGACGACGACCACCGCTCCGGCGGGCACGTCGAGCGATACGGCGCGCAGCGCCCGGACCGGCCCGTAGCCGGCCGACAGCGCACGCACCTGTAGCGAAGCCACGTACTCTCCCTTCTCCTCTGTTCTTCTCCTCCGCGGGACCTTGTGCTGGCGCACAGACCAGCACCGGGCAGGGCCGCCGTCCACGGTCGGAAGCGGAATCGCTGCGGATGACCAGCGGCGGCCGAACCGCGTTGTGCAAACGCACAGACCTGTTGCGCGGGCCGCTGACGGGGGCGGATGCGGATGACATCCTCGGCGCCCATGGGCGGACGCAGAACGCGCACGGAACAGGAATGGTCGGTCCTGCTGTCGGCAGCGGACGTACTGATCGCCGGCATCCCCGGACTCACCGACCAGCTCATCGAGGACCTGGCGAAGCACTCGCCGCTGTTCGACCTCGCCGTGCCCCGGGACGAGCACTGGCAGCAGGTCAGCGAGGCCATGCACTACGGGATCGAGGCGTTCGCGGCGCGGAGGTCCGCGCCGCGCAAGGACCTCGCGTACGCCGAGGAGCTGGGCCGCAGGCGGGCCGAGCAGGGGCTTCCGCTGGACCTGCTGCTCTACGCGTACCGCAGGGCGGGGCGGCTCACCTGGGACGCCCTGCTGGACATCGTCACCGAGAAGGACCCGGAGGCGCTGCCCGTACTGGCGCGTGCGGCCGGGGCCATGTGGGCGGGGATCGAACAGCAGGCGACCGCGACCGCCGAGGCCTACCGGACGGCGGAGCTGGAGATGCGCCGGCGCAGCGACGAGAGGGTGCAGGCCCTGCTGGACGCGCTCCTGGAGGGGGACGCGTCGCCCGGGCTGGCCGCCCAGGTGGCGCTGGCCCTGGACCTGCCGGAGCAGGGGAGGTACGCGGTGGTGGTGCTGCCCGCGGACCGGGGCGACGCCGTGCACCGGGTGGCGGCGGCGCGCGGGATGCGCCTGTTCTGGCGGATGCGCACGGAACGGGAGCTGGCGGTCGTTGCCTTGGGCGACTGCTCGCCGGCCGATCTGGCGGTGGAGCTGGCCGACCGCTGTCCGGGGCCGGGCGGGATCAGCCCGGCCGTGGAGGGCCTGGCCGAACTGGGCCGGGCACGGCGGCTGGCGGAGACGGCGCTGCGGACCTGCGGGCAGGACGAGCGGACCCTGGTGCAGCTGACCGACCGGCTGCCCACGGCCCTGGTGGTCCGCCAGCCGGAGCTCTCGGCGGAACTGGTCCTGTCGGTACTGGGACCGCTGCTGGAGCTGGATCCGGCGGACCGGGCGATGCTGCTCGAGACCCTGGACGCCTGGCTGGCCGCGGAGGGTTCGGCCGGCCGGGCGGCCGGCCGCCTGTACTGCCACCGCAACACGGTCTTCAACCGCCTGCGCAGGCTGGAGCACGTGACCTCGCGCTCGCTGTCGCGGCCCCGGGACCTGATCGCGCTCACCCTCGCGCTCGACGCGTACCGGTTGTCGGGAGGGTGAGAGCGGAGGACCACCCCGGCGGACCCTGAGGACCCGGAGGGACCCCGAAGAACCCGAAGAACCCGGAGGGCTTCGCGGGAGCGGCTCAGGCGCCTTGAGCGATCCGGTCGCGCTGGATCCGGTGGGCGAGCGAGCGGCGCACGGCCGCGGGCCCGGTGGCGGCGGCTCCGGAGGGGAGGTCGAGGCCGCGGCTGATCTCGTCGTACGCGGCGCGGCAGCCGGTGGGCAGCTCCGCCCGGTGTTCCCTCAGGTCCGCTTCGACGAGGCGGCGCAGCGCGTCGACGTTCTGGGGCGTGAGGCGCTTCCTCCCCCGGGCGAGGGCGTCGACGCAGGGGGTGCAGCTCGCCGCCTCCCCGAAGGCTTCGGAGAGCACCTCGGCGAGCCCCCACAGCCGCCCCTCGAGCCACGGCGCGTCGTCCTGGTCGAGGGACAGCCCCATCGGGGGCTCCGGGGCCTCGGTCCGGTGCTTCGCCACCTGCTTGGACACGGCGGGCTGGCTCATGCCGGTCAGCTGCGCGATGCGCTCCTGCGTCCAGCCGAGGCTCGCGAACACCTTGATCATCTCGGCGCGCAGCGCGCGCATCTCCTCGCCGGCGCGGATGACCTCGTTCATGCCGGCGAGCATCCGCCCGGCCTGTTCCTCGGTCAGCGTCTCGGGGGTCCGGTACGTGCTCTCGTCGGCTGCCACAACCCAGTTATACACCAGGCGCCCTGCCCGCATAACCGGGTTGTACAACCGGGTTGTACGACCCGGTTGTGGATGGCAGGATCCCGGTCATGCCCACTTTCACCGCCCCTGACGGAACCCGGCTCGCCTACCGCGCGACCGGCCACGGCGACCCGCTCGTCTGCATCCCGGGAGGTCCCGCGGACTCCGCTTACCTCGGGGATCTCGGCGGCCTGTCCGCCCACCGCCGCCTGATCGTCCTGGACCTTCGCGGCACCGGCGGATCCGCGGTTCCCGAAGACACCTCCTCCTACCGGTGCGACCGGCTGGTCGACGACGTCGAGGCGCTGCGCGAGCACCTCGGACTGGCCCGGACGGACCTGCTCGGCCACTCCGCCGGCGCGAACATCGCCGCGCAGTACGCGGCCCGGTACCCGGAGAGGGCCGGCAGGCTCGCGCTGATCGGCCCCGGTGCCCGCGCCGTGGGCATCGCGATCGCGGGAGAGACCCGACGGGAGGTCGCCCTGTCGCGGCAGGGGGAGCCGTGGTTCCCGGCGGCGTTCGCCGCGCTGGAAGCGATCACCGGGGGAACGGGCAGCGACTGGGACGCCATCGCCCCCTTCTTCTGCGGCCGGTGGGACGAGGCCGCGCGGGAACACCACGCGGCCGGCCGGCCGAGCAACACGGAAGCCGTGGCCGGGTTCGCGGCCGAGGGCGCCTTCGACCCGGAGGGCACCCGGGCCGCGCTTGCCGGCCACGGGGCCCCCGTCCTGCTGCTCACCGGGAGCTTCGACCTCAACAGCCCGCCCGCCACGACGGCCGAGTTCGCGGAGCTGTTCCCCGACGCGGCGCTCGTGGTGCAGCCGGGAGCCGGACACTACCCCTGGCTCGACGACGCCGACCGCTTCGTGGGGGCCGTCGCGGAGTTCCTCGCGCGATGACCGCGGCCGCCGGGCGGTCAGACCGTGGCGGCGCCGAACCACCGCGGCAGGCGGGCCAGCAGATCCCGCTGGTCCTCACCGACCCACACCACATGGCCGTCGGGCCGCAACAGCACGGCGGGCACCTCCCGTTCGCGCAGCTCCTCGCTGACGTCGACCACGTGGTCGATCCGGTCCGCCCAGCCCGCCACCGACAGGCGGCCGGTCTGGTCGAGGAGGAGTCCGCGGCCGCCGTGCATCAGCCCGTACAGGCGGCCCTGCTTCAGTTCCACGTCCCGCAGCCGCCGGCCGAGCAGTTCGTGGCCCTCGCCCACGTCGTAGCGGACATCGACCGCGGTGATCATCCCGGTCACGTACCGGTTCACCTCCTCGAAGTCCATCAGCTTCGAGAACAGCGCGCGCAGTGCGGTCGCGCCCGGATCGCTCCCCATCAGGGTGATCTGCGCACGGGTGTTGTCCAGCACGGCCGCGCCCACCGGGTGCCGCTCGGTGTGGTAGCTGTCCAGGAGCCCCTCGGGCGCCCAGCCGCGGACCTCGGCGGCCAGCTTCCAGCCGAGGTTGAACGCGTCCTGCACACCGAGGTTGAGCCCCTGCCCGCCGGTCGGCGGGTGGATGTGCGCCGCGTCCCCGGCCAGCAGCACCCGGCCGGCCCGGTACCGCTCGGCCTGCCGGGTGGCGTCGCCGAACCGGGACAGCCAGCGCGGCGAGTGCGCGCCGAAGTCGCTGCCCGTGAAGGCCCGCAGCCGCTCCTTGAACTCGTCGAGCGTGGGTGCGGCCGTACGGTCCTCGGCCACGCCGGCGGCGGGCGCGACGACGCGGTACACCCCGTTCCCGAGGGGGGCCGCCCCGAACCGCGGCTGGGTCTTGTTGACCTCCGCGCCGGCGGCGGCGATCACCGCCGGATCCTCGGTGAGCTCCATCTCGCCCAGCAGCGTCTCGACCTTGGCGGGCTCGCCGGGGAAACCGACGCCGATCAGTTTGCGCACCGCACTGCGGCCGCCGTCACAGCCGACGAGGTAGCGCGAGCGCAGCCGCGTACCGTCCGCCAGAGTGACGCTCACCCCGTCCTCGTCCTGGTTCAGCCCCACCACTTCGCAACCGCGCCGGATCTCCGTGCCGAGTTCGAGGGCGCGCTCTTCGAGCAGCCGCTCGGTGACCGGCTGGGGGACGGCCAGGCCGTACGCGTGAGCCGTGTCCAGCCCGTCCGGCCACGCTTTCATGACGCCGCCGAAGAGACCGCCGACCCGGAACCTCTCACTGACCGCGGAGAACCGGTCCAGCAGGCCGCGCTGGTCCATCATCTCCACGCTGCGCGCGTGCAGGCCCTGCCCGCGCGACTGCAGGGTCGGCTCGGCCAGCTTCTCGAGCACGACGGTGCGCACCCCGGCCAGCCGCAGCTCGCCCGCCAGCATCAACCCGGTCGGTCCACCGCCTGCAATGATCACGTCGATCAACGTGCACTCCCATCAACATCCGCCGCTCATGCCTACGATCGGCGATTCTGCGGGAGGGCAGGGGTCTTGCCGCAAGCCCCCTGGTGCGCTATACGTTGAAAGTGGCGAGGAGAGTCAGCGGCCGCCGGCTACCCGGCGCACGCGCTCCTGCCCGGTGCCCCGGCAGTCCGGGCAGTCCATCCCGAGCCCGCACTCCGCGCACCTCCGGCTGTTCACGAAGCCCAGGCCCTCGCACGCGCGGCACGAGCCCCAGCCCTCGCACACGGCGCACAGCCGGTAGCCGGGCTTCAGCGTCTCCGGGGTGGCCGCGCGCGGCGGACGTACCCACTGCGCGTGGATCCACACCACGGGTGTCTGGCCCGAGATCCGCAGGGTGCGGCCCGCGGCGCCGACACCCGCCTCGAACCCCTCGCGCGTGGCCCTGAGGAAAGGATGCCCGTGGAAGGACCGGCGGGACTCGGTGCGCCAGCCCGCCGCGGCGAACGCGTCGGCGGCGGCGCCGACAGCGGACTCGTAGGATGTTTCGGCCAGGAACAGGGACATCGAGAACCGCTTGCCCATCGCGCCGCCCGCGGTGTGCCGGTCGGCGGTCCGCTCCTCGGCGCGGGGTTCGACGCCGGGGGAGACCCGGGCCGCGACGGACCGCAGCTCGCCGCGCAGCCGGCTGACCGCCCGCTCGAACTCCTCGGCAGCGCCCTCGATTTCCTCGCTCATGGCCACCACCCCCGCACCCATTTTACGGCCGTGCGCGGGCCCTGCGACATCCGTGGGAGGCGGCAACGGCACGGACGCCGGCACGCCGGCCCGGCAAGATCCGAAAGAGACGGCGGCCTAGCTCGGAGGGAGGTCCTTGACGAACATGATCCCGTCGTTTTCGGCCAAGTGCGCCGGGTCCAGCGGGAAGTAGCCGAAGTAGGGGGACGCGCGGGGGACGGGCCGCTCGTCGCCGAGGGCGTCGGCCAGCAAGGCGGCGTCCACGACACAGACGTCCTCCGGGAGCGCGTACAGGACCCCTTCCAGGGTGTCCGGCTCCGGTACGTCCACTCCGTGGTGGCGGATCGTGCCGACCGCCGTGGCAAGGAAGGCGTACTGCTCACCCAGCCGGGCGCTCACGATCGCGCCGGCGCTCCACCACTCCAGTGGCAGCTCGCCCATCCGCACCGTGCTCACCTCCCGCTGGAGATGCCGGTTGTGGGCGTGGACCAGCGCCGGGCCCCGTTCGGCGAGGGCGAGGAGGTTGTCGGCCATCATCCCGTCGCGCAGCGCCATCAGCCGCGACATGCGGCTCGGCGACGTGTCGCCCATCCAGAAGTGGTAGCGCAGCAGGCCGGTCGCCGTGCGCCCGTGGAGGCGGGCCCGGTCCCAGTCGTCCCGTGAGCCCGCCGTGATCAGGTGCGGCGTCTGCATGTCGAGCAGCGCCACCATGTCGTCCGCGAGCAGCCGCAGTTCCCTCACCTCGGCCGACTGCCCGAGGGCCCGGGACGGGTCCATTATCGCGGCCGGCTCGGTCCACCGGTCGTCGTCGCCGAGCAGGCGGTCGAGCGTGTGCGCGGAGCAGGGGAGCAGGCCCTTGTCCCCATGGGCCGCGAGGTGCTCGTGGAGCGCGGTGAGCGCCTGCCGGGGGCTCCCGGCGCCGGTGATCTCCATCGGGCCGTCGATGCCGGCGAAGCGGACCCGCTCCGCCGCGGGCCGGTCGGCGTTGTGGGCGCGCATCCAGCGCACGAGTTCGCGGTTGGCCGCGGACGCGCCGAACCCGTGGCTGAATCCGCGCTCCATGACCTCGTCGAGGCTGCCCTCGCCCGAGGCGACGTACGCGTCCACGACCAGGCCCGCCATGCAGTCGCTCTCGATCGCGATCGTCCGGTAGCCCTCCCGCTCGACGAGCTGCCGGAAGAGTTCGTTGCGCAGATCGAGCAGGGTGTCCTCGCCGTGCGTGGGCTCGCCCAGGGCGAGCAGCCGGGGGCGGCACGGGAACATCCCCATGACGGCGGCGGCATCGACGGCGCGCGCGGTGTCCTTGATTCCAAAAGCCATGCCCTCAACACTATCCTTGAACCTCCGGTTGAGACTTGTGGCAGATCTGGGCAGGTCGATGATGCAGAACCCTCAAAGACAAAGGGACGACCGGCTCAGGCCGGTCGATCTGGCACGCGGACACGGCCTGTCCACGCAGGCTGTCAGGAACTACGAGGCGGCCGGCATCCTCCCGGCCGCCGGGCGCACGCCCCACGGATACCGCACCTACGCCCCGCTGCACGCGCGGGCCCTGGACGCGTTCCTCGCGCTGGTGCCCGGACACGGCCACCAGAGGGCGGCGTCGATCATGCGCGCGGTGAACGGGGACCTCCTCGACGAAGCACTCGGCCTCATCGACGAGAGCCACGCCGAGCACCTGGAGGACCGGCGGACCCTCCAGTCGGTCGAGCACGCCCTGCGCGGCCTGGAGTCCCGTGCCGAGCCCGGGCCCTACACGGCGGCCGGTCCCGGCGGGACGTTCATCGGGCCGCTGGCGGGCCGGCTCGGGATCCGGCCCGCGACGCTGCGCAAGTGGGAGCGCGCCGGGCTGGTGCGGCCGCGCCGCGACCCGGAGACCGGGTACCGGGTCTACGGCGAGGCCGACGTACGGGACGCACGGCTGGCCCATCAGCTCAGACGGGGCGGCTACTTGCCGCAGCAGATCGCCCCGCTGCTCGACCGGGTACGGGCGGCCGGCGGGCCGGAGCCGCTGGAGGCGGCCCTCGGCGACTGGCGGACCCGGCTGTCGGCCCGCGGGCGCGCACTGCTCACCGGGGCCGCCGGGCTGGAGTCCTACCTCGGCGCACGCGCGGAGGACAGGACCCCCGACCCCGTGGACCGGTTGACCTGAACTTCGGTTGAGGTCCTACGGTCGCCCGTGTTGGCCACAGCACCAGACGACAGGGGACGAAGCCGTGAACCACGACACCGGAGCCATCTTCGAACGGACGCTCGTACTGGGCCCGGGAGGGCCGGTCGGCACGGCCTGGATGACGGGACTGGCCGCCGGACTGCGCCGCGGCGGGGTCGATCTCGGCGAGGCCGACCTGACCGTCGGCACGTCGGCCGGCGCGCTGGTCGGCGCACTGCTGACCACCGGTCAGGACCTCGACCGGCTCGCCGCACCGGAGCGCGGGCCGGGGCCGCGGGAGCCCCGGAACGCGGTGGACGGGGCCGTCATGGGCGCCGTGTTCACCGTGCTCGGGGAGGGCCTGGAACCAGGGGAGGCCCGCCGTCGGATCGGCCGGATCGCCCTCGACCACGCCGAAGCCCGGTCCCGTTCGGACGCCGCCGCCGGGTCCGACGCCGACGCCGCCGAGCAGGCGCTGCTCGCGGGGCGGAGCGCCCTCATCGGCGCGGACGCCTGGCCGGACCGGAGGCTGTTGATCACCGCCGTGGACGCGGCCACCGGGAAGCCCGTGGTGTGGGACCGCACGAGCGGCGTGCCGCTGGTGCACGCGGTGGCCGCGAGCAGCGCGTTCCCCGGGGCGGAGCCGCCCGTGGCCGTCCGGGGGCGGCGGTACATGGACGGAGCCCTGCGCGCGGGGCCGAACGCGGACCTCGCGGCCGGCGCCCGCACGCTCGTCGTCATCGAGCCGATGGCGCACCTGTTCCCACGCGAGCGGCTCGAACGGCAGCTGTCGGCCGTCGCGGCGCGGACCGTGGTGGCCGTCGGGCCGGACCCGGACGCGGTACGGGCCTTCGGCGCGGACCTGCAGGACCTGGCGCGCTGGGAACCGGCGTACGGTGCGGGGCTCGCCCAGGCGCCGGCCACCGCCGAACTGCTCCGTACCGTGTGGCGGGCCGGGGCCGACAGGGTCTGACGGCCCGGCCGCTCAGGCCCGGACGGGGAGCTCCCCGCCGACCCGGCGGTGTTCGAGGGCGCGGGCGATCCGCCGCTCCAGCACCGACCGGCAGTCCGGCCATTCCGTCGAGGTGATCGAAAAGATCGCGGAGTCGCGGAGCCGGCCGTCCTCGCCCGGCGCCCAGGACCGGGACCAATTGCGCAGCACGCCCTCGAAGCGCGCGCCCACGCCTTCGATGGCCGCCCGTGAGCGGGCGTTGCGGGCATCGGTCTTCAAATCCAGGCGTTCCACCGCCCAGTTCTCGAAGGCGTGCCGGAACAGCAGGTACTTGGCTTCGGTGTTGACGCCCGTCCCCTGGGCCGACCCCGCGAGCCAGGTGAAACCGACCTCGATCGCGTACAGGCCGTCTCCGGTCGGCCACGGCCTGGGATCCCAGTAGGCCGTGACCCCGACGGCGCGTCCCGACGCCCGGTCCACCTGCGCGTACGGGGCCAGCTTCCCGGCGGCGGCCCGGGCGAGCTGGGCGTCGACGTATCCCCCGACGGTGGCTGCCGCGGGCACCCAGGTGAACCCGTAGGAGGCCCGGTCCTCCTCGGCCGCCAGGGCCAGGTCCGCCGCGTGCCGGTGGCCCAGTGGCTCCAGGCGTACGAGCCGGCCTTCCAGGACCGGTCCTTCGAGTGTGAACCCCATCGATCGCACATCGCCCGTCGTCGCCACCGCTTGTTCCGGTTCCGAAGCCTTCCAGAGCAGGCGCGTCCTGTCGCGCGAATTCGGCGCGGGCCGGGGCCGGTTGGGGCCGGCCGGTGCGGGTCGGGGACGGCCGGCCCGGTCATCCGCGTCATCCCGTCGGCCCGTCATCCCGTCGGCTGAGCGGCCCGTCGGCCTGTCGCCCCTTCGGCCCGCTCAGCCGGCGGGTCCGGTCAGGGCCGCGTCGACCGCCGCCTCAGCGTGCAGGCGGGCGGTGGGGAAGACCGGTACGGGGCTGTCCCCGGGGCCGATGAGGAGTTCGATCTCGGTGCACCCCAGGACAACGCCCTCGGCGCCCCCGGCGACGAGGTCTTCGACGACCCGGCGGTAGGCCGCGCGCGACTGCTCGCGGACGACGCCGAGGCAGAGCTCCTCGTAGATCACCCGGTGCACGAGCGCGCGCCCCTCGGGGTCCGGAACGCGGACGTCGAGCCCGCCCGCTTCCAGGCGGCCGCGGTAGAAGTCCTGCTCCATGGTGAACGCGGTGCCCAGCAGCCCCACCCGGCTCAGACCGGCGGCGCGGACGGCGGCTGCCGTGGTGTCCGCGAGGTGGAGCAGCGGGAGCGAAGTGGCCGCCTCGACGCGGTCGGCCACCTTGTGCATGGTGTTGGTGCAGATGAGCAGCAGATCCGCTCCCGCGGCCTCCAGCGACCGGGCGGCCCCGGCCAGCACCTCGCCCGCCTCCGCCCACCGCCCCTGGACCTGCAACTGCTCGATCTCCGCGAAGTCCACGGAGTAGAGCACGCAGCGGGCGGAGTGGAGCCCGCCGAGCCGCTCGCGCGTGCGCTCGTTGAGGATCCGGTAGTACTCGGCCGTCGACTCCCAGCTCATCCCGCCGATCAGCCCGATCGTCTTCATGCCCGCGCCACGCTCCCGCTCCCGTACGCCGTCACTGACACCCGATCATAAGCGAGTTCATTCAAATGACACGCATCCATAAGGGAGCCTTTGGAGTGCTGTGGGCGTCCGTGCGGTTCCGTAACATCGAGCGATGAATCCTCCCCGGCTGATCGCCACCGATCTCGACGGCACGCTCCTGCGCAACGACGGCAGCCTCTCGATCCGCACGCTCCGCGCGCTGCGCACCGCCTCGGACGCCGGCGCCGAGGTCGTCTTCGTCACCGCCCGGCCGCCCCGGTACGTGGACGTGCTCGCCGCCGCGACCGGCATCGTCGGCACGGCGGTGTGCAGCAACGGCGCGCTCGTCTACGACGTCGCGACGCGCAGCGTCGTCGAGTCGCGCGCCCTGCCCGTGGACGTCGCCCGCGGCGTGGCCGCCGTGCTGTCGCAGGCCGTGCCGGATCTGGGCTTCGCCGTGGAGAGCGGCGGCCGGGTCCTGTACGAGCCGGCGTACCTGCACCGGTTCTCGGGAGGCGCCGACGTCGAATCGCCCGTACCGTCCCTGACGGACCTGTGGCTGACGGAAGTCGCCATCGTCAAGCTGCTCGCCTGGTCGGCCCTCCGGGACGCGGACTTCCTGCTCGCCGTCGCGGAGAGAACGGCGGGCGGCCAGGCGCAGTTCACCCACTCCGGGGGCCGTGGCCTGCTGGAGATCAGCGCGCCGGGCGTCACCAAGGCCGGCACCCTCTCGGCGTTGTGCGCCCAGCGCGGCATCACGGCCGACGAGGTCGTCGCCTTCGGCGACATGCCCAACGACCTGACCATCCTGAAATGGGCGGGCGCCGGCTACGCCATGGCCAACGCCCACCCGGACGTGCGCTCCGCGGTGCCGCGGCACACGGTGTCCAACGAGGAGGACGGCGTGGCACACGTCCTCGAAAAGCTCTTCGCCCCGTCCTGAACACCGGTCACAGCACTAGCCGTGGGCGGTGTCGTCCTGGCGCGGAGACGTACGGTCGAGCTCGTCGAGGATCCGGTGGAGGGGGCGGCGCAGGGCGACGGCGACCGGCCGGGAGTCCGCGCGGGCGTACGCGGCCAGGCCGGTGCGCGCGGTCGCCACGGCGGGCAGGGGATCGCCTCCGGACAGGGCGTGCCCGATGGCGCGCGCCGTGAGCGCGGCCGGTTCGGGGAGCCGGGCACCGGCCCGGACGAGGTCCGCGGCGAGGTCTTCCCGGCCGGCGAACACGGCGACCTCCCCGGCCCACGTCGCCACGTGCGCCGCGAGGCGGTCGGCGGTGTCGATGGCCTGGGCTTGGAGCCGTACGGTCTCGCGCTGACGCCGGCGCAGGGGGTTGAACCTCATGGCGCGTTCGGCCTCGCGGGCCCGCGCCGCGCCGGCGTGCACCGCCTCGACGTCCGCGTTCACCTGGGAGAGGTTGTCGAGGGCCGCGGCCCGGTCGGGGCGCAGGGCCGCCGCGGTGCCGGTGAGGGCCTGGGCCAGGCGTGCACGGCAGTCCTCGCTGACGGCCCCCAGGATGCGGTGGGGGTCGGGCGGCCACAGCAGCGGCGCGAGCAGGATCGTCACGGCCGCGCCCTCCGCGGTCTCCCAGACGCGGTGCAGCGCGTACGCGTCGGGGGAGGTGCTGGCGAAGACCAGCAGCGACGACGCCGCCACCTGGATGTTCAGCCCGCCGCCGGCCCGCAGGACCATTCCGACGCCCAGGCCCAGGGCCACCACCAGGGCCAGCGCGACGGTCGAGGGACTCAGCACGTTCAGGACGACGATCCCGATCACCACGCCCGCCACCACGCCCAGGGTCCGCCGCAGCGAGGTGCCCAGGGCCGTCATCGGATCGCCGCGCAGGGCCACCAGCGGGACGATCGCCGCGAACACCGGTGGCTGGTCGGCCCCCAGCCACAGCGCGACCTGCCAGGCGACGGTGACGGTGACCACGATGCGGGCCGCCGCCGGGCCCTCGGTCCGCGCGAGTTCCCGCGCCCGCCCGCCGCGTCGTGCTCGGGAGTCAGCGAGACCGGTCATCCGGGCCTTTCGGTGTCGCGTCCCCACCCGTCCGCGCCGGCGGGGCCCCAAGCGTGCAGCGCTGCGACGGCCCGGCGCTCCCATTACGCCGAAGGCGGCATGTCACGCCGGGCCGGAACGGCCTAGCACTAGGTGTCCGGCGGGAGGTTCCGTCCGTGCTCGGTCCACGGGCGGAGCTTCTCCGGGTTGCGGACCGCCCAGATGCGGGTGACGCGGTCGCCGGCGAGGTCGAACGCCGCCACGGTGACGGTGACCCCGGCGTACTGGGCCACCAGGCCGGGCCGGCCGTTGACCGTCCGTTCCAGGAGCGTGAGCCCGGGCGCCTTGTCCGCGATGTGGATCAGGTACTGGGCGATCAGCTTGCTGCCCTCGACCGGGCGCAGGACGGTGCCGACCAGGCCGCCGCCGTCGGCGACCATCGCGGCGTTCGGGTCGAGGAGGCCGACGAGGGCCTCGATGTCCCTGGCCTCCCACGCCTCCTTGAAGTGCCGCACCACACCGGCCTGTCCGGCCGTCGGACCCGCCGGCACCCGCTCGGCCCGGACGCGCCGACGGGCCGAGGAGGCCAGCTGCCGGCAGGCCGCCGGAGTGCGCCCGACGATCCCGGCGATCTCGGCGAAGGGGTACCGGAAGACGTCGTGCAGGACGAACGCCACGCGTTCGGCCGGCGTCATCGCCTCCAGTACGACGAGGAAGGCCATGCCCACCGACTCGTCCAGGGTGACGTGGTCGGCGGGATCGGCCGGCTCGCCACCGCCGCCACCGGCCCGCCCGCTGAACCATTCCGTGCGGTCGGGCAGCGGCTCGGGGATCCACGAGCCGACGTAGCGCTCGCGCCGTGCGCGCGCCGAGCCGAGGACGTCCAGGCAGATGCGGCCGGCCACGGTCGTGAGCCAGGCTCCGGGAGACTCGACGGCCTCCTGCTGCCGGCGCGACATGGCGTACCAGCGCGCGTACGTCTCCTGTACGGCGTCCTCGGCCTCGGCCAGTGAACCGAGCAGCCGGTAGGCGAGGTTGATCAGCCGGCGCCGCTCCCCGACGACCACGCCGGGGCCCGGTTCGGTCCCGTCGGGCCCTGCCTCGATGGTGCTGCTCATGACTGCGACCGCCCCCTGGTCCTCGCCCCGCATCGTGCGGGGCCACGTCGTCGGACTACCGAGACACTACCGATCATCGACGCACGGCGGCCGAGGGGGGCGAAGGGGTACCGGAAGACGTCGTGCAGGACGAACGCCACGCGTTCGGCCGGCGTCATCGCCTCCAGTACGACGAGGAAGGCCATGCCCACCGACTCGTCCAGGGTGACGTGGTCGGCGGGATCGGCTTGGTGTCGTCCTTCGCGTCCGCCTTGTCGGAGCCGCCGCAGGCGGTGGCGAGCAGCGCCAGGGACAGGGCCGCGGCGGACAGGACGGTACGGCGTACGAATGCGGTGCGCATGATGATTTTCCCCCCACAGGAAATTCGGTGAAAAGGGCAGCGCGCGGCGGCCCCCGGAAAGGGAGCGGCCTGAAGAGCTGCGGTGATCAACACCGTACGGGGCCCCCGCACCGCCCCGTCCACGTTTACCGGCCGCCCCGCGCATCGTGATCCCGATGAGACCGCAGCTGCCTCCAATCGATACCGGCCCCCGTACAACCCGCCCGGCCCGGGACATACGACCCCATCCCACGTGACCGACCACACCACCCACAACGGCCTCCGAGCCCCGACAATGGCCCTGTGATCACTTCGCCGCCACGAAGCACGCCGGACCGCGCAACGGAGCGCACCGACCGCCCGGAGCGCCCCCACCGCCGGTCCGACGCGTCCCCCTACGTCGACCTCACCCGCGCCGAGTGGAGCGCCCTGCGCGAGCGCACCCCGCTCCCGCTCACGGCCGACGAGGTCGAGCGGCTTCGGGGCCTGGGCGACGTCATCGACCTCGACGAGGTCCGCGACGTCTACCTGCCGCTCTCCCGGCTGCTGAACCTGTACGTGGAAGCCACGAGCAACCTGCGCGGCACCCTCAACACCTTCCTCGGCGACGCCGGCAACGGCCACGGCGCGCAGCAGGGCACCCCCTTCGTCATAGGGGTCGCCGGTTCCGTCGCCGTCGGCAAGTCCACGGTGGCCCGCCTCCTCCAGGCCCTCCTCGCCCGCTGGCCGGAGCACCCGCGCGTGGAGCTGGTCACCACGGACGGCTTCCTGTACCCGATGAAGGAGCTCCAGCGGCGCGGCCTGACCGCCCGCAAGGGCTTCCCCGAGTCCTACGACCGCCGCGCGCTGACCCGCTTCGTCGCCGACATCAAGGCGGGCAAGGACGAGGTCACGGCCCCGGTCTACTCGCACCTGATCTACGACATCGTCCCCGGGGAGCAGCTCGTCGTGCGCCGCCCGGACATCCTGATCGTCGAGGGCCTCAACGTCCTGCAGCCGGCCCTGCCCGGCAAGGACGGCCGCACCCGGGTGGGCCTGGCCGACTACTTCGACTTCAGCGTGTACGTGGACGCGCGCCCCGAGGACATCGAGCGCTGGTACCTCAACCGGTTCCGCAAGCTGCGCGAGACGGCCTTCCAGAACCCGTTCTCCTACTTCCGCAAGTACACGCAGGTCTCCGAGGAGGAGGCGCTGGAGTACGCGCAGACGATGTGGCGGACCATCAACAGGCCCAACCTGCTGGAGAACGTGGCCCCGACCCGCGGCCGGGCCACCCTCGTCGTGCGCAAGGGCCCCGACCACAAGGTGCAGAAGCTGAGCCTGCGCAAGCTCTGACGCTACTGTGCGGCCATGCTGCATCTACGGATGATCACCCCGTCCGACCGGACGGACGCCGTGGTCCGGATCGTCGAGGGGACCGTCGGCACCACCCATCTGGCGGTGTTCCCCGGTGCGGCCCGCATTCCGCCGGGCGACATCGTGCTGTGCGACGTGGCGCGCGAGGCGGGCGACGCGCTCCTGCACGAGCTGCGCGGGCTCGGTATCGACAAGGACGGCTCGATCGCGGTCGAGAACATCGACCTCTCCCTGTCGGAGCGCGCCGACCGGGCCGAGGAGGAGGCTCCGGGAGAAGGCGCCGACGCCGTGCTGTGGGAGCAGCTGAGCGAGGCCACCCACGAGGAGTCCAACCTCAGCATCACCTACAGCGCCTTCATGATCATCGCGACCATGATCGCGGCCTGCGGCGTCGTCCTCGACAACGCCGTCCTGATCGTGGGCGCGATGGCGGTCGGCCCCGAGTTCGGGCCGCTCGCCGGAGTCTGCACCGGCCTGGTGCGGCGCGCCCCGAAGCTGGCCGCCCGCTCCCTGTTCGCCCTGCTCGTGGGCTTCGCCGCCGCGATGGTCGCCACCACCGTCTTCAGCCTGGTGATGGACGCCCTCGGCCTGTTCCACGCGGGAATGCTGGACAAGCCCCGCCCGAACACCAGCTTCATCTGGCAGCCGGACCCGTTCTCGTTCGTCGTGGCCCTGCTCGCCGGTGTGGCCGGGGTGCTCTCGCTGACCTCCGCGAAGTCCGGCGCGCTGGTCGGCGTCGCGATCTCGGTGACCACCGTCCCGGCGGCCGCCAACGCGGCCGTGGCCCTGAGCTACGGCGAGTTCGGCCAGATGTGGGGCTCGGCGGAACAGCTGCTGCTGAACCTGTGCGGGATCATCCTGGCCGGTGTGCTGACCCTGACCGGCCAGAAGCTGCTGTGGCGCACCCAGCGCGGCCGCTGGCACCGCAGGACGCCCCAGCCGAAGACCTGAGCCCGCCCGGGGCCCCGCGAACGGGAACGGGAGGAGGAACGGGAACGGGAACGGGAACGGGAACGGGAACGGGCAACGGCAGCGGGTACGCAAACGGCCCCGCCGTACGAGGCTTCGTACGGCGGGGCCGGCTCACAGCAGGGCGGGGCGGTCTAGCCCAGCGCCGACTTCACCACGTCCGCGAGGCGGCCCGCGACGGCGCGGGCCTGCTCGATGTCGGCGGCCTCCACCATCACGCGGACGAGCGGCTCCGTGCCCGAGGGACGCAGCAGTACGCGCCCGGTCGAGCCCAGCTCCCGCTCCGCTTCGGCGACGGCCGCGGCCAGCTCGCCCGAGGTCGTCACCCGGGACCTGTCCACGTCGGGGACGTTGACCAGCACCTGCGGGAGCCGGGTCATGACCCCCGCCAGCTCCGCCAGCGTCTTGCCGGTGGCCGCGATCCGCGCCGCCAGCATCAGCCCGGTCAGGGTGCCGTCGCCGGTGGTGGCGTGGTCGAGGATGATCACGTGGCCGGACTGCTCGCCGCCCAGCGCGTAGCCGTGCTCCTTCATCGACTCCAGGACGTACCGGTCGCCGACACCCGTCTGCACGACGTTGATGCCCTCGGACTCCATCGCCAGCTTGAAGCCCAGGTTCGACATCACGGTGCCGACCACGGTGTCCTCGCGCAGGTGCCCGGACTCGCGCATGGCCAGCGCCAGCACGGCGAGGATCTGGTCCCCGTCGACCTCGGCGCCGTTCGCGTCCACGGCGAGGCAGCGGTCGGCGTCCCCGTCGTGCGCGATGCCGAGGTCGGCCCCGTGCTCGATGACGGCCTGCTTGAGCAGGCCGAGGTGGGTGGAGCCGCAGCCGTCGTTGATGTTCAGCCCGTCGGGCTCCGCGCCGATCGTGACGATCTCGGCGCCGGCCCGGGTGAAGGCCTCCGGCGAGACGAAGGCGGCCGCGCCGTGCGCCTCGTCGAGGACCACCTTCAGGCCGTCGAGGCGGTTGGGCAGGACACCCATGAGGTGGGCGACGTACTTGTCGAAGCCCTCGGTGTAGTCGGAGACGCGGCCGACACCGGCGCCCGTCGGCCGGTCCCACGGAGCGCCCGTGCGGTGGTCCTCGTAGACGGACTCGATGCGGTCCTCCAGCTCGTCGGCGAGCTTGTGGCCGCCGCGCGCGAAGAACTTGATGCCGTTGTCGGGCATGGCGTTGTGGCTGGCCGAGAGCATCACGCCGAGGTCGGCGCCCAGCGCACCGGTGAGATACGCCACCGCCGGGGTGGGCAGCACACCGACGCGCAGGACGTCCACGCCCGCGCTCGCGAGGCCCGCGACGACTGCGGCCTCCAGGAACTCGCCCGAGGCCCGGGGGTCCCGGCCGACCACCGCGGTGGCCCGATGGCCCGCGAAGGTGCCCGCCTCGGCCAGTACGTGCGCCGCCGCCACGGAGAGGCCGAGCGCGAGCTCAGCCGTCAGATCCGCGTTGGCGACGCCTCGTACACCGTCCGTCCCGAAGAGTCGTCCCACTGTTGTCCTCCCGAGTGTTCGCATCGCTTGTGACCGCTTGTGCCATCTATTTGCCGCTTGTGGCGGTAAACGAACCGCCCCGACAGCACAAAGAGTGCTGCCGGGGCGGTTTCGTGCTGAACAGCAGGCGCAGATTAACGCTTGCTGTACTGCGGAGCCTTACGGGCCTTCTTGAGACCGGCCTTCTTGCGCTCGACCGCACGGTCGTCGCGGGAAAGGAAGCCGGCCTTCTTCAGTGCCGCGCGGTTGTTGTCGACATCCGCCTCGTTCAGCGCACGGGCCACACCGAGGCGCAGGGCGCCGGCCTGGCCGGAAACGCCGCCACCCGAGATGCGGGCGATGACGTCGTAGCGGTTGTCGAGCTCGAGCAGCTTGAACGGCTCGTTGACTTCCTGCTGGTGCACCTTGTTGGGGAAGTAGTCCTCAAGGGTGCGACCGTTGATCTTCCACTTGCCGGTGCCCGGAACGATCCGGACGCGGGCGATGGCGTTCTTGCGACGGCCCAGGCCGGCGGCCGGCTGGGGGTCACCGAAGCGACCGGCAAGGGACTCGGAGGTGTAGTCGCCCTCAACGGCTTCCACAGACTCGGTGGTGTACTCCTCGACGTTGCCCTCGAACTCGTCGACGGGGGTCGTCTCGGCGGTGGTCTCGGCCACGATGCTCCTCAGAAGTTTCTTGTCTTAGGGGGTGTGGTGGCCGGAACTACTGCGCGACCTGGGTGATCTCGAACGGCACCGGCTGCTGGGCAGCGTGGGGGTGCACATCGCCCGAGTAGACCTTCAGCTTCGAGAGCATCTGACGGCCCAGGGTGTTCTTGGGGATCATGCCCTTGATGGCCTTCTCGACGGCCTTCTCCGGGTTGTTCGCCAGGAGGTCGTCGTAACGGACCGAACGCAGACCACCCGGGAAACCGGAGTGGCGGTACGCCATCTTCTGGGTCGCCTTGTTGCCGGACAGGTGAACCTTGTCGGCGTTGATGATGATGACGAAGTCGCCCATGTCCATGTGGGGGGCGTAAGTCGGCTTGTGCTTACCCCGCAGGAGGGTAGCGGCCTGGGTCGCCAGACGGCCGAGGACAACGTCCTGGGCGTCGATGACGTGCCACTGGCGCGAGATGTCGCCGGGCTTGGGGCTGAACGTACGCACGCGTATGCCTTCGCTTCTTCAGTGGTGGGTCATCCCCGGGGGGTGAGCCCGAGGGACGGGTCCTGACATGGGTCACCACGGACGATCACGACAGCCCTGGTTCACATCGGAGACGCAACCCGTGTGTACCGCTGGTCATCGGCCCGGTGGACCGGCGTAAGGCAAATTCACGTGAGAATGAGCAAGCCAATACGCATAACGAACCAGCAGGGTATCCCTGAAGACCTCGAAGGGTCAAAACGCGGTCCGCGATCCCGTCTCGACGGGGGTTGCGGCGCACTCCGGTTCGGTCCTGGTTGGGGACCCCGTAGTTCGTACGACTGCAACCATAACCCGGACCGGGCGCAAAGAACGACGCGCGAGCAGACCGGCCAGTCCGCACAGGGTCGCCATGTCCTTGAAGGCGCGCCTCTTGTGGTCCAGCTCCGACGGCCACGGGACGCCCGCCGTCTGGGGCAGCAGGGCCACCCAGAACCAGGGCGAGCGCGGCATCGAGCCCGTCCGCACCCCCGAAGCCAGCAGCAGCGGAAGCACGACGAGCAGGTAGTGGTCGAAGGACGGCCGCGACACCAGGAACGCGGCGAGCATCACCATGCAGGCCGTCTCCACCAGCCGCAGCTCGCCGCCGTCGCCGTCCACGGCGACCGGGCGCCGCCAGCGCCGCCAGGCCGCCCACAGCCCGCAGCCGGCCCCGGCGAAGGCCACCAGCACCGCCAGCGGCTCCGGCACCCCCAGCCGCGGCAGCGCGGCGATCGGCGAGGCGTCCCACGGCAGCGCGTAGGAGTCCTGGCCCTGCAGCAGGAACGGCAGCGTCTTGGTGAAGAACAGCATCGGGCGCGGCATCATCAGCGCCCCCGCCAGCGAGAGCGCCACCGGGACGCCGACCGCCACGGCCAGCGCCCGCCACTGCCGGGCCAGTACGAAGAGCAGCCCGATCGGCACCAGCATCGGCTTGCACGCGATGGCGAGCCCCACCACCAGCCCGGCCGCCACCCAGGACCGCCGGTGCGCCAGCAGCAGCGCCACCGGCAGGGCCGCGGCCGAGATGGCCGTCCAGTTCCCGATCAGCACCAGGTTGATGTACGGCTTGTAGAGCAGCGCGAACAGTCCGAAACCGCCGACCGCGAGCCGCGAGCGCACCGGCACCGAGAACAGCCGCAGCGAGGCCCACCAGCCCAGGCCCACCAGACCGGTCATCCCCAGCGGCAGCACGCAGCGCAGCAGTGGGGCCGGCAGCAGTGCCTCCGGGATCGCCATGACCACGGCACTGGGGAGGTAGAGGAACCGCTTGTCCTCGTACGGGGAGACCCCCGCGAGCAGGGCGTCCGCGGCCTTGACCACGAAGGCGTTGTCCGAGCCCCAGTTCACCCGCAGGCTCGCCGAGACCGCCACGGACAGCAGGATCAGCAGACCCACCGCCCGCCAGGACCGGGGGGCGGGCCTCAGCAGCCACTCCACCCGACGGTCCCAGGAGGACGGGCTGTCCCACTTCATGACCCAGACGCTAGGCCGCAGCCCCACAACGAAGTCCCCTCGACCAGCCGGGGGCCGTCTACCCCTAGCGCTTGCGTTCGACCCTACGTTCGTCCCAGACGGGCTCCGTAGTCTCCCGCACAACACCGTCTGAACCGAAGACCAGGTAACGGTCAAATGTGCGGGCGAACCACCGGTCGTGCGTGACGCACAACACAGTTCCGTCGTACGCCTCCAGCCCGTCCTGCAGCGCTTCGGCGGACTCCAGGTCCAGGTTGTCCGTCGGCTCGTCCAGCAGCAGCGCCGTCGTACCCGCCAGCTCCAGCAGCAGGATCTGGAAGCGCGCCTGCTGGCCGCCCGACAGCTTCTCGAAGGGCTGCTCGCCCTGCCGCTCCAGCTCGTAGCGGCGCAGGGCGCCCATCGCGGCGCCCAGCGGCTTCGCCGACTCCGTCCACAGGATGTCCACGAGGGTACGGCCGAACAGCTCCGGGTGCGCGTGCGTCTGCGCGAAGTGGCCGGGGACCACGCGGGCGCCGAGCTTCCACGTACCCGTGTGCTTGACGTCCTCGCCCGCCATCAGCCGCAGGAAGTGCGACTTCCCGGAGCCGTTCGAGCCCAGGACCGCGACCCGCTCCCCGTAGAAGACCTCCAGGGAGAACGGCTTCATCAGGCCGGTCAGCTCCAGGTTCTCGACCGTGAGGGCGCGCACGCCCGTACGGCCGCCCTTGAGGCGCATCCGGATGTCCTGCTCGCGCGGCGGCTCCGGCGGCGGGCCGGCCTCCTCGAACTTCTTGAAGCGGGTCTGCATCGCGTGGTACCGCGAGGCCATGTCCGGGCTGATCGCGGCCTGGCCGCGCAGTCGCAGCACCAGGGCCTTCAGCCGGGCGTGCTCCTCGTCCCAGCGCCGCTTGAGCTCCTCGAAGCGCGCGAAGCGCTCCTTGCGGGCAGCGTGGAACGTGCCGAAGCCCTCGCCGTGCACCCAGACGTCGGAGCCGTTCGGGCTCGCCTCCAGGCTGATGATCTTCTCGGCGGCCTGGGTCAGCAGCTCCCGGTCGTGGCTGACGAAGAGCACCGTCTTGCGGGTGGCCGCCAGCTGCTCCTCCAGCCACCGCTTGCCCGGGACGTCCAGGTAGTTGTCCGGCTCGTCGAGCAGCAGCACCTCGTCCGGCCCGCGCAGCAGCGCCTCCAGGACCAGCCGCTTCTGCTCACCGCCCGACAGCGTGCGCACCTCGCGGAACTGCGCCGAGTCGTACGGGATCGCCAGCGCGGCCATCGTGCAGACGTCCCACAGCGTCTCCGCCTCGTACCCCTGCACGTCGGCCCAGTCGCTCAGCGCCTGCGCGTAGGCCATCTGGGCGGGCTCGTCGTCCACCGTCAGGATCAGCTGCTCGGCCCGGTCCACCGCCTTCGCGGCCTCCCGGATCCGCGGCTGGGCCACCGAGACCAGCAGGTCACGTACGGTCGTCTCGTCGCGGACCGAGCCCACGAACTGCGACATCACGCCCAGGCCGCCGCTGACGGTGACCGAGCCGCCGTGCGGCTGCAGGTCACCGGAGATCATCTTCAGCAGGGTGGTCTTGCCGGCCCCGTTCGCCCCGACCAGGGCGACGACCGACCCCTCCCCCACCCGGAAGGAGACGTCGGGGAGCAGGACCCGCCCGTCGGGAAGGTAGTACTCCAGGTGGCTGGCTTCGAGATGTCCCATGCCGGGCATTGTCCCGGTCCGGCGCCGTTCCGCCCAAACGAGTTACCCGGACACGAGGCCTAGCAGCAGCCCGCTCCGGGCAGCGTCCGCAGGTTCCGCGCTTCCTTGCTCCGCGCGGCCAGCAGCTCGTCGGCCGGGTAGCCGACCTCCTCCAGCGTCAGCCCGTGCGGTTTGACCACGTGCACCGAGGAGTCCCGTACGGCCGCGGCCAGCACCTTCCCGGGCCAGTCGGTCGGCCGGTGGCCGTCGCCGACGTGCAGCATCGCGCCGACCAGCGAGCGGACCATGTTGTGGCAGAAGGCGTCGGCGCGGACGGTCGCGGTGAGGATCCCGTCCTCGCCGCGCTCCCAGCTGAGCTGCTGGAGGGTGCGGATCGTCGTGGCCCCCTCGCGCTTCTTGCAGTACGCGGCGAAGTCGTGCTCGCCGACCAGCGCGGCGGCGGCCTCGTTCATGGCGTCCGCGTCGAGCGGCCACTGGTACCAGAGCACGTGGCCGCGGCGCAGCGGGTCGACCCCGGCCTGGTGGTCGCCGACGCGGTAGGCGTAGCGGCGCCAGATCGCGGAGAACCGCGCGTTGAAGCCGGCGGGGGCCTCGGCGGCCTTCCACACCCGTACGTCGTGCGGCAGCCGCCCGGCGAGGCGGCGCAGCAGCTTGTCCTGGTGCTCGGCCCACACCTCGTCGCGCACGTCGAACTGCGCGACCTGCCCGCGCGCGTGCACTCCGGCGTCGGTCCGGCCGGCCACGGTCAGCTCCACCGGGTCGGGCAGCCGCATCACGGTCCGCAGGGCCGACTCCAGCTCCCCCTGCACGGTCCGCAGCACGCGCTGCTTCGCCCAGCCGGAGAAGTCCTTGCCGTCGTAGCTCAGGTCCAGCCGCACCCGGACGTGCCCGGGCTCCACCTCGTCACTCACGTGACAGATCCTCTCTCAGCTGTGTCTTCGGCACGAATGCAGAACGGGCCCGCCCCGGTAAGGGGGCGGACCCGTTCAGAGCCGATCAAGCGAGCTCGATCCCGAAGCGGGATCAGGCCTCCTTGGTCTCCTCGGCGGGGGTCTCGACAGCCTCCGCCTCCTTGACCGCGCGCTTGGTGGCGGCCTCGGCCTCACCGGTGGCCTGCTGGGCGACCGTAAGGGCCTCGACCAGCTCGATCACGGCCATCGGGGCGTTGTCGCCACGACGGTTGCCGATCTTGGTGATGCGCGTGTAACCACCGGGGCGGTTCTCGTAGCGCGGGGCGATCTCGGTGAACAGCGTGTGCACGATGCTCTTGTCCGTGATCGTCTGCAGCACCAGGCGACGGTTGTGGATGTCGCCCTTCTTGGCCTTGGTCACCAGACGCTCGGCGTAGGGACGCAGGCGGCGGGCCTTGGCCTCGGTGGTGGTGATGCGGCCGTGCTCGAAGAGCGCCTTCGCGAGGTTCGCGAGGAGGTGCTTCTCGTGCGCGGCGCTGCCGCCCAGACGGGCACCCTTTGCGGGACGCGGCATGGTCATACTCCTTCATATCTGCACCGGCCGTGTCAGGTACCGGTGTCAGTTCCCCCGGGGCGGACGCCCCGGGAAAGTAACTGGTGGTGCTTAGTACTGCTCGGTCTCGACGAAACCGGCGTCCGCGTCGTCGTCGGCGCCGAAGGCGTCGGCGGCAGCGGTCGGGTCGAATCCGGGCGGGCTGTCCTTGAGGGCCAGGCCCATGCCGGCCAGCTTCGCCTTGACCTCGTCGATCGACTTCGCACCGAAGTTGCGGATGTCGAGCAGGTCGGCCTCGGAGCGGGCGACGAGCTCACCCACGGAGTGGATGCCCTCGCGCTTGAGGCAGTTGTACGACCGAACGGTGAGCTCGAGCTCCTCGATCGGCAGGGCGAGATCAGCGGCCAGGGCCGCGTCCGTCGGCGAGGGGCCCATGTCGATGCCCTCGGCGTCGATGTTGAGCTCGCGCGCCAGGCCGAACAGCTCGACCAGGGTCTTGCCGGCGGACGCCATGGCGTCGCGCGGGCGCATGGCCTGCTTGGTCTCGACGTCGACGATCAGCTTGTCGAAGTCGGTGCGCTGCTCGACTCGGGTCGCCTCGACCTTGTAGGTGACCTTGAGGACCGGGCTGTAGATGGAGTCGATCGGGATGCGACCGATCTCCTGGCCCAGCTGCTTGTTCTGGACGGCGGAGACGTAGCCGCGACCGCGCTCGACGGTCAGCTCCATCTCCAGCTTGCCCTTGCCGTTGAGCGTGGCGAGGACGAGGTCCGGGTTGTGCACCTCGACACCGGCCGGGGGCGCGATGTCGGCAGCGGTGACCAGGCCGGGACCCTGCTTGCGCAGGTACATCACGACCGGCTCGTCGTGCTCCGAGGAGACGACCAGCTGCTTGATGTTGAGGATGATGTCGGTGACGTCTTCCTTGACACCCGGCACGGTGGTGAACTCGTGCAGGACGCCGTCCACGCGGATGCTGGTGACAGCGGCACCCGGGATCGAGGACAGGAGCGTACGGCGGAGCGAGTTGCCGAGGGTGTAGCCGAAGCCCGGCTCGAGCGGCTCGATCACGAACCGCGAGCGGTACTCGTCTACGACCTCTTCGGTCAGCGAGGGGCGCTGAGCGATAAGCATGTGGATTCCTTCAGTCGTGGACGCCCACTATTTGACGCCCGACGGATGCGACCCCGATGAATGCACGGGGCTGCGAACTACAAGGGTACGGGCGGTACGTCCCCCGTGAGGGGTTCGTACCGCCCGGACACTCAAAGACGCACAGGTGCGAAGCCTGAGCGCGCCGAATCAGACGCGGCGACGCTTGGGCGGACGGCAGCCGTTGTGCGGGGTGGGGGTGACGTCCTGGATCGAGCCGACCTCGAGGCCGGTGGCCTGGAGGGAGCGGATCGCGGTCTCACGGCCGGAGCCGGGACCCTTGACGAAGACGTCGACCTTGCGCATGCCGTGCTCCTGCGCGCGACGGGCGGCCGACTCAGCGGCCATCTGCGCGGCGAAGGGGGTGGACTTGCGCGAGCCCTTGAAGCCGACGTGGCCGGCGGAGGCCCAGGAGATCACGTTGCCCGCGGGGTCCGTGATCGAGACGATGGTGTTGTTGAACGTGCTCTTGATGTGGGCGTGCCCATGAGCGACGTTCTTCTTTTCCTTGCGGCGCACCTTCTTGGCAGCGCCCTGACGACCCTTGGGGGGCATCTAAATCTCCTACGGGAGGTGGTCGGTCCTACAGCGCAAGACCGCTGAACAGGACTACTTCTTGCCCGGCTTCTTCTTACCGGCGATCGCGCGACGCGGACCCTTGCGGGTACGGGCGTTCGTGCTGGTGCGCTGACCGTGCACGGGCAGGCCACGACGGTGGCGAACACCCTGGTAGCACTGGATCTCGACCTTGCGGCGGATGTCGGCCTGGATCTCGCGGCGGAGGTCACCCTCGGTGCGGAGGTTGGCGTCCACGTACTCGCGGATCTTGACCAGGTCCTCTTCGGCCAGGTCACGAACGCGGGTGTCGGGGTTCACACCGGTGGCCGCAAGGATTTCCTTGGACCGGGTGCGACCGACACCGAAGACGTAGGTAAGTGCGATCTCCACACGCTTTTCGCGCGGGATGTCAACACCGGAAACGCGTGCCATTCAATGGCTCCTGTGTGTTCGGGGGTCTTCCGCAGAACCGAACCCCGACCGCCGACCACACCTGTTGGGTGGTGGTACGCCCGGGTCCCCGGCCCCCGCCGGAGGTGCCGCCGGTCCTGGTCAGGACTGGGCGGGTTCTGCGTATGTACGTTTTCTTACGTCGCGCGAAGAACTGCGTAGTGCAGGTCGGTCGGCGTGCGTCAGCCCTGGCGCTGCTTGTGGCGCAGGTTGTCGCAGATGACCATGACCCGACCGTGACGGCGGATCACCTTGCACTTGTCGCAGATCTTCTTGACGCTCGGCTTGACCTTCATGTTGGTGAGGTTCTCCGGGTCAGTGCCACCACCCGCGCCGGGACAGGACGTCCGGACGGGAGTGAAGACAAGATCTACTTGTATCGGTAGACGATCCGGCCACGCGTCAGGTCGTACGGAGAGAGCTCCACGACAACCCGGTCATCAGGAAGGATGCGGATGTAGTGCATGCGCATCTTGCCGCTGATGTGCGCGAGGACCTTGTGACCGTTCTGGAGTTCCACCCGGAACATCGCGTTCGGGAGGGACTCGATCACGGTGCCCTCGATTTCGATGGCACCTTGCTTCTTGGCCACGCTTCGCCTTTCGAATCGGCTACCTTGATCAGCTCCCCCGCTTCGCATGAGGACATGCGGGTGCAAAGGAGCCGACGAGTCAGTCTACGTCAGGGCCCACCGAAAGACGAATCCGGAAAGTGTGCCCTACAGGATAGATCATCAATCCTGCCCATACCGGTCGGCCCAGCCGGGCCGCCCCGGCCCGTGACCCCCGCCGCGGCTCAGCCCAGCGGGTCGGGCGCGGTGGACACGCCGTACTCCGCCAGCTTCGCCTTGCCGCAGTCCGGCGAGGTCAGCACGATCGGGCCCTCCTCGGTCAGGGCGATGGAGTGCTCCCAGTGGGAGGACCAGGTCCCGTCCGTGGTGATGACCGTCCAGTCGTCCGCCAGGACCTCCGTCTGGGCCGTGCCCAGGGAGACCATCGGCTCGATCGCCAGGCAGATGCCCGGAACGAGCTTGATGCCCTTGCCCCGCTTGCGCGAGACGTAGTTCAGCAGGTGCGGGTCCATGTGCATCTCGGTCCCGATGCCGTGGCCGCCGTAGTCCTCGATGATCCCGAACTTGCCGAGGCTGTGCTCACCGGTGGTCGGGCGCGGCTGGCGCTTGATGTACGTCTCGATCGCCTTCGAGATGTCCACGAGGCGGTTGCCGAGCTTCATGGCGGCGATCCCGGCCCACATGGACTCCTCGGTCACCCGGGAGAGCTCCACGAGCTCAGGGGCGTGCCCAGTGCCCACGAAGGCGGTGTACGCGGCGTCGCCGTGCCAGCCGTCGACGATGGCGCCGGCATCGATCGAGATGATGTCGCCGTCCCCCAGGACCGTCTTGTCGTCGGGGATGCCGTGGACGACGACCTCGTTGACCGAGGTGCAGATGGTCGCGGGGAAGCCGCCGTAGCCGAGGAAGTTCGACTTGGCGCCGGCGTCCGCGATGACCTTGCGGGCGACCATGTCCAGATCGCGCGTCGTGGCGCCCGGTACGGCCGCCTCACGGGTCGCCGCGTGGATCGCCGCGACGACCAGCCCCGCCTCGCGCATCTTCACGATCTGCTCGGGGGTCTTGATCTGGACCATGGGGATTGCCTTCCACCTTCGGTTCGGGGTCGCATCAACAGTACGGCCGCGGCGTCCTGGGGACACCGCGGCCGTGGCTGCACTACGGGGGAGCTACTTCTTCAGCGCGTCCATCGCGCGCTGCGTGACGTCCTTGACCTCACCCAGCGCCGGGATCGTCGATACGAGGCCCTGGGCCTTGTAGTAGTCGATGATCGGCTCGGTCTGCGTGTGGTAGACGTCCAGGCGGTTGCGGACCGCGTCCTCGGACTGGTCCTCGCGCACGTACAGCTCGCCGCCGCAGATGTCGCAGACACCCTCGACCTTCGGCGGCTGGTACGCGACGTGGAAGACGTGCCCGCCGTCGTTTCGGCAGGTGCGCCGGCCGGCGAGACGCTTGACGACCTCGTCCTCCTCGACCTCCAGGTCGAGGACGGCGTCGAGGTTCATGCCCTCGGCCTTCAGCATCACGTCGAGGGCTTCCGCCTGGGAGACGTTGCGCGGGAACCCGTCGAGCAGGAAACCGCCGGCGGCGTCCTCCTGCTCCATGCGGTCCTTGGCCATGCCGATGGTGATCTCGTCCGGGACGAGGTCACCCGCGTCCATGAACGCCTTCGCGCGACGGCCCAGCTCGGTTCCCTGGCTGATGTTGGCCCGGAACAGGTCGCCCGTGGAGATGTGCGGGATCGACAAGGTCTTGGCAAGGACAGTCGCCTGCGTTCCCTTGCCCGCACCGGGCGGGCCGACGAGGACGATTCGCATCAGCGGAGGAACCCTTCGTAATTACGCTGCTGGAGCTGGCTCTCGATCTGCTTCACGGTTTCCAGACCCACACCCACGATGATCAGGATGCTCGTCCCGCCGAACGGGAAGTTCTGGTTCGCCCCGAAGCCCGCCAACGCCATCGTCGGCACAAGAGCGATGAGACCCAGGTACAGCGACCCCGGCCAGGTGATCCGGTTGAGTACGTAGCTGAGGTACTCGGCGGTGGGCCGACCGGCGCGGATGCCCGGGATGAACCCACCATACTTCTTCATGTTGTCCGCAACTTCCTCGGGGTTGAACGAGATCGCCACGTAGAAGAACGCGAAGAAAACGATCAGGAGGAAGTAGACGGCGATGTAGTACGGGTGGTCGCCCTTGACGAAGTGCTTCTGGATCCACGTGGCCCAGCCGGCGGTGGAACCGCTGAACTGCACGACCAGTGCCGGGATGTACAGCAGCGACGAGGCGAAGATGACGGGGATGATGCCCGCCTGGTTCACCTTGAGCGGGATGTAGGTCGAGGTACCGCCGTACGCACGGCGGCCGATCATGCGCTTCGCGTACTGGACCGGGATCCGGCGCTGCGCCTGTTCGACGAAGACCACCAAGCCCACCATCGCGAGACCGACCAGCATGACCACGCCGAACTCGACCCAGCCGTCCGCGATCTTGCCCTGGAGCTTGATCTGCCAGAGGGCTCCGACGAAGCCCGCGGCGATCGAGATGAACATCAGGATCGACATGCCGTTGCCGATGCCACGGTCGGTGATGAGCTCACCGAGCCACATGACCAGGCAGGTGCCCGCGGTCATGGTGATGACCATGGTGACGGTGGTGAAGATCGACCGGTCCGGAACGATCTGGTCCTTGACCGCGCAGCCCTGGAACAGGGCGCCGCTGCGGGCAGTGGCCACGAGGCCGGTGCCCTGCAGGATCGCGAGCGCGACCGTCAAATAGCGCGTGTACTGAGTGATCTTCGACGTGCCGGACTGACCCTCTTTTTTGAGGGTCTCCAGCTTCGGGATGACCACGGTCAGCAGCTGCAGAATGATGCTCGCAGTGATGTAGGGCATGATGCCGAGCGCGAAGATCGTGATCTGCAGCAGCGCACCGCCGCTGAACATGTTGACGAGACCGAAGAGGCTGTTGCTGCTGCCCATCGAGTCGACACAGATCTGAACGTTCTTGTAGCTCACGCCGGGTACCGGTACATGGGACCCGAGCCGATACAGCACGATGATGCCGAGCGTGAAGAGCAGCTTCTTGCGCAGGTCGGGCGTCTTGAACGCCCGGGCGAACGCGGTGAGCACGGTGCCTCCTGCGACCCCCGCGCTACTGCGTCAGAGGTGACGGTCTGAGGGATCGACGAATGTGTACAAGCAAAGGTGCAGGCCACCTTACCGGCGTCTGCACCTTCCGTGGAACGACCAACCGGGGATGCCCCATATGTGAGGCATCCCCGGTCGGGTTTCTAGCTATTTGTCACTGAGTTCGTCTTAGACGAGCTCGGTCACGGTGCCACCAGCGGCGGCAATCTTCTCCTTGGCGGAGCCGGAGACGGCGTCAACCGAAACCTGCAGCGCCACGGAGATCTCGCCCTGGCCCAGGACCTTGACGAGGCTGTTCTTGCGAACCGCGCCCTTGGCGACCAGGTCGGCCACCGTGACTTCTCCACCCTCGGGGTAGAGAGCGCCGAGCTTGTCCAGGTTCACGACCTGGAACTCGGTGCGGAACGGGTTCTTGAAGCCCTTGAGCTTCGGCAGGCGCATGTGGAGGGGCATCTGCCCACCCTCGAAGCGCACCGGGATCTGGTAGCGGGCCTTCTGGCCCTTCGTACCACGACCAGCCGTCTTACCCTTCGACGCCTCACCACGACCGACACGGGTCTTCGCGGTCTTGGCGCCGGGGGCGGGACGGAGGTTGTGGGCCTTCAGCGGGCTGCTCTCAGCCATGTTAGTCAACCTCCTCAACCGTCACGAGGTGGCGGACGGTGTGAACCATTCCGCGGAACTCGGGGCGGTCCTCCTTGACGACGACGTCGTTCAGGCGCTTGAGCCCGAGCGAACGCAGCGTGTCGCGGTGGTTCTGCTTGCTGCCGATGTACGACTTGATCTGCGTGACCTTGAGGCGAGCCATTACGCACCCGCCCCAGCACGTGCACGGAGCAGAGCCGCGGGGGCGACGTCCTCGAGGGGCAGACCACGGCGAGCCGCGATCTCCTCGGGACGCTGCAGGCCCTTGAGGGCCGCCACGGTCGCGTGCACGATGTTGATCGCGTTCGAAGAACCGAGGGACTTCGACAGGATGTCGTGAACGCCGGCGCACTCCAGAACGGCGCGCACCGGGCCACCGGCGATAACGCCGGTACCGGGGGCGGCCGGCTTCAGCAGCACGACGCCCGCGGCACGCTCGCCCGTGATCGGGTGAGGGATGGTGCCCTGGATGCGCGGAACCTTGAAGAAGGACTTCTTGGCTTCCTCGACACCCTTGGCGATGGCCGCGGGAACTTCCTTGGCCTTGCCGTAACCGACACCTACAGTGCCGTCACCGTCGCCCACCACGACCAGCGCGGTGAAGCTGAAGCGGCGACCACCCTTGACAACCTTGGCGACGCGGTTGATCGCGACAACGCGCTCAACGTAAGCGGTCTTCTCGGCGGCAGGGCCACCGTCGCGACCCTTCCGGTCCCGCCGCTCGCCGCCACCGGCACCGCTTCCGCGGCGCTGGGGTCCAGCCATTGGATTACCTCTCTCTGTTACGTCCGTGAGTCCCGGAAAACGGGGCTTAGAACTTCAGCCCGGCTTCGCGGGCGGCGTCAGCCAGAGCGGCAATGCGCCCGGCGTATCGGTTGCCACCGCGGTCGAACACGACGGTCTCGACACCCGCGGCCTTGGCGCGCTCGGCGACGAGTGCGCCGACGGCCTGGGCCTGGGCGCTCTTGTCGCCTTCACCACCGCGGATCGAGGTGTCCAGGGTCGACGCGGACGCCAGGGTGTGACCCTGGAGGTCGTCGATGACCTGAGCAACGATGTTGCGGTTGGAACGCGTCACGACGAGGCGCGGACGCTCCGCCGTACCCGAGACGTTCTTGCGGATGCGGATGTGGCGGCGGGCCTTGGCGGCACGCTTGTACGCGTCGCCCTTGGCGATCTTTACACCGTATGCCATGGCTACTTACCAGCCTTTCCGACCTTGCGGCGGATGACTTCGCCGGCGTACTTGACACCCTTGGCCTTGTACGGGTCGGGCTTCCGCAGCTTGCGGATGTTGGCGGCGACCTCGCCGACCTTCTGCTTGTCGATGCCCTCGACCGAGAACTTGGTGGGCGACTCGACCTTGAAGGAGATGCCCTCAGGCGCCTCGATCAGGATCGGGTGGCTGTAACCAAGCTGGAACTCCAGGTTGGAGCCCTTCGCGGCGACGCGGTAACCGACACCGCTGATCTCGAGAGCCTTGACGTAACCCGTGGTCACGCCGGTGATCATGTTCGCCACCAGCGTGCGGGACAGGCCGTGCAGGGCCTTGTTCTGACGCTCGTCGTTGGGGCGGATGACGTTCAGGACGCCGTCCTCACCCTTGACGATCTCGATCGGCGCCTTGACGGTGAGCGCGAGGGAACCCTTGGGGCCCTTCACAGCCACAGCCTGGCCGTCGATGGTGACGTCCACACCGGCGGGAACCTGGATGGGGAGCTTGCCGATTCGCGACATTGCTTTTCCTCCGTTCCCGACTACCAGACGTAGGCGAGGACTTCCCCACCTACGCCCTTCTTGCCTGCCTGCTGGCCGGTGAGCAGACCGTGGGACGTGGAGATGATCGCCACGCCCAGGCCGCCGAGCACCTTCGGCAGGTTGGTGGACTTTGCGTACACGCGCAGACCGGGCTTCGAGATCCGCTTGATGCCCGCAATGGAGCGCTCGCGGTTCGGCCCGAACTTCAGCTCGAGGACGAGGTTCTTGCCGACCTCGGCATCCTCGACCTTCCAGCCGGTGATGAAACCCTCCTGCTTGAGGATCTCTGCGATGTGCGACTTGATCTTGCTGTGCGGCATCACGACGGTGTCGTGGTACGCCGAGTTAGCGTTACGCAGACGCGTGAGCATGTCTGCGATCGGGTCAGTCATGGTCATGAAGTGGCCTTCGGCCTCTCTCGCCGGGGTTTCCTGTATGCGCCATCCCTCTCCCCACTCAGTGGCGGGACGGGTGCGGTGCGGGGACCTACGGCGTAGTAAGTCGTTATGGGCGGCAGACGCCCAACCACACAAGCCTAAGGCATGCGCGGCCGGGCACCTGCCGTCCAGATGCTTACCGAGAGTGCCTGGAAGTTCCCAAGTCCTTGCGGACGAGAGGGAATTACCAGGAGCTCTTGGTCACGCCCGGCAGCTCGCCACGGTGAGCCATCTCACGAAGGCAGACGCGGCACAGGCCGAACTTGCGGTACACGGAGTGGGGGCGACCGCAGCGCTGGCAGCGGGTGTACGCACGCACACCGAACTTGGGCTTGCGGGCAGCCTTCGCGATGAGAGCCTTCTTCGCCATCTCGCTTACGCCTCCTTGAAGGGGAAGCCGAGGTGACGAAGGAGGGCGCGGCCCTCGTCGTCGTTGGTCGCCGTGGTAACCACGGTGATGTCCATACCCCGGGTACGGTCGATCTTGTCCTGGTCGATCTCGTGGAACATGACCTGCTCCGTGAGACCGAAGGTGTAGTTGCCACGGCCGTCGAACTGCTTCGGCGACAGACCACGGAAGTCACGGATACGCGGCAGCGCGAGCGACAGCGTACGGTCCAGGAACTCCCACATGCGGTCACCACGGAGGGTGACGTGGCAGCCGATCGGCTGACCCTCGCGCAGCTTGAACTGCGCGATGGACTTGCGGGCCTTCGTGACGGCCGGCTTCTGACCGGTGATCGTCGTCAGGTCCTTGATGGCGCCGTCGATCAGCTTGGAGTCGCGGGCGGCGTCGCCCACACCCATGTTGACCACGATCTTCACGAGGCCGGGAATCTGCATGACGTTCTCGTAGGAGAACTCTTCACGCAGCTTGCCCGCGATGTCCTCGCGGTACTTCGTCTTGAGACGCGGAGTGGTAGCCATCAGATGTCCTCACCCGTCCGCTTGGCAACGCGGATCTTGTTGCCCTCGTCATCGAAGCGGAAACCGACGCGGGTAACGACCTTCTGGCCGTCCTTCTCCACAACCAGCTGAACGTTGCTGACGTGGATCGGCGCCTCGACGATCACGATGCCGCCGGTCTGCGAGCCACCAGCGGTCTGACCGGCCTTGGTGTGCTTCTTGACCCGGTTGACACCCTCGACGAGGACACGGTTCTCAGTAGGGATGGCCAGAATGACCTTGCCCTGCTTGCCCTTGTCCTTACCGGTGATGACCTGAACCAGGTCGCCCTTCTTGATCTTCATGCTTACAGCACCTCCGGCGCGAGCGAGATGATCTTCATGAACTTCTTCTCGCGCAGCTCACGGCCCACCGGGCCGAAGATACGGGTGCCACGAGGGTCGCCGTCGTTCTTCAGAATGACGGCGGCGTTCTCGTCGAAGCGGATGTACGAGCCGTCCTGGCGGCGGCGTTCCTTCACGGTGCGAACGATGACCGCCTTGACGACGTCACCCTTCTTCACGTTGCCACCGGGGATCGCGTCCTTGACGGTGGCAACGATGACGTCACCGATGCCCGCGTAGCGGCGACCCGAGCCACCGAGAACACGGATGCAAAGGATCTCCTTGGCACCAGTGTTGTCGGCGACACGCAGTCGCGACTCCTGCTGGATCACGTCTATCTCCTGTTTGTCTGCCGGTTCCCGGCGGGGGCATCACTCCGAAGAGCTACCGCCCCCACCGAGCCTGGCGGAACGAACCTGAGGGGCCCCCGGGCATGCTGCCCGGGGCCTCAGATAATTACTTGGCCTTCTCGAGGATCTCGACGATGCGCCAGCGCTTGCTCGCCGACAGCGGACGCGTCTCCATGATGATGACGCGGTCGCCGACGCCGGCAGCGTTCTGCTCGTCGTGCGCCTTGAGCTTGTTCGTACGGCGGATGACCTTGCCGTACAGCGCGTGCTTCACGCGGTCCTCGACAGCGACGACGACGGTCTTGTCCATCTTGTCGCTGACGACGAGACCCTCACGGGTCTTGCGGAAGCCGCGGTCAGTCGTCTCAGTCACGTTCTTCTCGCTCATCAGGCGCTCTCCACCGTCTCGATACCGAGCTCACGCTCGTGCATCAGGGTGTAGATGCGAGCGATGTCCTTACGGACGGACTTGAGCCGGCCGTTGTTCTCCAGCTGACCCGTGGCCGCCTGGAAGCGCATCTTGAACAGCTCTTCCTTGGCCTCGCGCAGCTTGCCAACGAGCTCCTCGTTACCGAGCTCACGCAGCTCGGACGCCTTGGTTCCCGTCGCCATCACGACTCACCTGCCTCGCGCCGAACAATCCGGCACTTCATCGGAAGCTTGTGAGCAGCGCGGGTGAGCGCCTCACGAGCAATCTTCTCGTTCGGGTAGGACAGCTCGAACATGACCCGGCCCGGGTGCACGTTCGCGATCCACCACTCGGGAGAACCCTTACCGGAACCCATGCGGGTCTCGGCAGGCTTCTTCGTCAGGGGACGGTCCGGGTAGATGTTGATCCAGACCTTGCCGCCACGCTTGATGTGGCGGGTCATCGCGATACGAGCCGCCTCGATCTGGCGGTTCGTCACGTAAGCCGGGGTCAGCGCCTGGATGCCGTACTCGCCGAACGAGACCTCAGTACCGCCCTTGGCCATACCGCTGCGCTTCGGGTGGTGCTGCTTGCGGTGCTTGACCCTACGAGGGATCAGCATGTCGGTCAGGCCTCCGTTCCGGTGCTCTCGGCCGGAGCGGCGGCGGGAGCGTCGGCCTTGGGGGCCTCGGCACCAGCAGCCTGCTGCGGCTTGCGGCCACCACGGCCGCCGCGCTCGCCACCACGGCCACCACGGCCGGCGGGACGGTCGCCAGCGCCTGCGGCACCACGGGCCGGGCGGTTACCCGCACGGGCCGCAGCGTTCTCGGCGCGAACCTCGGCGATGTTCTTGACGTCGCCCTTGTAGATCCAGACCTTCACACCGATACGGCCGAAGGTGGTCTTGGCCTCGAAGAAGCCGTAGTCCACGTTCGCGCGCAGGGTGTGCAGCGGCACACGGCCTTCGCGGTAGAACTCGGAGCGGGACATCTCGGCGCCGCCGAGGCGACCGCCACACTGGATCTTGATGCCCTTGGCGCCGGCCTTCATCGTGCCCTGCATGCTCTTACGCATGGCGCGACGGAAGGAGACGCGGGAGGAGAGCTGCTCGGCAACGGCCTGGGCAACCAGCTGAGCGTCGACCTCGGGGTTCTTGACCTCGAGGATGTTCAGCTGGACCTGCTTGCCCGTCAGCTTCTCGAGGTCACCGCGGATGCGGTCGGCCTCGGCGCCACGGCGGCCGATGACGATGCCCGGACGAGCGGTGTGGATGTCCACACGCACGCGGTCACGGGTGCGCTCGATCTCAACCTTCGAGATGCCGGCGCGCTCCATGCCGGACGTCATCATCCTGCGGATGGCGACGTCTTCCTTGACGTAGTCCTTGTACAGCTTGTCGGCGTACCAACGCGACTTGAAGTCGGTGGTGATGCCGAGCCGGAACCCGTGCGGGTTTACCTTCTGGCCCATTACCGGGAACCTTCCTTGCTGCTGACGACCACGGTGATGTGGCTGGTCCGCTTGCGGATCCGGTAGGCACGGCCCTGCGCACGCGGACGGAACCGCTTCAGGGTCGGGCCCTCGTCCACGAACGCCTCGCTGATGACCAGCGTGGAGGCGTCCGGGTGGTTGTAGTTGTGTGCGGCATTGGCAATGGCGCTGTCCAGCACCTTGCCAACCGGCACGCTCGCGGCCTGCGGGGCGAAACGCAGGACCGCCTGAGCCTCCGTGGCATCCATGCCACGGATAAGGTCCACCACTCGGCGGGCCTTCATGGGCGTGACGCGGATGTACCGCGCCTGGGCCCTGGCTTCCATGGTTGTCCCTTCGGTGTAAGTCATAGTCATAACCACCCCGCCTTTAGCGGCGCTTCGACTTCCGGTCGTCCTTGACGTGGCCGCGGAAGGTGCGAGTCGGCGAGAACTCGCCGAGCTTGTGGCCGACCATCGACTCGGTGACGAACACCGGGACGTGGATCTTGCCGTTGTGCACCGCGATGGTGTGACCCAGCATGGCCGGGATGATCATCGAGCGACGGGACCAGGTCTTAATGACGGTCTTGGTACCGGCTTCGTTCTGAACGTCCACCTTCTTAATGAGGTGTCCGTCGACGAAGGGTCCCTTCTTGAGACTGCGCGGCATCTAAACCCGCTCCTAGCGCTTCTTGTTCGTCTTGCGGCGGCGGACGATGTACTTGCTCGAAGCCTTCTTCGGCGAGCGAGTACGACCCTCCTTCTGACCCCACGGGGAGACCGGGTGGCGACCACCACTGGTCTTACCCTCACCACCACCGTGCGGGTGGTCGACCGGGTTCATCGCGACACCGCGGACGGAGGGGCGAACGCCCTTCCAGCGCATGCGGCCGGCCTTGCCCCAGTTGATGTTCGACTGCTCGGCGTTGCCGACCTCACCGACGGTGGCGCGGCAGCGCGCGTCGACGAGACGGATCTCACCGGACGGCATACGAAGGTGGGCCATGGTGCCCTCCTTCGCCAGCAGCTGCACGGAGGCACCAGCGGAGCGGGCGAACTTCGCGCCACCACCGGGACGGAGCTCGATCGCGTGGATCGTGGTACCGACCGGGATGTTGCGGAGCGCCAGGTTGTTACCGGGCTTGATGTCGGCCGTGGGGCCGTTCTCAATCCGGTCACCCTGCTTCAGGTTCTTCGGCGCAATGATGTAGCGCTTCTCACCGTCGGCGTAGTGCAGGAGCGCGATGCGCGCAGTGCGGTTGGGGTCGTACTCGATGTGCGCGACCTTCGCCGGCACGCCGTCCTTGTCGTGACGACGGAAGTCGATCACACGGTAGGCGCGCTTGTGGCCGCCACCCTGGTGTCGAACCGTGATCCGACCGGTGTTGTTACGGCCGCCCTTGCTGTGCAGGGGGCGGACCAGCGACTTCTCCGGCGTGGACCGCGTGATCTCGACAAAGTCGGCGACGCTGGAGCCACGACGGCCCGGGGTCGTCGGCTTGTACTTGCGGATACCCATTTCTCAGTCCTCGTCCGATTCCGGACGACTAGACCTCCGTTAGGAGGCCTGGCCGCCGAAGATGTCGATTCGGTCGCCCTCAGCGAGGGTCACGATGGCGCGCTTGGTGTCAGCGCGCTTGCCGAAACCGGTCTTGGTGCGCTTGCGCTTACCCTGACGGTTGATCGTGTTGACCCCGGTGACCTTGACCCCGAAGACCGCCTCGACGGCCTGCTTGATCTGAGTCTTGTTGGAGCCAGGCGCGACGATGAACGTGTACTTGTTCTCGTCCAGCAGCGCGTAGCTCTTCTCCGAGACAACCGGCTTGATCAGCAGGTCGCGCGGGTCAGTGAAGGTCTTGCTGGTAACGGTCGCCTCAGACATCAGGCGTCGCTCCCTTCGGTCTCATCGGCCTTGGGGCCAGACACGAAGGACTCGAAAGCGGCCTGAGTGAAGACCACGTCGTCAGAGACGATCACGTCGTACGTGTTCAGCTGGCCCGGCTCCAGGATGTGAACCTGGGGCAGGTTGCGGGCGGACAGCCACGCGGCCTCGTCGGCGCGCTCGACGACCAGGAGCAGGTTCCTGCGCTCCGAGATCTTGCCGAACAGCGTCTTGGCGGCCTTCGTGGAGGCAGCACCCTCGACCACGCCGGTGACGACGTGGATGCGGGAGTGGCGCGCGCGGTCCGAGAGGGCACCGCGGAGAGCGGCGGCCTTCATCTTCTTCGGGGTCCGCTGCGAGTAGTCACGCGGCTGCGGGCCGTGGACGACGCCACCGCCTACGAACTGCGGAGCGCGGGTGGAACCCTGGCGTGCGCGGCCGGTGCCCTTCTGGCGGTACGGCTTGCGGCCACCACCACGGACTTCGCCACGACGCTTGGTCTTGTGCGTGCCCTGACGGGCAGCAGCCAGCTGAGCGACAACGACCTGGTGGATCAGCGGAATGCTGGTCTTCGCGTCGAAGATCTCCGCGGGGAGCTCGACGGTACCGGCCTTGTCGCCTGCCGGCGAAAGGATGTCAATGGTGCTCATTACCTCAAGCCCCCTTGGCCGCGGTACGGACCAGGACGAGGCCGCCGTTCGGACCGGGGACCGCACCCTTGATGAGGAGCAGACCCTTCTCCGCGTCAACCGCGTGGATGGTCAGGTTCTGGGTGGTGACGCGCTCGTTGCCCATACGACCGGCCATGCGCATGCCCTTGAAGACACGCCCAGGGGTGGCGCAGCCACCGATCGAACCGGGGGAGCGGTGCTTGCGCTGCACGCCGTGACCGGCGCCGAGGCCCTTGAAGTTGTGACGCTTCATGACACCGGCGAAGCCCTTGCCCTTGCTGTTGCCCGTGACGTCAACCTTGACGCCGGACTCGAACACGGCAGCCGTGATCTCCTGGCCGAGCGTGTACTCGCTGGCGTCGGAGGTACGGAGCTCCACCAGGTGGCGGCGCGGGGTTACGTCAGCCTTGGCGAAGTGACCCTTGAGGGGCTTGTTCACCTTGCGCGGGTCAATCTCGCCGAAGGCGATCTGGACCGACTCGTAGCCATCGATTTCGTTCTTGCGGACCTGGGTAACGACGCAGGGCCCGGCCTTGACGACGGTCACCGGGACGACACGGTTGTTCTCGTCCCAGACCTGGGTCATGCCGAGCTTCTCGCCCAGGACGCCCTTGATCTGCTTTGCCATCTTCTCGACGCCTCTCAGAGCTTGATCTCGATGTCAACGCCGGCCGGAAGGTCCAGGCGCATCAGCGAGTCAACGGTCTTGGGAGTCGGGTCGAGGATGTCGATCAGGCGCTTGTGAGTGCGCATCTCGAAGTGCTCGCGCGAGTCCTTGTACTTGTGCGGCGACTTGATGACGCAGTACACGTTCTTCTCAGTGGGCAGCGGCACCGGGCCCGCGACCGACGCACCAGTGCGCGTCACCGTCTCGACGATCTTCTTCGCCGACGAATCGATGACCTCGTGGTCGTAGGCCTTGAGCCGGATGCGGATCTTCTGTCCCGCCATGGCTACTCCGTAGTCCTGTCTGTTGTGGAAACGCTCTGGCATTTCGGGCGGCTGCGGATCGCTCCGCCGCTTTCCTCCGACCCACGCGGTCGGGCGTGTCGCACTCCCTCTACAGAAAATTCCCATACGGAAATTCCCTCGTCCAAGGGGGTGCGGTCCCAAGACCGCGGTTCGGGGGAAAACACCCACCGAATGCCTGGTAGGCACCGTGCTGACGCTTCCCAGAAGATTCCCGTACGTCCGCCCCATTGCTGCCCCGGAGGGCAGATAGGGCGACGAGTACTGTGGGACTCGCTTCCGGTCCTCCCGGCGGGAGGCGCGCAGCATCGGCACTCAGCCGAGCAACTTGAGTAGTCTGCCATACGAGACACGTACTGCGCCAATCGGGCGGAAGAGAATACCCCGCCACGCTGAGTGGTCAAACTGCACCACGCGGCGGGGATCCCGGTCCCCCGTCCGGCGCCCGCTCAGGAGCGCGACACGGTGCCGCAACCCTCCCGCTTGTCGGTTTCCATGGCCTGGCTGCGGTCGTACGGGTCCATCGGGGTGCCGGAGGGCGTGGGGCCGGTCGGCGCGTCCTCGTCGAAGACGGGGTGCAGGAATCCGTCGTAGACGTCACACGCACTGTTGGACAGGTCCACGTCGAAGCTCTCGAGCCAGAGCTTGCCGGCGGTCGCCTCCCACTTGCGCGGGTCCGCGATGGCGAAGGTGATCTCGCGCCGCACGATGGAGCGCTCGACCTGGTGCGCGCCCGGCTTCGCCTTCACGAACGGGTACACGAAGGTGTAGTCGACCAGCACCTTGGCCCGGCCGGGCTCCGGGTCGGGCTCCACCCACATCCGGCCGCGGACCTTGACCACGTCGCCCGCGGGCTTCAGCTCGGCCGGATCGGTCCGGGTGAAGACCCACAGCGGGTCGTTGTCCTTGGTCGGGGCCACCAGCGACTGCTCCAGGTCGCCCAGCTGCTTCTTGAGCTTGGGGTCGACGAGGTCCAGGGCGGCCGCGGGGCGCTCCCCGCGCAGGGTCGCCGGGTCCAGGTTGGCCGTGACCAGGAACTGCTTGGCCTTCTCCAGCGCGTCGGCGACCTTCTCCTTGCTCATGCCGCCGACCGCCTGGGCCTCCGGCACCTCGATGCCGGCCGCCCCGTCGGCCCACTGCAGGGCCGGGGAGCCACGGAAGGGGTCCGCGAGCGTGGGCTGGTCCGGGTCCACCGGCGTGGGCGGGGTGCTCGGCCGCGCGGTCTCGGCGGGCAGCGGGTCGCGGGCCGCGGCGTCCCGCCCGGCCTTGCCGGTGACCTTGTCGATGACCAGCTCCGGCCGGATGGCGACCAGCGCGAGTGCGGCGACGAACGCGATGGCCAGCGCCGCCTTGAGGCGCCGCCTGCCCCTCCCCCGCCCTTCCTGCCAGGCGGGACCGGTCCGCCAGCCGGGCGGCTGCCCGGAGCCGCCCCGGGCGGCTTCCTCCGCGCGCAGCCGCGCGGTCACCATGCGGGCCCGCGCGGACGGCTCCTCCGGCGCCTCGCCGGTGCCGGCCCCGGCCTGCTCCTGGAAGCGTGCCCAGTCGTCGTCGGAGACGGACGGTCCGCCCTCGTCGTTCCTTGCCATGTACCCACCCTGGATGTCGCGGCGGGGGTCCCCCGGACCGTGTCCAGGAGACCCCCGCCGATGGAACTCGGTGCTACTTGGTGAAGTAGCCCGTGATGTCAGCGATCAGATCGACGCTGCCGTCGTTGTTGAAGAAACTGACCTTCCCGTCCACGACCGGGACGACCACCAGGTTCGGGATCGTCTGGCCCGGCGTGAAGTTCAGGTTCGAGGCGCTCGAGCGGGTCGTACCGCTCGGGAACACCGACACGTAGCTCGCGGCCGTCGGGTTCGTGGCGGTCACGTTCAGCACCACCGCGGTGACGCCCGTGGCCGGGATGCCGTTGGTACCGGCGACGGAGAGGGTCACCACGCCCTGGGCGCCGACCTTCTCCTGCTTCACGCCCAGACCCGCACGCGTGTCCATCAGCCGCTTCGGGCCGATGTTGAGGTGCGTGGAACCCGTACCGGCCGAGGTGAAGTAGCCGGTGATGTCGGCGATCAGGTCCACCGTGCCGTCGTTGTTGTAGAAGCTGACCTTGCCGTCGACCACCGGGACGACCACCAGGTTCGGGATGGTCTTGCCCGGGGTGAAGTTCAGGTTCGAGGCGCTCGAGCGGGTCGTACCGCTCGGGAACACCGACACGTAGCTCGCGGCCGTCGGGTTCGTGGCGGTCACGTTCAGCACCACCGCGGTGACGCCCTCGGCCGGGATGCCGTTGGTGCCCGCGACCGGCAGGGTCACCACACCCTGAGGCCCGACCTTCTCCTGCTTCACACCCAGACCCGCACGCGTGTCCATCAGCCGCTTCGGGCCGATGTTGAGGTGCGTGGAGCCCTCACCGGCCGAGGTGAAGTAGCCCGTGATGTCGGCGATCAGGTCGATGGAGCCGTCGTTGTTGAAGAAGTTGACCTTGCCGTCGACCACGGGAACGACCACCAGGTTCGGGATGGTCAGGCCGGGGGTGACGTTGAGGTTCGAGGCGCTGGAGCGCGCGGTACCGCTCGGGTACACCGACACGTAGCTCGGGGCCGTCGGGTTGGTCGCGGTCACGTTCAGCACGACCGAGGTGACGCCCGTGGCCGGGATGCCGTTGGTGCCGGCGACCGCGAGGGTCACCACGCCCTGGGGCCCGACCTTCTCCTGCTTCACGCCCAGACCCGCACGCGTGTCCATCAGGCGCTTCGGGGTGACCGGGACGAACTTGGCCTCCTTGGGCGCCGAGACCTCCGCGACGACGGTGACCGGGAGGCTCGTGGAGACCTTGCCGTTCTGCGCGGTCGCCCGGACCTCGACCTTGTGGGTGCCGGAGGCCAGGACCGCGGTCGCGCTGCGGGCCGAACCGTCCGCGGTCGACGCGGACGCGCCGTCCACGAGCAGGTCGAACTTGGCCAGCCGGTCGCTCGCCGTGCTGGTGGTCCAGTCGAGGGTCAGGGGCCCGTTGGACTTGTAACTGGCGTTCGGCACGGCCGCGGTGCCGTTGACCGCGGCTATCTTCAGCCGTGCGGCGGGGCCCGAGGTGCGGATCGAGTCCAGCTGCGCGTAGAGCGAGCCGCCCGGGCACTCGGTGTTGAAGCCGTCGCGGTGACCGGAGACGGTCTTGAACGTGTACGACTGGCCCTTGACGAACGTGGCGCCGGTACCGCTCTTCTGGTCCGCGCCCGCCGTCATCGTGGTCGTGGCGTTCATGTCCACGTCGTACTGGCCGAGCTTGTAGGCCGCGACCTGGGAGACCGCGTCGCGCGCGGCGTCAGTGGCCCCGGCGCCCGTGTAGTTGCCGAGTACGGCGACACCCTCGGACTCGGTGTTCCAGCCGTAGGTGTGCGCGCCGATGACCGGCTGGTCGATGCCGCCCTTGCGGCCCTCGAAGACCGTGCCGCACTTGTCGACCAGGAAGTTGTAGCCGAGGTCCTTCCACCCGTTGGTCTTCACGTGGTACAGGTGGATGCCCCGGACGATGGCCGCGGACTGCGAGCAGTCGTAGGCCGCGGCGTCCGCCGTGTGGTGGACGAAGACGGCCTTGACCTTGCCGCCCGGCATGTACTCCGGGGACTCGTTGTTGACGCTCTCGTCGGCCTGCCAGTCGGCCCGGGAGACGACCGTCGGCTGCGGCGCCGTGGAGACGGGGCCGGGGTCCGCCGCTTCGACGGCGAAGGCCGCCGGTTCGGCGTTCAACTCGCCGTTCTTCCCGGAGCCGGTGGCGCCCGGGTCCACGAGGTTCAGCTCCAGGCCCGCGGGGAGGCCGCCGCCGCTCGCGCGCACCTCAGCGCCGTTCGACGGGCCGACCCAGACGGGCTCGGTCGCGCCGTGCGCGGAAGGGCGCTTGCCGTCGAGTCCCGCCTGCACCGGGTCGAGGGTGATCCAGTTGGACCACTTCCCGGTCTCCGCGTTGCGGCTGCGGGCCTCGATGGTGCCCTTCACCTCGGCGGCGGGGTCCGTCCAGGACACGCCCAGGAGGCCGAAGAGCTCGGTGCCCTGCTTGGCGAGGACGGCCTCACCGCTGCCCTTGGACTGCAGGGCGAGCTTGCGCACGTCCCCGTCCACGGGACCGGTCTGCTTGGCTCCGGCGCTGTACGCCTTCGCGGCCGCCTTGCCCTCGCCCCCGCCCTTGCCTTCGGAGGAGACCCATCCGGGTCCTCCCGCCACCCCCTGGAAACCCAGTACCGCAGCCACGCCGAGCGCGGTGGCCAGCGCGGTGCCGCGCACACGACCCAGTCTCAAGTTGTTTCCCCGCCCCTGTAACGAACGCCTGTCCTACAACATCTGATCCGCCGGATGTTACTCACCGGATATCGAAAGGAGAACGGCGGGGGTCCCCCGGATTCAATGTCCGGGTGGACCCCCGCCGTTGCGGGCCGTACGTCCGGGTACCGGCCGGTACGCGGCTACTCGACCGACTTGTCCTTGAACGGCGCCCGGCGGCCGCAGATGGCGGGCCAGTCCTTGGCCACGACGTTCGCGCACCAGAGCATGTGGTCGTCCTCGTACTGCTTCCAGCGCTTGACCTTGATGTCGGAGCACTCCTTGACCGGCGAGAAGCGCGGGCACGTGCCGTCCGGCTTCTTCACGGCGTGCGCGCGCCAGGCGTCGAGGCCCATGGAGTCGGTGGATTGGGGCGCCGGCATGTACCGGTTGACCGACCAGGAGGCGCCCATGGTGGCGAACAGCGCGAGCGCGCACAGCAGTCCGGCCGACAGCTGCCGCACCACCCGGGGCGGGACGACCCGCTTCGCCGGGTCGCCGCCGGCCGGGCGCAGGGTGCGCTCGGCCCAGCCGGAGCCCCGCTGGACCACGGCCATCATGCCCATGACGCACAGGATCATCAGGCAGTACAGGATGATCCACGTGGTCCGCGGGTAGAGCTGGACCGCCTTCTCCTGGGCCATCTGCGAGGCGAAGAAGAAGCGGGCCAGCCAGGCGCCCGCGAGCGTGGCCGCCGCGGTGCGGACCATGACGTTGCGCAGGCCCAGGCCGACGCCGAGGCCCACGCCGAACAGCAGGAGCAGCGCGAATCCGCTCTGGCCCGCCATCTCGCCGGAGGCCGGCCAGTCCATGTACGTCTTGCCGGCCGCGCGGTCCGAGGCGAAGCCCATGATGTAGGCCGGGTCCACGTACACCGCGAGGTAGGCGTAGCGGTCCGGGGTCTGCGCGCCGAGGCGGAGCATCTGGTAGAGCAGCGGGGCTCCGAAGAAGCCGGCCGTGAGCAGCACGGATCCGACGTACACGGCGGCCCGCTTGACGACGGGGGCGCCGGCCCGCCACGGGAAGAGGAAGAGCGCGAGCAGGCCCACGCCCGGCGCGGCCCACACGTACCAGCCGGAGTACCAGAGGAAGAGCACGGCGAAGATCAGGCCCATGCCCGCGCCGCGGAGCATCAGGGACTTCATCGAGCGGGTGCCCGCCCGGCGCAGTTCCAGCAGGCAGTAGCCGAGCAGCGGCAGCAGCACGATCATGACGACGTGGCTGTACGGGCGGATCGGGTCCAGGAAGAGCACGGCGGCCGGCACCGCGATCAGCAGCGCCCAGAAGGGGCGCAGCAGCAGGCGCCAGGCCAGGTAGGCCATCGGGCCGACCAGGGCGCTGAAGAAGATCTGCATGTCCTTCAGGGCGAAGCCGGTGCCGCCGATGGTGTCGCCGTAGCGGACCTTGGACCACACGGCCATCAGGGCCGGGAAGCCGGGCGGGTAGATGCCCGACATGCCCTCGCCGGCCCGGAAGGAGTTGGCCATCTCCACCAGGACGCTCGGGTCGCCCTCCTGGCCGCCGAGCGGCCAGGGCGTCCCGCGCAGGGCCACGACCACGCCGCCCGCGACCACGCCGGTGGCGAGGCCGGCCAGGGCCGCGCAGACGAGGCGCTTGACCAGCTGGTGGCGGCTCGGCCGCCCCCGGTAGGCGGTGTAGAGGAGGACTCCGAGCAGCGGCAGGCCGAGCACGGCCGCGAACAGCTGCATCCTGGCGAGGCCGCTGACCTGGCCGAGGCGGTTCATCGGGTTGACGCCGATGCGCGTGCACAGCAGCGTGTAGCCGAGTGCCGCCACGACGCTGACCACGGCCTCGGCGACCGGGAGCACCCAGATCCGGGAGGTCCACGGTCGCCGGCCCGCTGACGTGGCCGTGAGCGGCTCGGCGTCCGCGGCCCGGGTCCGGCCGGACGCGGCGGCGGAGCCTCCGGACGCCCTGGGGGCCAGGTCTGTCATCTCAGTCCACACTCCTCCGCGGGACATGGCCGCGGGTAGGGCCCGACTCTGGGTCGGGCCGACGTTTCCCGGGTCGGGAGGGGCGGGGCACAGGCCGCGACGGCCTCGGCGCCCGCGCGCCACCCGCTTTCCCGTCCCCCATCGCGGCCACCGTACAAGGGCCGCGCCCCCGTCAGACGCCCGAGGTGAAGGCGTGCTTGGCCAGGTTGCGGACGCCCGCGCGCTGGCCGCGGCGCAGGGCGCCGGGCATCATCGTGATCGCGTGCAGGCGGGATCCGCTGTGGAAACGGGCGGCGCGGGCGGCCTTGGGCCAGCCGCGGGCGTCCATCCGGTCGGCCACCGCGTCGAAGTAGCGCGCGGCCTCGGTGAAGCGGGTTCCGGTGAAGGCCTGGACCGAGGACTCGCTGACGGCGTGCCGGCGGTAGCGGAAGACGGCGGCCGAGTTGTCGATCACCATCTCCTCGCCGTGTTCGAGCAGGTCGACCACGAGCGCGAGGTCCTGGATCACCGAGTACTCGGACTGGAAGCCCACCGTGCGCAGGGCCTCGCCCCGCCACGCGATGGACGGGAAGTACAGCCAGTTGCCGCGCAGCACGCTGGCGGCCAGCTCCTCGCCGGCCATGGTGCGGCTGCCGTCGACCTGCGGGGCGTAGAGCTTGCGCTTGACGCTGTCCGCGAGGCCTTCGGCGGCCTTGCCGTCGCCGTCGATGACCTCGACTCCGGGCTGGACCATGCCGATGCCCGGGTGGGCCTCGGCGAGGCCCCGTACGGTCTTCAGGTAGTGCGGGTGGAGCAGGTCGTCGCAGCCCATGATCACGACGTAGTCGGCCTCGGAGAGGCGCACGCACTTCTTGAAGTTCTCGTTGATGCCGAGGTTCTGCTCGTTGCGGGTGTACTGGACCCGCTCGTCGCCGAGCTCCGCGAACCAGCCCGGGACGTCCGGCTCCTTGCCGTCGTCGATGACGACGAGCCGGAAGTCCGGATCCGTCTGCGCCAGGACGCTGTTGACGGCGTCCTGCATCAGCTGGACGTCCCCGTAGTAGGGGAGCATGAAGTCGAAGGTCACCACGGCGATTCCTCAGGCCTTGACGGAGTCGGCGGCGGCCTCGGAGCGGGCCGGGTCGGCCTGCTCGTCCGACTCGTCCTGTGCCGCGGGGGCCGCGGGAGCGGCCGGGGCGGCGGAGCGGGCGGCGTCCGGGCCGAGGCGCTGGTCGTTGTGGCGCGCACCCTCGCTGAGGGCCACCGTCCGGGCCAGGTCGGTGATCTTCTTCTCCAGCGAGCGGAAGCGCAGGAAGGTGTTGAGGGTCAGGAAGCCCATGGCCAGGACCATCACGTACAGCACCAGGTCGGTGCCGCGGCCCACGCCGAGCTGGTGGGCGAGCCAGGTGACGTCGGTCGGCCGGAGCACGGCGTAGACGTTGACGAGGACGAAGACCGAGAACGCGATGCGCTTCCAGGCGCGGGTCTTCGCCTGGTCCCAGTTGCGTATGAACATCAGGGCCATCGAGGCGGAGCCCAGGATGAGGACCAGCTGGATCCAGAAGTACTTCATCGGCGGCCACGCTCCCGCAGGGTGATGTCGAAGAGGATGTTGACGCCGTTGATCAGGGACTGACCCTTGGCGCGCGAGTAGTCGGTGTAGAGGATGTCCACCGGGACCTCGACGACACGCAGCCCCGAGCCGGCCAGGTAGCCGACGATCTCGGAGGCGTGGGCCATGCCGTTGTGCGTGATCTGCAGCTGCTCGGCCGCCTCGCGGCCGAGGACGCGCAGACCGTTGTGCGCGTCGGTGAGGTTGAGCTTGCGCGCGGTCGGGCTGACGGCCGCGGCCGTGCGCAGCACGACCCGCTTGATCCACGGCACCTGGCCGTTCTGCTCGATGAAGCGGGAGCCGAGCACCACGTCGGCCTCGCCGCCGCGCAGGACGGCGACCATCTTCTCCACGTCGGCGGTCTGGTGCTGGCCGTCCGCGTCGAAGGTCGCGAAGTAGCGGGCGCCCGGCTGCGAGAGCGCGTACTTCAGACCGGTCTGGAGGGCCGCGCCCTGGCCGAGGTTGACCGGGTGCTGCACCAGGTGGGCGCCGGTGGTGGTGATGTGCCGGGCGGAGTCGTCCGAGCTGCCGTCGTCGACGACGACTATGTTCGGAAAGGTCTTGCGTGCTCCCTCGACGACATCGGCGATCACCTGGCCCTCGTTATAGGCCGGGATGACCAGCCAGACATCGTCGTATTGGGACACGGTAACTCCAGCGGAACGTGGCACATCTGAGTGCACGGGGATCGGTGGTACTTCGGAGGCGGCCATGGTCACTTCCCGCCCGCGGCGGCGCCCTGGGGGCTCGCGGCGTCAGTCTGGCCCGCCTCATCGACGGCTTCGACGGCGTCGCCGGCTTCGGCGGCCGCACCCGGAGCGGCGCCCGGGAACCCCAGCCGCAGCGCCGTCAGCATAGCGAGCACGGTGGCCAGGGAGCCCAGTGCGTAGGCCAGGATCACACGGAGAGCAACGTCACCCGGGGCGAAGGTGACGCCGACGAGCACGGCGGTGCCGACGGCCCAGCAGAGCAACTGCAGGTTGTGCCGCTTGAATACCATCAGCGCCTGGCCGAGCACCATCGCGAACATGTACGCCACGGTGCCCGCGGACAACAGGAAGAAGTCGAAGCAGCCCAGGGCCGGCTTGGCGCCGAAGAGGACGCCGATCAGCCAGGGGCCGAGCACGGTCGCGGGGACGCCGCCGAGCACGCCGAGCGCGCCCACGACGACGCCGATCCGGCGCAGCATCGCGCCGAAGGCGGCCCGGTCGCCCGCCTGGTAGGCGGCGCTGAGCCCGCTCAGCAGCGAGGCCTGGAGCGAGCCGAAGACGAACAGCGGCACCCGGGCCAGGACCAGCGCGTTGAGCAGGGCCGCGATCAGCACGCTGTCGGTGGGCGCGAGCAGCTTGGTGCTCATCACCGCGGCGTTGACCACGACCTGGGAGAGCAGGGTCGAGCAGATCAGCAGGCCCAGCCCGGCGGACAGCTCCCGCCAGCCGATCTCCTCGCCGGGCTCCGCCGCGCGCAACAGCGCGGGCAGCGTCACCACGGCCGCCACGAGGGGTGCGACGGCCAGTACGAGGCTGAAGGCGAGCGCGGTGTTCAGTCCGAAGAGCGCGCAGCCGAAGGCGAGGACGATCCGCAGCCCGCCGTCGATGGCGAGCTGGGTGCCGTACGCGCCGAACCGGCCGAGGCCGGCCAGGACGCCGCGGGTGAGGTAGCAGACGGCCATGCCCGCGAAGGCTCCGCCGAGGGCGGCCACCAGGCCGCGGTCGCCGTGGAACAGCAGGTCCGCGATGGGGCCCGCGGCCGCGGCGAGGACGAGCAGGGTCGCGCCGAGCATCCCCGCGGTGAGCAGGGTGGCCCGCCGCAGGACGGGGGCCGCGCCGTGGCCGTCGACCGCGCGGGCGGCGACGATCCGGGTGAGCTCCTGCTCGACGGGGAAGAAGATGCCGAGCCCGATCGCCATCACGATCGTCCACAGGACCGAGACGTTGGCCATGGCCTCCGTGGACAGGCTGTGCCCGGCCACACCCAGGTGGACGTACGAGGCCGCGCCGAGCACGACGGTGCCGCCGGCCACCGCGACGGTGCCCGGCGGCAGCGCCGCGGTGATCTTGCCCAGCAGGCTTTTCATCCCGTGCTGCCGTATCCCGCGCTGCCGTTGCGGTCCGCGCCCTCGGGCGCGGCGAAGGCGGGGCGGGTCAGCGCTTCGGCCAGCTGCTCGCGCCAGTCGGCGAGCGGGGCCAGCCCGGCCCCGGCCCAGCGCTCGTGCGCGAGCACGCTGAACGCCGGGCGGACCGCGGGGCGCACGAACGCGGTGGAGTCGGTCGGCCGGATCCGCTCGGGGTCCAGGCCGCTCAGCCGGTAGGTCTCGCGGGCGAGCCCGAACCAGGTGGTCCGGCCGCTCGCGGTGCCGTGGTAGACCCCGCCGGGGGCGCGGCCGTCCAGCGCCGCCTGCCCCAGCTCGACCAGCCGGCGGGCCAGCGCGTAGGACCAGGTGGGCTGGCCGTGCTGGTCGTCGACGACGTCCAGGGTGTCCCGCTGGGCGGCCAGCTTGAGCATGGTGGCGACGAAGTTCGGGCCGTGCTCGCCGTACAGCCAGGCGGTGCGGACCACGTAGCCGTCCTGCGGCAGCAGTTCGGCCACGGCCAGCTCGCCGGCCAGCTTGGAGCGGCCGTACGCGTTGACCGGGCCGGTCGCGGCGTCCTCGGCGTACGGCTGCGAGGCGTCGCCGGGCAGCACGTAGTCCGTGGAGACGTGCAGCAGGCGGGCGCCGGCCGCGGCGCAGGCCCCGGCCAGGACGCGTACGCCGGTGCCGTTGACGGTGGTGGCGGCCTCTTCGGCGCTCTCGGCACCGTCCACATCGGTCCAGGCGGCGCAGTTCACGACGACGGCGCAGCCCTCGACCGCGGCCCGGACCGAAGCCGGGTCGGTGATGTCGAGGTCGGCGCGGCCGAGGCCGACGGCCTCGATGCCGGCGTCCTTGAGGACGGCCAGGACGTCCTGGCCGAGCATGCCGGCGGCGCCGGTGACGATCCAGCGCGCGCCCGCGGGGCGGTCGGCTCCCTGTGCGGCGCTCACTTCTGCAGCGCTGCCTTGGCCTTCAGGGGCTCCCACCAGGCGCGGTTCTCGCGGTACCAGGCGATGGTCGACGCGATGCCTTCCTCGAAGGTGACCTGCGGGGCGTAGCCGAGCTCGGAGCCGATCTTGCTGATGTCGATCGAGTAGCGCAGGTCGTGGCCCTTGCGGTCCTCGACGCGCTCGACCATGTCCCAGCCGAGGCCGGCGGCCTCCAGCAGGACGCCGGTGAGCTCCTTGTTGGTGAGCTCGACGCCGCCGCCGATGTTGTAGACCTCGCCGCCGCGGCCCTTGCGCATCGCCAGGTCGATGCCGCGGCAGTGGTCGGAGACGTGCAGCCAGTCGCGCACGTTGCCGCCGTTGCCGTACAGCGGGACCTTCTTGCCGTCCATCAGGTTCGAGACGAACAGCGGGATGACCTTCTCCGGGAACTGGTAGTGCCCGTAGTTGTTGGAGCAGCGCGTGACGACGACGTCCATGCCGTGCGTGCGGGCGTAGGCCAGCGCGAGCAGGTCGGAGGAGGCCTTGGAGGCGGAGTACGGGGAGTTGGGCACCAGCGGCCACTCCTCGGTCCAGGAGCCCTCGCTGATGGAGCCGTACACCTCGTCGGTGGAGATGTGGACGAAGCGGCCGACGCCGTGCTTGCGGGCGGCGTCCAGGAGGACCTGGGTGCCCACGACGTTGGTCATCACGAAGGGGCCCGCGCCGGCGATCGAGCGGTCCACGTGGGACTCGGCCGCGAAGTGCACGACGACGTCGTGGCCGGGCATCACCTGGTCGACGGCCTGCGCGTCGCAGATGTCGCCCTTGACGAAGGAGTAGCCGGGGTGGTCCGCGACCGGGGCGAGGTTGGCTTCGACGCCGGAATACGTCAGCTTGTCGAAGACGGTGATCTGGGCCGAGGGGTCCGAACCGAGCTGCTGGCGGACGAATTCTGAACCGATGAAGCCGGCGCCGCCGGTCACAAGGATGCGCATAATACAAACAGTCTAGCCGTCCGCCCACACGGCCACGGCCGCCCGCCCACACCGTTACCGGCCCGGAACTGGTACCTCCGGCGCTCTCGCATAGGGTTGGGCCCATGCGTGGAATTCTCTTGGCCGGCGGCACCGGATCACGACTCTGGCCGCTGACGCGGGCAGTGTCGAAGCAGCTGCTGCCCGTCTTCGACAAGCCGATGATCTACTACCCGCTCTCGACGCTGGTCATGGCCGGGATCAGCGAGATCCTCGTCATCACCACCCCGGACGACCGCGACCAGTTCGAGCGCCTGCTCGGCGACGGCTCGCAGTTCGGCATCCGGCTGGAGTACGCCGTCCAGGAGCGCCCCGAGGGCATCGCCCAGGCCTTCGTGCTCGGCGCCGACTTCATCGGTGACGACTCCGTCGCCCTGATCCTCGGCGACAACATCTTCCACGGCAGCGGCCTCGGCACGCGTCTGGCGGAGCACACCGATTCCAAGGGCGGCCGGGTCTTCGCGTACCCGGTGGCGGACCCGACGGCGTACGGCGTGGTCGAGTTCGACGCGAACGGCCAGGCCATCTCCATCGAGGAGAAGCCGGTCAAGCCCAAGTCCCGCTACGCCGTGCCGGGCCTCTACTTCTACGACAACCGGGTCGTCGAGATCGCCCGCGGCCTGAAGCCCAGCGCCCGCGGCGAGCTGGAGATCACCGCGGTCAACGACGCGTACCTCCAGGCCGGTGAGCTGAATGTCACCATCCTCGACCGCGGTACCGCCTGGCTGGACACCGGCACCTTCGTCTCGATGGTGCAGGCCTCGGAGTTCGTGCGCGTGATCGAGGAGCGACAGGGCTTCAAGATCGGTTGCATCGAGGAAGCCGCCTGGCGGGCGGGCCTCATCGACTCCGCGCAGCTGCGCGCGCTGGCCGAGCCCCTCACCAAGAGCGGCTACGGCGACTACCTGATCACCCTGCTCGAAGAGGAGGCCGCGCGATGAAGTTCCGCGAGCTCTCCATGGAGGGCGTCTTCGAGATCACCCCCCAGCAGCACGGCGACCCGCGCGGCATGTTCATGGAGTGGTACCGCTTCGACCGCCTCGCCGAGGTCGTCGGGCACCCGCTGAACCTGGCGCAGGCCAACCTGTCGGTCTCCCAGCGCGGTGTGGTGCGCGGCATCCACTTCGCCGACGTGCCGCGCGGCCAGGCCAAGTACGTCACCTGCGTACGGGGCGCCGTCCTGGACGTCATCGTGGACCTGCGGGTCGGCTCCCCGACCTTCGGCCGCTGGGAGGGCGTCCGGCTGGACGACGTGGACCGCCGCGCCGTCTACATCCCCGAGGGCATGGGGCACGGCTTCTGCGCGCTGAGCGACGACGCCACGCTGTCCTACCTCTGCTCGGAGACGTACAACCCGACCGGTGAGCACTCGGTGCACCCGCTCGACCCGGACCTCGGCATCGACTGGCCCGCGGACGTCCCGCTGCTGTCCGCCCGCGACGAGGCCGCGCCTTCGCTGGCCGACGCCATCGCGACGGGACTGCTGCCCGACCACGCCGCCTGCCTGGAGTTCACGGAGTCCCTGCGGGTGGGCTGACCGCAGAGGCGTTCGGCACGACGTACGCGAAGAGGGCCGCACCCACGGGGGGTGCGGCCCTCTTCGCGTGCCCGCGCCCCGCGCCACCCGGCCGGCGTACGACGAAGGGCCCCTCCCCCGTCGCGTGAACGACGGGGAAGGGGCCCCTGCCAAACCAGGCACCCGCCGGAGCGGGCTGCCAGGTCAGAACACGAAATTACTTCGTGATCTTGGTGACCTGGCCGGCGCCCACGGTACGACCACCCTCACGGATGGCGAACTTGAGGCCTTCCTCCATGGCGACCGGCTGAATCAGCGTGACCGTCATCTCGGTGTTGTCGCCCGGCATGACCATCTCCGTGCCGGCCGGCAGGGTGACGACACCCGTGACGTCCGTGGTACGGAAGTAGAACTGCGGACGGTAGTTGTTGAAGAAGGGGGTGTGACGGCCACCCTCGTCCTTCGACAGGATGTACGACTGGGCCTCGAACTCGGTGTGCGGCGTGACCGAACCGGGCTTGATGATGACCTGGCCGCGCTCGACGTCCTCGCGCTTGATGCCACGGAGGAGCAGACCGACGTTCTCGCCCGCCTGGCCCTCGTCGAGCAGCTTGCGGAACATCTCGATACCGGTGACCGTGGTGGTGGTCTTGGTCTCCTTGATACCGATGATGTCGACGGTCTCGTTGACCTTCAGGACACCACGCTCGATACGGCCGGTGACGACGGTACCGCGACCGGTGATCGTGAAGACGTCCTCGACGGGCATGAGGAACGGCAGCTCGGTGTCACGCGGCGGGGTCGGGATGGCCTCGTCGACGGCAGCCATGAGGCCGAGAAGCTTCTCGCCCCACTCCTTGTCGCCCTCGAGCGCCTTCAGCGCGGAGACGCGGACGACCGGAAGGTCGTCGCCCGGGAAGTCGTAGTCGGAGAGGAGCTCACGAACCTCGAGCTCGACGAGCTCCAGGATCTCCTCGTCGTCCACCATGTCGGCCTTGTTCAGGGCGACGACGATGTACGGAACGCCGACCTGGCGGGCCAGGAGCACGTGCTCCTTGGTCTGCGGCATCGGGCCGTCGGTGGCGGCGACCACGAGGATCGCGCCGTCCATCTGCGCGGCACCGGTGATCATGTTCTTGATGTAGTCCGCGTGACCCGGGCAGTCGACGTGGGCGTAGTGACGCGCCTCGGTCTGGTACTCGACGTGCGCGATGGAGATGGTGATACCGCGCTGGCGCTCTTCGGGAGCCTTGTCGATCTGGTCGAAGGCCGAGGCCTCGTTCAGGTCCGGGTACGCGTCATGCAGCACCTTGGTAATGGCGGCCGTGAGGGTCGTCTTACCGTGGTCAATGTGACCGATGGTGCCGATGTTGACGTGCGGCTTAGTCCGCTCGAACTTCGCCTTCGCCACGGGGTCCTCCTGGAGAGTGGTTCTGTACGCCTTACAGATCGGCGCCAGGTGATCTTTGCTGGATAGCCGGTTCCCCGGGGCAACGGGAGGGTTGCTCCTGTTGCCCCAGAGGCTCCGGTGACAAGCCTAAAGCGTGTACTCGGAAGAGTTACTCGCCCTTGGCCTTCGCGATGATCTCCTCAGCGACGTTCCGGGGAACCTCGGCGTAGGAGTCGAACTGCATCGAGTAGCTGGCGCGACCCGAGGTCTTGCTGCGGAGGTCTCCGACGTAGCCGAACATCTCCGAGAGGGGCACGAGGCCCTTCACGAGGCGCGCACCGTGACGCTCCTCCATGGCCTGGATCTGGCCACGGCGGGAGTTGATGTCACCGATGACGTCACCCATGGACTCCTCCGGCGTGGTGACCTCGACGGCCATCATCGGCTCGAGGAGCACGGGAGAAGCCTTGCGCGCGGCCTCCTTGAAGGCCTGCGAACCGGCGATCTTGAACGCGAGCTCGGAGGAGTCGACCTCGTGGTAGCCACCGTCGAGAAGAATGACGCGGACGCCAGTCATCTCGTAGCCGGCGAGGATGCCGAACTTCATGGCTTCCTGCGCACCGGCGTCGACCGAGGGGATGTACTCCCTCGGGATGCGGCCACCGGTGACCTTGTTCACGAACTCGTACGCCGGACCGTCGGCCTCGAGGATCGGCTCGATCGCGATCTGCACCTTGGCGAACTGACCGGTACCACCGGTCTGCTTCTTGTGGGTGTAGTCGTGACGCTCCACCGTCTGGCGGATCGTCTCGCGGTAAGCGACCTGCGGCTTGCCGACGTTGGCCTCGACCTTGAACTCGCGCTTCATACGGTCGACCAGCACCTCGAGGTGCAGCTCGCCCATACCGCCGAGGATGGTCTGGCCGGTCTCTTCGTCCGAGTGAACGTGGAAGGAGGGGTCCTCCTCCGCGAGAGACTGGATGGCGACACCCAGCTTCTCCTGGTCACCCTTGGACTTGGGCTCGATGGCGACCTGAATGACCGGAGCCGGGAAGTCCATGGACTCCAGGATGACCGGGTTCTTGTCGTCACACAGCGTCTCACCGGTGGTGGTCTGCTTCAGGCCCATGACGGCGACGATGTCACCGGCGCCCACCGCTTCGATCTCTTCACGCTTGTTCGCGTGCATGCGGTAGATCTTGCCGATGCGCTCCTTCTTGCCCTTGACGGAGTTCAGCACCGCAGTGCCGGCCTCCAGGCGGCCCGAGTAAACCCGGACGAAGGTGAGCTTGCCGAGGTGCGGGTCGCGCATGATCTTGAACGCGAGCGCCGCGAGGGGCTCCTCGTCAGACGGCTTGCGCTTCACGACGACCTCGGCGTCCTTGACGTCGTGGCCTTCGATGGCCTCGATGTCCAGGGGCGAGGGGAGGTAGCGGACGACGGCGTCGAGCAGGGGCTGAACGCCCTTGTTCTTGAACGCCGTGCCACAGAACACCGCGGTGATCGTGGCGCCCTTGTCACCCTTGGAGCCGATGATGATGCGACGCACAGCGGCGTGCAGCTGCTCGACGGTGGGCTCGACGCCCTCCAGGAACAGCTCCATGATCTGGTCGTCGTTCTCGGCGACCGTCTCGACCAGCTTGGCGTGCCACTCTTCAGCGGCTTCCTTGTGGGTGTCCGGGATGTCGACGATGTCGTACATCTCGCCCTTGGTCGCCTCGGCGGACCAGACGAACGCCTTCATGGTGACCAGGTCGACAACGCCCTGGAAGTCCATCTCGGCACCGATGGGGAGCTGCATGACGATCGGAACCGCACCGAGGCGGTCCTTGATCATCTCGACACAGCGGTGGAACTCGGCGCCGGTGCGGTCCAGCTTGTTGACGAAGCAGATGCGCGGCACGCCGTAGCGGTCGGCCTGACGCCAAACGGTCTCGGACTGCGGCTCCACACCGGCGACACCGTCGAACACGGTGACGGCACCGTCGAGGACGCGGAGCGAACGCTCCACCTCGACCGTGAAGTCAACGTGACCCGGGGTGTCGATGATGTTGATGGTGTGGTCGACGTCCTCGAGCGGCCAGTGGCAGGTCGTCGCGGCGGACGTGATCGTGATGCCGCGCTCCTGCTCCTGCTCCATCCAGTCCATCGTGGCAGCGCCGTCGTGGACTTCACCGATCTTGTAAGACACACCGGTGTAGAACAGGATGCGCTCGGTGGTGGTCGTCTTGCCCGCGTCGATGTGAGCCATGATGCCGATGTTGCGCACCTTGGCCAGGTCAAGCGAAGTGGTAGCCATATCGGCTCAGTCTTCTCTCGGTCTCGATGTGGGTTGGGACTACCAGCGGTAGTGCGCGAAGGCCTTGTTGGACTCGGCCATCTTGTGCGTGTCCTCACGCTTCTTGACGGCCGCACCGAGGCCGTTCGAGGCGTCGAGGAGCTCGTTCATGAGGCGCTCGGTCATGGTCTTCTCGCGACGGGCGCGGGAGTAGCCCACGATCCAGCGCAGCGAGAGGGTCGCCGCGCGACCGGGCTTGACCTCGATCGGCACCTGGTAGGTGGCGCCACCGACACGGCGGGACTTGACCTCGAGGGACGGCTTGACGTTCTCGAGCGCGCGCTTCAGCGTGATGACCGGGTCGTTGCCGGTCTTCTCGCGGAGGCCTTCCATGGCGCCGTAAACGATGCGCTCGGCGGTGGAGCGCTTGCCGTTCATGAGGATCTTGTTGATGAGCGACGTCACCAGAGGAGATGCATAGACCGGGTCGATGATGACCGGGCGCTTCGGGGCGGGGCCCTTACGAGGCATTTCTACTTCTCCTTCTTGGCGCCGTAGCGGCTGCGGGCCTGCTTGCGGTTCTTGACAGCCTGGGTGTCAAGCGCACCGCGGATGATCTTGTAACGAACACCCGGCAGGTCCTTCACACGGCCACCACGCACGAGCACGATCGAGTGCTCCTGCAGGTTGTGTCCCTCACCCGGAATGTAGGCCGTGACCTCGATGCCGGAGGTCAGACGCACACGCGCGACCTTACGGAGCGCCGAGTTCGGCTTCTTCGGGGTGGTCGTGAACACACGCGTGCAGACGCCGCGACGCTGGGGCGAAGCCTCAAGCGCGGGGGTCTTTGTCTTCTCGACCTTGTCCTGCCGGCCCTTACGGACCAGCTGCTGGATCGTAGGCACTACTTCTCCGGTTTCTGTGTGCCGTGTAGTGAAGCTAACCTGGAACATTTACCGACCCACGCGGTCGGGTGTGTCGGATCCGGCGGACTTCCACGCAAGCACGGAAACGCATGAATCGCGGTGGCTGATACGGCTCAAGTGCGGTTGATGGACACGCACAGGAGCCCAGGCACACCCCAGGCACAAGGTCTGAGCGTACCCACCGCATCCACTCCGGTCAAAACAAAAGCCCCCGCCGCAGGACGGCGAAGGACCCGCCGACCAGTCGCCACAAGGCTGAAGCGGGGGTGTGGTCCCTCCGATGTGCGCACGTGGTGCGCGTGTGCTAAGTCCGGGCGGGGCGGGCGGGCGGCCGACACCGCCCGCTCCGCCCGGGCGGAGCGGATCAGTCCCGCGCCCGGCGGCGGCCTTCCGTGGCGGCCGGCGCATCAGAAGACGCGTCGCCCCCGGCCCCGTCCGGCTCCAGGAACTGGCTGACGACCTTGACGAAGACCTCGCGCCGGCCCTCGGGGACCCCGAGCCACCGGGCGAAGTCGTCGATGGTCGGCGGCTTGCCGCCCGGCGGCAGGTCCTGGGAGCCCAGCGGGAGCTCGTCGGGGCTGACCCGGCCGGACCGGATCAGCATGTCGCGCACGGAGACGCCCAGCAGCGGGGCGATCCGGCGCATCGTCTCCAGGTCGGGCATGCTCTGCCGCTGGAGCAGCCGGGTGACGGCGGCCCGGTGGACCCCCGCCTCGTCGGCGATCCTCGACTTGCCGCCGCCCCTGGGGTTGTCGATGTCGTAGCCGCGCTGCCGCATCAGTCCTTCGACCCAGGCCGCGAACGCGTCCAATTCGAGAGTGCTCATGTGCCGCTCCTCAAGTCCGCAGTCCGCACCATGAGATCACAGCCTACCGTGCTTGCGCGCACAGAATTATACCCTTCACCAATTAGGCACACCTTAAGTAGAGGGATCTTGATTGCGTGCTCGCACGCAACGTGTAACAGTGGGCTGGCCGTGAGCCACGGCAGCCCCACCGTCGCGGAGTCGCCATGCCCTTTGTTCCGTACTCAGCCCCGCCCGACACCGCCCCCTCGCCCTGGCAGGCCTCCGCCGCGTGCGCCGCCCTCCCCCCGGACGTCGTCTTCGCGCGGCGGGCCAAGGACGCGGCCCCCGCCCTGCGCGCCTGCGCCGCCTGCCCCGTCCGGCGCGAGTGCGAAGAGGCCGTCGCGCCGTCCGAGAGCTGGTTCGACGGAGTCTGCGCCGGACGCCTGTGGCGCAACGGCCGGCCCGCCGCCATCCCCTCTTCCCCCGGGAGCCTCCGTGCCTGACCGCACCGCCGGCGACACCACCGGCCACAACGCCGGCCACAACTCCGGCGACACCGCACTCTGGATCGCCTCGCTGATCCGCCAGTTCCCCGAACTCTGCGAGGAGCTCGCACCCGGGCGCGCCGCCCCCTCCACGGCGGCCCGGAAGTGCCGCATAAGGGCCAGGGTCATGTCCACGTACGGCCGGCGGACCAGGCGCGGTACGTCCACCGTGAGCGGCCCGGCCATCAGCGGGGCGGCCATCAGCAGACCGGAGAGGTACTGGCTGCTGAGCCCGGAGTCCAGCTCGATCCGGCCGCCGGCGAGCCCGTTCGAGATATGGAGGCCAGCAGCCGCAGCAGCCCGGGCCGTACGGGCAGCAGCCGCAGCCCTCGTACGGCCAGGTCCCCGGACAGGCTCCCGGCCAGTTCCCCGGCCAGCAGCCGCCCCCGTACGGCCAGCAGCCCCCCGGCTACGGCCAGCCCATGCAGGCGGCTCCCGCCGCCGGCGCCGGACTCGCCGCCGCCCTCCAGCCGTACAAGGAAGCCCCCACGGGCGCCCGCTGGACCCCGCAGAACCAGCAGCTCATGCGCGTCGACCTGTCGATGGGCGGTCAGGCCGTCCTCGCCCGGCAGGGCAGCATGGTCCTCTACCAGGGCAAGGTCGACTTCAGCTACAAGGGCGCGGGCTTCGCCGGCCGCATCGTCGGCAACGCCACCGGCCAGGAAATGCAGCTGATGCGCTGCACCGGCCGCGGCCAGGTCTTCCTCGCGGAGACCGGCGCCCACCTGCACGCCATCGAGCTCCAGGGCGACGGCATCTGCGTCTCCGCCGAGAGCGTCCTCGCCTTCGACGAGTCGCTCCAGCACGAGGTCCGCCGCATCGAGGGCCACGGCATCCCCGGCGGCGCGCTGTTCACCATGCAGTTCCAGGGCACCGGCACGGTGATCGTCAAGACGCACGGCGTGCCCGTCGTCCTGCCCGTCACCCCGACCACCTTCGCCGACAGCAACGCCATCGTCGCGTGGTCCTCCGCCGCCCAGGTGATCATCTCCAGCCAGGTCCGGCTGCGCCGCAACGCCTACCCCGGCCACAGCGGGGAGACCGTGAACCTCCAGTTCCGCGGCGCTCCCGGCAACTTCATCGTCGTCCAGCCGTACGAGGTCTGAGGGAGCCCCACATGAATGCCATGAACGCAATGAACCAGCAGCTCGCGGGCTACGCCCCGACCCCCGTCACGGCCCGCATGGAGAACCACGGCCGGGCCATGCTCAAGGTCGCCATGCAGAGCGGCCAGGACCTCTTCGCGCGCACCGGATCGATGGTCGCCTACGAGGGCTTCGTGCAGTACGAGCCCAACCCGCCGGCCGTCCGCCAGATGGCCTCGCAGTGGCTCACCGGCGAGGGCGCCCCGCTGATGAAGTGCACGGGCGACGGCCTGCTCTACCTCGCCGACTACGGCGCGGACGTCGTCGTCATCAACCTCAACAACGACTCGCTCTCGGTGAACGGCACCAGCCTCCTCGCCTTCGACGCCCACCTCCAGTGGGGCGTCGAGCGGGTCAAGGGCATGGCCAAGTTCGCCGGCCAGGGCCTGTTCAACGTCTCGGTCGCCGGCACCGGCTGGGTCGCCATCACCTCGCGCGGCACCCCGATCGTGGTCGACTGCGGCCGCGGCGAGGACGAGACCTACGTCGACCCCGACGCGCTCGTCGCCTGGTCCCCGAACCTCAAGGTCAAGGGCAAGCGCAGCTTCAAGGCCTCGTCGATGATCGGCCGGGGCAGCGGGGAGGCCTACCAGATGGCCTTCTCAGGCCAGGGCATCGTCGTCGTACAGCCCAGCGAGGACAGCACCGACCGGCTCCGGGCCCGGGGCTGAGGGGGAGAAGACACATCATGCAGAGCTCACTTTTCGCCCACTCCGAGGCACAGTCCCAGGAGCGGTACGCCGTCCAGAACCCGCAGCTGCTGCGGGTCTCGCTCAGCGGCTCCGACGACGTGCTCGCCCGCAAGGGCGCCATGGTCGCCTACCAGGGGATCATCGACTTCGACGGCGAGTACCAGAGCACCGGCCAGCGAAACGCCCGCAGCCGCACCGGCGAGGGCCTGGACCTCATGCGCTGCTCCGGGCAGGGCACGGTCTACCTGGCCAACCTGGCGCAGTACGTCCACGTCCTGGACGTGGACCAGGACGGCCTCACCGTCGACAGCAGCTACGTGCTGGCCCTGGACTCCACCCTGCACACCGAGGTCATCGCGGTGGACAGCCAGTACGGGATCTCCGGCTCCGGCAAGTACCAGCTCAACATCACCGGCCGCGGCAAGGTCGCGCTGATGACCTCCGGGCAGCCGCTGATGATGCAGGTCACGCCCGACAAGTACGTCAACGCCGACGCGGACGCCATCGTCGCCTGGTCCACCTCGCTGCGCGTGCAGATGCAGGCCCAGACGCACTCCACCGGCGTGTGGCGGCGGCGCGGCAACACCGGCGAGGGCTGGGAGCTCAGCTTCCTCGGCACCGGCTTCGCGCTGGTCCAGCCCAGCGAGATGCTCCCGCCGCAGAACGCCCAGATCGGCCAGGGCGCGGCCGCGCAGTTCGGCATGGGCCAGCAGGGCGCCCACGCGCAGAACCAGAACAACGCCTGGAACTGATCCGCGGCAGGCTCGCGGACACGGAAGAGGGGCGGCCCCGCATCGGTGGGCCCGCCCCTCTTCCACGTCCGGCCGGCGCCGGCTCAGAGCCGCGCCAGGGTCGCCTCCAGCAGCCGCACCACCGAGGCGTCGGCCACCGCCGCCACCTCTCCGTACGGGAACCAGCGCAGGTCCAGCGACTCCTCGCTGATCGCTTCGACCGCCTCGGCGGGCGCCAGCGCCGCGTACTGCACGTCCAGGTGCCAGTTGCACGGGGCCGGGATCGGGTGCCGGTCGAGCCGCACCGGGCCGCCGGGCAGCAGCGTCAGCCCCTGCGCGATGCCCGACTCCTCGACGGCCTCGCGCAGGGCGACCCCGGCGAGCGTGGTGTCACCGGGCTCGCAGTGCCCGCCCATCTGGAGCCACATCCCGAGCTTCTTGTGCAGGGTCAGCAGTACGCGGCCCCGCGCCGGGTCGATCACCAGCGCGCTCCCGGTGATGTGCCCGGCCTGACAGGGCTTGTAGACCCCGTCCGGATGCGCGGCCAGGTGGTCCAGGTACAGGTCGCGCAGCTCGGGCTGGTCCCCGTAGGACTTCAGGACCGCCGCCGCTTCGTCGTGCAGGCTCACTTCTTGTCTTCGCCGTCCTGCTCGTCGCCGTCCTGTTCGCGCTTCTGGGCGGCGGCCTCACCGAGCATCTTGTCGATCTCGGAGAAGTCGAGCTGCTCCCGGTGCACGAACCCGTCCGGATCGTCCAGGTCGGAGGCGGTCGGCAGCATGTCGGGGTGCTCCCACAGCCCGTCGCGCCCGTCCACGCCGCGCGCGTCGGTGAGCGAGGCCCACAGCCGCGAGGCGTCGCGCAGCCGGCGCGGCCGCAGTTCCAGCCCGATCAGCGTCGCGAAGGTCTGCTCCGCCGGGCCGCCGGAGGCGCGCCGCCGGCGCATGGTCTCGCGCATGGCGTCCGCCGAGGTCAGCCGGGGCTTGGCCGCCTCGTGCACGACCGCGTCCACCCAGCCCTCGACCAGCGCGAGCGCCGTCTCGAGGCGGGCCAGCGCGGCCTTCTGCTCCGGGGTGTCCTGCGGCTGGAACATGCCGCCCTGGAGGGCTTCCTGCAACTGCTCCGGGTTCGACGGGTCGAGCTGGCCGACCACGTCCTCCAGCTTGGAGGTGTCGACCTTGATGCCCCGCGCGTACCCCTCGACCGCGCCGAACAGGTGCGAGCGCAGCCACGGCACGTGGGCGAAGAGCCGCGCGTGGGCGGCCTCGCGCAGCGCCAGGTACAGCCGGACCTCGTCCGAGGAGACGCCCAGGTCCTTGCCGAAGCTCTCGATGTTCAGCGGCAGCAGCGCGGCCTTGCCGGCCGGCCCCAGCGGCAGCCCGATGTCGGTCGAGCCGACGACCTCGCCCGCGAGGGTGCCCACGGCCTGGCCGATCTGCTGGCCGAACATGGCCCCGCCCATGGAGCGCATCATGCCGAGCAGCGGGCCCGCCATGGCCTGCATCTCCTCGGGCAGCACGCCGCCCATGGCCGCGCCGACGCGCTCGGCGACCGGGTCCACGAGCTCCTTCCACACCGGGAGGGTCTGCTCGACCCACTCGGCGCGGCTCCACGCGACGGCCGTCGCGGCGCCCGACGGCAGCGAGGTGACGTCATCGAGCCAGTGGTCGGCCAGCCGCATGGCCTCCTCGACCGCGGACTTCTCGGCGATGCCCACGCTGGCGTCCTTGACGCCGTCCGAGGTGCCCTGGGCCACGGTCTGGCGGGCGATGTCCTTGGCCATGTCCCAGTTGACCGGCCCGCCCTCGTAGCTCAGCATTTGGCCGAGCTGCTGGAAGGCGGCGCCCAGGTCGTTCGGGTTCATCGAGCCGAACATCGCCGCGAACGGATTGTCGGCGCCCCCGGGCAGGCCGGCGCCTCCGGGCAGGCCCGTGCCGAACCCGAACGGGTCCGGGCCGCTCTGACCTCCCTGATTGCCCTTCTTCTTGCCTTCGTCGCCGCTTTCCGGCTCCTCCGGCGGAAGGCCGAATCCGAATGGGGTGTCGCTCACGGGTTTCCTCGGCTCGTAGGGCCGCCGGCGGGGGCCGGCGGGCAATGGTCGGACAACACCACCCAGCGTAGACACCAGACCCGCTTGCGGGCTCGGTGCTCCGTCGGCTCCCGGCCTGCGGCAGGATGGACATCACCTGGTAGGTACGCGTCACGGCGCGCCCCTACTGAAGACAACCGCTGGAGACGCCTGGTGAGTTCCCCGGATCCGCACGCTTTGGACAATCACGGCTCGGACGAGTACGGCCGAGGGTCGCACGAGGCCGAATCCCGTGCTGGGCACGGTGACGGCGCCCAGGGCGTTCGCCAGCCGCGTAACCCGGACGGTTCCTCGCGGCGCAGCCCCGTGATCGCCGTGACCGGAGCCGCGTCGGGCGTCGGCGCCGCACTGGTGAGCCGGCTGGCCGCGTCCGACGAGGTCAAGCAGGTCGTCGCGATCGACGAGCGGCGCGGGGACTGCGCGGCCGCGCAGTGGCACCTCCTGGACGTCCGGGACCCGGCGATCGCGGAGAAGCTGCGCGGCGCGGACGTCGTGGTGCACCTGGCGCTCGACCTCGACCTGGAGACGGACCCGGCGGCCCGTACGGCGTACAACGTGCGCGGGACCCAGACCGTGCTCACCGCCGCCGCGGCGGCCGGGGTGCACCGGGTCGTGCTCTGCACCTCGGCGATGGTCTACGGGGCCCTGCCGGACAACGACATCCCGCTCTCCGAGGACGCCGAGCTGCGGGCCACCGCCGAGGCGACCGGCGTGGGCGACCTGCTGGAGATCGAGCGGCTGGGCCGCCGGGCGCCGCGCGCCCACCCCGGCCTGAACGTCACCGTGGTCCGTCCGGCGGTGCTGGTCGGCGGCACGGACACCGCGCTGACCCGGTACTTCGAGTCCCCGCGCCTGCTGGTGGTGGCCGGGTCCCGCCCGACGTGGCAGTTCTGCCACGTGGAGGACCTGGTCAGCGCGCTGGAGTACGCGGCGCTGGAGAAGGTCGAGGGCGAGCTGGCCGTGGGCTGCGAGGGCTGGCTGGAGCAGGAGGAGGTCGAGGAGCTGAGCGGGATCCGCCGCATGGAGCTCCCGTCCGCCGTCGCCCTGGGCGCGGCCGCCCGGCTGCACCGGATCGGACTGACCCCGTCCCCGGCCGGGGACCTGGCGTACACGATGCACCCGTGGGTGGTCAGCGTCAGCGGGCTGCACGCGGCGGGCTGGCGGCCGCGCTGGACGAACGAGGAGGTGCTCGCGGAGCTCCTCCAGGAGGTCGCGGGCCGGCACACGGTCGCGGGCCGCCGGCTGGGGCGCAAGGACGCCACCGCGGCGGGTGCGGCCGGTGCGACGGTCGCGCTGCTGGGCGCCGCCGCCGCGATCCGCGCCGCCCGCAGGCGCCGGGGCATCTGACGGGGCCCGGGCCGACGCGGCCCGGGCCGGGCCCGGTCCTCCCGGGCGGCGGACCCGGTTCCTGTAGGAGGCTCCCAAGGGCGCGGGCGCGGCCCGGGTGAAACGGCTATTCCGCCGAGTCGGCGGTCTAGGGCACGATGGAAGGTATGGCACCGCACTTCGACCACCCCGGCGAGCAGGCCGCTCCGGACCCGATCCGGCTCCTCGCGATCCGTGACACCCCGCTCTCGATCGACGAGGTCTTCCAGGCCGTCGGCGACGATGCGACGGGCGGCACGACGCTCTTCGTCGGCACGGTGCGCAACCACGACAGCGGGGCGGACGTCGACCAGCTCGGCTACTCCTGCCACCCGTCGGCCGAGGCCGAGATGCGCCGCGTCGCCGAGCGCGTCGTGGCGAAGTACCCGGTCCGAGCCCTCGCCGCCGTCCACCGCGTCGGCGACCTCGCCGTCGGCGACCTCGCGGTCGTCGTGGCCGTCTCCTGCCCGCACCGCGGCGAGGCCTTCGAGGCCTGCCGGATGCTGATCGACGACCTCAAGCACGAGGTCCCGATCTGGAAGCACCAGACGTTCGCGGACGGCACGGAGGAGTGGGTCGGCGCCTGCTGACACCCACAGACCACCCTTTTTCCCCCATTCGGACGCGCAACACGCCCTCGATTTGCGTAACCCCCTCCCGGGTACCAGCGTTGAAGCCACCAGACACACGTACTTCGGGGTAGGGAGGCACGCCCATGGCGTCACTGGCGTGGTTGCTGATTCCGCTGTTCGCCGCGGTCGGAGCGGCGATATGGGGCAGCTGGGCGGCACGCGACCGTACCGCGGGCGACATATCCGAGCTCGCGGGCTACGCGAGATTCCGCGAGGCCATGGGCAGGGAAGAACAGACCCGGGCGAAGGCGGACGCGCACTCCGGCCCCGACGCCGTCTGAGGCGCCCGGCCCCGCCTGAGGCGCCCCGGCCCCGTACGGACCGGCCCCGCAGGCCGCCCGCCAGGGCCGTCCCGTACTGTCGATCCATGCCACGCCGCACTGCGACGATGCTCGCTTCCACCCTGCTGCTCTTCGCCCTGCTCTGCGCAGGGGTGTTCATGAGGGTCCCGTACTCCGAGATGAGTCCGGGCCCGACCGTGAACACGCTGGGGGACTCGCACGGCGAGCCCGTCCTGAACATCTCGGGGCACAAGACCTACCCGACGACGGGGCACCTGAACATGACGACGGTCCGCGTCACCGGCGCGGACTACGACATGAACCTGCTCGAGGCGGTCTACGGCTGGGCGGCCGGCGACAACATCGTCGTACCGCACGAGAACCTGTACCCGAACGGCAAGACCGACCGGGAGTCCACGCAGGAGAACGCCGAGGAGTTCAGCCAGTCGCAGGAGAGCGCGAAGGTGGCCGCCCTCCAGCAGGTCGGCATCCCGGTCTCCTCCCGCGTGGTCGTCGCCACCGTGGTCAAGGACAGCCCCTCCGAGGGCAAGCTGCACGCCGGCGACGTGATCAAGGCAGTGGACGGCACCCCGGTCAACGCCCCCGGCGACGTGGCCAAGCTCGTCACCAAGCACAAGGCCGGCGAGCCGGTCGAATTCACCGTCGTGCCCGCCGCCGAGGCCGCCGAGGCCGAGAAGGCCCACCGCGAGCCCACCGGCACGACGAAGGTCACGATCACCTCGGCCAAGGCCGAGGACGACGGCCACGCCATCGTCGGCATCCGGGCCGACACCGACCACACCTTCCCGTTCACGATCGACATCAAGCTCGCCGACGTGGGCGGCCCCAGCGCCGGCCTGATGTTCGCGCTCGGCATCGTCGACAAGCTCACCCCGGAGAACCTGACCGGCGGCAAGTTCATCGCCGGCACCGGCACCATCGACGACGCGGGCAAGGTCGGCCCGATCGGCGGCATCCAGATGAAGACCATCGGCGCCCGCCAGGCCGGGGCCCAGTACTTCCTGACGCCCGCCGAGAACTGCGCCTCCGCCGCGGCCGACGTGCCCGACGGGCTGACGCTGGTGAAGGTCTCCACCATCGACGACGCGGTCAAGGCACTGGAGAAGATCGGCAAGGGGGACGCGGCCGGACTGCCGCAGTGCACGAAGTCCTGACCGCGCCCCCGAGCTCCCGGGCCCCCGGCCCGGACGGGACCTAGTCGAGGAACGTCGCGGACAGTGCCTCCGCGAGCCCCGGAACCAGGGTCGCGCCGGTCAGCACGTCGTTCGCCGAGTCCTTCTCCCGCAGCCGTACGGCCGACTCCCGCGATCCGTCGCGCAGGACGCCCACGGTCAGCCGCACCTCCTGCCGGTCCGGGTGGGCGGCGACCCACTGGGCCAGCTGCTTGTCGCTGAGCCCCTCCGGTACGGCGGACTCCGCGGACGGCGGCAGCATCAGGCGCTCGACGGTCAGCGCGCAGCCGAGGATCGACGGGGGCCAGGCGATCGTTCCCAGGAACTTGTCCAGCGGGGTCCCGGCCGGCACCTCGTCCTGCTCGATCGGGGTGAGCTGGTTCTTGCCCGTGTCGTCCTGGTCGAGGCCGAGCTGGCGGGCGACTCCCGGCGCCTCCTTGCGCAGCTTGGCCGTGTCGACCAGGGCGAACAGCCGCGCGGGCTTGTCCCAGCCGAGGGTGGAGGCGTACTCGTCGATTTCGAGGACGGCACGGGTCAGCGGGCTTGCCGCCATAGGGGTGCCGGGGGACGGCGAAAGGTTGGACATGGACAACATCCTGCCTCCTTTCCACCGGATACCGGGAACTGACTAAAGCCTCAGTAAGTTGCATGAGTGGGCCCTACGATCGGGGGCCCATGCTTTGAAGAAATCTGAGCATCACTTACACACAGCGACTTTCGAGGTGCGCACCTTGGCTTTCCAGATGCCGGACCGCGGCGGAGGCCCCTCCGGGCCACGGATGAGAGTCGGCCGCCCGTCCCGGCGCGCCCGGACTCTTCTGATGACCTTGGGCGTCCTGGCCGTGCTGGCCATGGCGTTCATCATGTTCGCGGGCTTCTGGACCGACTGGCTCTGGTTCCGCTCCGTCAAGTACTCCACCGTCTTCACCACGACCCTGTGGACCAAGGTCGGCCTCTTCGCCGTCTTCGGCCTGCTGATGGCCGGTGCCGTCGGGCTGAACATCTGGCTGGCCTACCGGCTGCGCCCGCCGCTCAGCGCGATGTCGATGGAGCAGCAGAGCCTCGACCGCTACCGGATGAGCGTCGCGCCGTACCGCAAGTGGCTGCTCCTGGGCATCGCCGCGCTGGTCGGCCTGATCGCGGGCGCCTCGGCGGCGGGCCAGTGGAAGACCTGGCTGATGTATGTGAACGGGGTGCCCTTCGGCCAGAAGGACCCGCAGTTCAACCTGGACGTGTCGTTCTACACCTTCGACCTGCCCTGGTACCGCTTCCTGCTCGGCTTCGGCTTCGCCGCGGTCGTGCTCTCGGTGATCGCCGCCGCCGTCGTGCACTACCTCTACGGGGGACTGCGCGTCACCAGCCCGGGTGCGCGGGCCACCGCCGCGGCGACCGGCCACCTGTCGGTGCTGCTCGGTCTCTTCGTCACCCTCAAGGCGGTCGCGTACTGGCTCGACCGGTACGGCCTGGCCGTGAAGTCCAGTGACTTCAAGGCCGCGGACAACTGGACCGGCCTGCGCTACGTCGACGCCAACGCCTACCTGCCGGCCAAGACGATCCTCGTGGCCATCGCGGCGATCTGCGCGGTGCTGTTCTTCGCGACGCTGTGGCGGCGCACCTGGCAGCTCCCGGTGATCGGCTTCGGCCTGATGGTCCTCTCGGCGATCCTGATCGGCGGGCTGTACCCGGCGATCGTGCAGAAGTTCCAGGTCCAGCCGAACGAGCAGGCCAAGGAATCCCCGTACGTCGAGAAGAACATCAAGGCGACGCGCGACGCCTACGGGGTCGCCGGCTCGGACGTGACGGACTACGCCGGCGTCCCGGCCGAGGGGACCGACAAGGCCCAGCTGCGCAAGGCGGCCGACACGACCGCCAGCATCCGCATCCTGGACCCGAACATCGTCTCCCCGGCCTTCCAGCAGCTCCAGCAGGTCAAGGGCTACTACGCCTTCCCGTCGACGCTCGCCGTCGACCGGTACAGCGGCCAGGACACGGTCATCGGCCTGCGCGAGCTGAACATCGGCGGCATCCCGAAGAACAACTGGATCAACGACCACTTCAAGTACACCCACGGCTACGGCGTGGTCGCCGCCAAGGGCACCACGGTCGGAGACCAGGGCGCGCCGGACTTCACCCAGTCCGACCTGCCCTCCAAGGGCATGTTCGGCTCGGACTTCGAGCAGCGGGTCTACTACGGCGAGCAGACGAAGCAGTACTCGATCGTCGGCGGACCGCAGAAGGAGCTCGACTACTCGGACGACAAGGGCGAGAAGGAGACGAGCTACAAGGGCGACTCCGGCGTCAACCTCGACAACCCGGTCAACCGTGCCGCGTACGCGCTCGCCTTCAGCGAGCCGCAGATCATGTACTCCGGCGCCATCGGCGAGGGCTCGCGGATCCTGTACAACCGCACGCCCAAGGAGCGCGTCGAGGCCGTCGCCCCGTGGCTGACCATCGACGGCGCCCCGTACCCGGCGGTCATCGACGGCCGGATCAAGTGGATCGTCGACGCGTACACGACGACCAACGGCTACCCCTACGCCTCGCGCACCACGCTGGGCGAGAGCACCCACGACTCGCTGACGAACAACCAGCGCGCCGTGGTGGCCCAGGAGAACCAGGTCAACTACATCCGCAACTCGGTGAAGGCCACCGTCGACGCGTACGACGGCACGGTCGACCTGTACCAGTGGGACACCCAGGACCCGATCCTCAAGACGTGGATGAAGGCGTTCCCGGGCACGGTCAAGGCCAAGAGCGAGATCTCCAAGACGCTCATGGACCACATGCGCTACCCGCAGGACCTCTTCAAGGTCCAGCGCGAGCTGCTGACCCGCTACCACGTCACCGACCCGCAGACCTTCCTCAGCGGCAGTGAGGCCTGGGCCGTCCCGGACGACCCGACCGCGAAGCCGGGCACGGCGGTCCCGCCGTACTACCAGTCGATGAAGATGCCGGGGCAGAAGGAGAAGGACCAGGTCTTCTCGCTCACGACGACGTTCACGCCGAACGAGCGCGACAACCTGAGCGCCTTCATGGCGGTCAACGCCGATCCGGGCACCCCGGACTACGGCAAGATCAGAATCCTGAAGCTGCCGACCAGCAAGCCGGTCGACGGCCCCAAGCAGGTCCAGAGCAAGTTCCAGTCCGAGCCGAAGATCGCCGAGTCCATCCGCCTGCTGCGCGGTGGCGACTCCGAGGTCGAGTACGGGAACCTGCTCTCGGTCCCGCTCGACGGCGGAATGCTCTACGTGGAGCCGGTGTACGTGCGCAGCTCCGGGCTGAAGTACCCGCTGCTGCGCAAGGTGCTCGTGACCTACGGCGGTCAGACGGCCTTCGAGGACACCCTCGAGAAGGCGCTGAACGTGGTGTTCGGGTCCGAGACGGCGACCCCGCCGACCAACCCGACGACCCCGCCGGGCGACGGCACCACCACCCCGCCGACCAGCCAGGACCCGACGGTCAAGGCGGCCCTCTCGGACGCGCAGAAGGCGGTCGAGGATGCCGACAAGGCGCTGAAGGCCGGCGACTGGGCGGCGTACGGAAAGGCCCAGGGTGACCTGCAGGCCGCGCTGAAGCGGGCCATCGAAGCCGAGGCGAAGCTGCAGGCGGCCAAGCCTGCGGGCTGACGGTAATGGCTCCACCCCGCGTCGTGATACTGTGGTTTCACCGACGCGGGGTGGAGCAGCTCGGTAGCTCGCTGGGCTCATAACCCAGAGGTCGCAGGTTCAAATCCTGTCCCCGCTACTGAAAACGAAGGCCCGGATCCGATGGATCCGGGCCTTCGTCATGTCCGGTGCGATGTGTGTTCTTCACCGACGCGGTCACTGGGGTGGGTGAGTTGGGGTGCGAACGTGTTTGACTTGTCTCTCTGTGGGCATGTCGACAAAACGCTGTAGTGACCTCACTGGCTGCGACATACCAGGTGTACGCGGGTAGCAGGTGATGCGACGATGGGATTTATGGGGGACAGGTCAACTCTGCTGGAGACAGGGCGGTTTGTGAGGGCGGAGGCCGAATCGGGTACCGAGGCCGATGGGGCGGCTCAGGCTGTTGACGTGCGGACCGCGATGACCACGCGGGAAGCGCGGGAGACGACGGCCGTGGACCCCGTGCGGCCTGTTCCGGCCACACGCGCCGCGCGGACGCCCCGGACCCCGCAGACGGCACAGGACGACGCGGTCTTCGACGACGAGGTGTTCACCCTGGCCGACGCGGCCAGCGACGCCGAGCTCGAGGCCCGCCACCGGGTGGCCGCCGACAAGGGGGACCCGGGCGCCATGAGCGTGCTCGGCGCGCTCCTGCTGCGCCGCGGCGACCTCGCCGGAGCCGAGCCGTACCTGCGCGGGGCGACGGGGGAGGGCGACCGCGCCGCCGCCAACAACCTCGGCGTGCTCCTGCACCAGCGCGGCTACCCCGAAGAGGCCGCCGGCTGGTGGCGCGTGGCCGCCGTGGCCGGGTCCGCTCCCGCCGCGCACGCCCTGGGCCGCCACTACCGCGAGCGCGGCGACGAGCCCGCGGCCGAGTACTGGATGCGCCAGGCGGCGGAATCCGGCCACGCGCTGGGTGCGTACGGGCTCGCGGACCTGCTCGAGCACCGCGGGGACAAGGGCGTCGAGCGCTGGTTCCGTGCCGCCGCCGAACAGGGGCACCGCGAGGCCGCCTACCGGCTGGCACGGCACCTGCGCAAGGGGGACCCCGCCGAGGCCGAGCAGTGGTACCGGCAGGCCGCCGCGCGCGGGCACCGGCGCGCCGCCCTGCACCTGGGCACGCTGCTGGAGGCGCGCGGGGAGCTGAAGGAGGCCGGGCGCTGGTACCTGACCTCCGCCAAGCAGGGCGAGCCGCGGGCGGCGTGCGCGCTCGGCTTCCTGCTGCGCGACGCCGGCGACGAGGAGAACGCGGCCACGTGGTGGCTGCGGGCGGCCCAGGACGGTGACGGCAACGCGGCGAACGCGCTGGGCGCGCTGCACGCCGCGCGGGGCGAGACCCAGACCGCGGAGAAGTGGTACCGGGCCGCGATGGACGCCGGCGACCAGAACGGGGCGTACAACCTCGCGCTGCTGTGCGCCGCGCAGGAGCGGACCGCGCAGGCCGAGCAGTGGTACCGGCGCGCCGCGTACGCGGGGCACCGCGAGGCGGCCAACGCGCTGGCCATCCTGCTGCTGCAGGGCGGGGACGCGGCGGGTGCCGAGCCGTGGTTCTCCAAGGCGGCCGAAGCCGGCAGCGTGGACGCGGCCTTCAACCTCGGGATCCTGTTCGCCAGCCGCGACGAGGACCGCACCGCGCTGAAGTGGTACGAGCGGGCCGCGTCCGCCGGACACACCGACGCGGCGCTCCAGGTCGGCATCGCGCTGGTCCGGGACGGCGAGGAGCGGGCCGCCGAGCGCCACCTGCGGTGCGCGGCGGGCGGCGGCAGTGCGGAGGCGGCCTTCCGGCTGGCCTCCCTGCTGGAGTCGCTGGCCCCGCCGCCGGAGCCGGTGGCACTGGGCGAGCCGGTGGGCGGCGCGCCCAAGACCGAGGGCGAGGAGTGGTACGAGCGGGCGGCCGAGCTGGGGCACCGGCGGGCGCAGGTGCGCATCGGCATGCTCGCCGCCGCGCGGGGCGAGCTGGGGCTCGCCGCGCGGTGGTACCGCGAGGCGGCGGAGGCGGGCTCGCGCAACGGGGCCTTCAACCTCGGGCTGTTGCTCGCGCGCGAGGGCAACGAGCCGGAGGCGGCGCTGTGGTGGACGCGGGCGGCGGTGGCCGGTCACGGCCGGGCGGCGCTGCGGCTCGGACTGCTCGCCGCCCGCCAGGGTGACCTGGCGGAGGGGCAGAAGTGGTGCGTGCGCGCGATGGAGCTGGGTCCGGCGGAGGTCTCGCAGCGCGCGGCCCGGCTGCGCGAGGCGCTGGCCGAGGAGCTCTCGGCCTGACCCGGCCCCCGGGCCGGGCCGCCCCGCGGCCCTCTCGGGGCGGCCCGCGACCCGGCCTGTTAACCGATTTGCATCTGCTCGCCGCGCTCGCGTAGAGTCAGGTTTACCGACGCGGGGTGGAGCAGCTCGGTAGCTCGCTGGGCTCATAACCCAGAGGTCGCAGGTTCAAATCCTGTCCCCGCTACTGAAGGCTTGAAGGCCCGGATCCATTGGATCCGGGCCTTCAGTCGTTTCCGGACGCCAAGACAGCGAAGAAAAGGGGGCGGGGGCTCATCGAGCCCCCGCCCCCTTTCGCCGTCCTTCCGGCCCGTTACGCGCCGGCGCAGTTCGGGCACACCCCGCGGTACGTCACCTCGACCGCCGACACCGTGAAGCCGAAGCGCTCCGTGTCGGGCAGGTCGGCCAGCGGGTTGCCCGCCGGGTGGACGTCGCGGATCGCGCCGCACCGGGCGCACACCAGGTGCTGGTGCGGCCGGTGGGCGTTCGGGTCGTAGCGCTTGGCGCGCCGGTCCGTGGACACCTCCAGGACCTCGCCGAGGGTGACGAGCTCGCCCAGGGTGTTGTAGACGGTCGCGCGCGAGATCTCCGGCAGCCTGGCCACGGCGCGCGAGTGCACCTCGTCGGCCGTCAGGTGAACGTGGTCACCGTCGAGCACCTCGGCCACGACGCGCCGCTGTGCGGTCATGCGCCATCCGCGTCCGCGAAGTCGTTCCAGCAGGTCACTCATGGACGTCAGCCTAACAGCGAGGGGATTCGGTGTAACTCCCGAATCAGTGCGGACTTGGATGCTTACTTGACTTAGACAAAGTCCATCGTAGGATCAGATACGGCGAAGGCCAAGGACAGGACATGCAGGAATGACGCAGGAGGCGCACGTGACGCAGCAGGGACCGCTCACCACGGAGGCCGGGGCACCGGTTGCCGACAACCAGAACAGCGAGACGGCCGGCATCGGCGGTCCCGTTCTGGTCCAGGACCAGCTGCTGCTCGAGAAGCTCGCGCACTTCAACCGCGAGCGCATCCCGGAGCGCGTGGTGCACGCCCGCGGCGCCGGCGCGTACGGCACCTTCACGCTGACCCGCGACGTCTCGCAGTGGACCCGTGCGAAGTTCCTGTCCGAGGTCGGCAAGGAGACCGAGACCTTCCTGCGCTTCTCCACCGTCGCGGGCAACCTCGGCTCGGCCGACGCCGTGCGCGACCCCCGCGGCTGGGCGCTGAAGTTCTACACCGAAGAGGGCAACTACGACCTCGTCGGCAACAACACCCCGGTGTTCTTCATCAAGGACGCCATCAAGTTCCCGGACTTCATCCACACCCAGAAGCGCGACCCGTACACCGGCTCGCAGGAGGCGGACAACGTCTGGGACTTCTGGGGTCTGTCGCCCGAGTCCACCCACCAGGTGACCTGGCTGTTCGGTGACCGCGGCATCCCGGCGACCTACCGCCACATGAACGGCTACGGCTCGCACACGTTCCAGTGGAACAACGAGGCCGGCGAGGTCTTCTGGGTCAAGTACCACTTCAAGACCGACCAGGGCATCAAGAACCTCACCCAGGCCGAGGCCAACCAGCTCGCCGGTGAGGACCCCGACTCGCACCAGCGCGACCTGCGCGAGTCGATCGAGCGCGGCGACTTCCCGTCCTGGACCGTGCAGGTCCAGATCATGCCGGCGGCCGAGGCGGCCGAGTACCGCTTCAACCCGTTCGACCTCACCAAGGTGTGGCCGCACGAGGACTACCCGCCGATCGAGATCGGCAAGCTGGAGCTCAACCGCAACCCGGAGAACGTCTTCGCCGAGGTCGAGCAGTCGATCTTCTCCCCGGCGCACTTCGTCCCCGGCATCGGTCCGTCCCCGGACAAGATGCTCCAGGGCCGTCTCTTCGGCTACGGCGACGCCCACCGCTACCGCGTCGGCATCAACGCCGACCACCTGCCGGTGAACCGCCCCCACGCCACCGAGGCGCGCACCAACTCCCGTGACGGACACCTGTACGACGGCCGCCACAAGGGTGCGAAGAACTACGAGCCGAACAGCTTCGGCGGCCCGCACCAGACGGACCGCCCGCTGTGGGTCTCCACCCCGGTGACGGGCGGCACGGGCAACCACGCCGCTCCGGTGCACAGCGAGGACACCGACTTCGTCCAGGCGGGCAACCTCTACCGCCTGTACTCGGAGGACGAGAAGTCCCGTCTGGTCGAGAACCTGTCCGGCTTCATCGCCAAGGTCTCGCGCGACGACATCGTCGAGCGCGCGATCGACAACTTCCGCCAGGCGGACGGCGACTTCGGCAAGCGTCTGGAAGCCGCGGTCCAGGCCCTTCGCGGCTGAACCCCTCTTCGCGGCTAGACCGCCGCCGCTCTCGCGGAGGTGGTTGCCCGCCATGGGGGCATCTCGATTGATGGTTGCTCGCCGAATGAGGAGGGCCGGATTCCCGTCCAGGGGATCCGGCCCTCCTCGCTGTTCAGCCGGCCAGCTGGGCCGTGCGCCGTCGACTCGGAGCCCAGCAGCGGATGACGTCGCGGACGGAGACGATGCCCACGGGGCCGCCGTCCTCCAGCACGATCAGGTGCCGGAAGCCGCCGTGGGCCATCGCCTCGGCGGCTTCCTGCACGGTGGCGTCCGGGGTGCAGAAGACCACGTTGTTGGTGGTGTGGGCGCCCACGGACTCGTGGTCGGGGTCGTGTCCGGCCCCGACCGAGTTGAGGATGTCGCGCTCGGTCAGAATGCCGATCCCGCTGTGCTCGGGATCGAGGACGACCGCCGCGCCGACGCGCCGGCCGGACATCAGGCAGGCCGCCTGACGCAGGGTGTGTGTGGGTCCGAGGGTGAGGATCACGGTGCTCATGGCGTCACGGACGAGCATGAAGAGAGCCACCTCCTGTGGGTCCCTCCGCTCGGGTGGGGTGCGCCGTGAAGGACCGGACTTAGAGAAGTCCTTCACAAGCGCACAAGCGGAGGAGTCCCAGATTCCCATGAACACGGAGTGCCAACAAGGAGGCGTGCAAGGGGGCGCGCCGGGCACCTCCTCGCGCGCCCGTCAGGTGCGCGGGCGCAGCAGGTCCAGCATCCGCTCGTGCAGCAGCCCGTTCGAGGCCGCCGCGTTCCCGCCGTGTACGCCGTCCGCCCCGTCCAGGTCGGTGAAGCGGCCGCCGGCCTCCTCCACCACGACCGCCAGGGCCGCCATGTCCCACAGGTTCAGCTCCGGCTCGGCGCACAGGTCGAGCGAGCCCTCGGCGACCATCATGTACGGCCAGAAGTCGCCGTAGCCCCGGGTGCGCCAGCACGCGCGGGTCAGGTCCAGGAAGCCGGGCAGCCGCCCCTGCTCCTCCCAGCCGCTCAGCGAGGAGTAGGCGAAGGAGGCGTCGGCCAGATCGGCGACCTTGGACACCCCGAGCGCGGTGGTCTCGCCGAGCGCGCCGCCCGCGTACGCGCCCTGGCCGCGCGCCGCCCACCAGCGGCGGCCCAGCGCCGGGGCGGACACCACGCCGACGACGGGCCGGAAGACCCCGGCCGGGTCCTCGGGGTCCGCCTCCATCAGGGAGATCAGCGTGGCCCAGACCGGCACGCCGCGCACGTAGTTCTTCGTCCCGTCGATCGGGTCCACGACCCAGCGGCGCGGGCCGTCGCCCTTGAGGCCGTACTCCTCGCCCAGGATCGCGTCGGCGGGCCGCGCGGCGGCGATCCCGGCCCGGACGATCTCCTCGGTGGCGGTGTCGGCCTCGCTCACCGGGGTCATGTCGGGCTTCGTCTCGACCTTCAGGTCGAGGGCGCGGAACCGCTCCATCGTGGCGGCGTCCGCCGCGTCGGCGAGTTCGAGGGCAAGGCGCAGGTCATCGTCATACTCGGGCATGGCCGAACCCTACCGAGAGGGCCGGGGAGCGCGCGTGCGGCGTCCACGGTGCGGCCCGCGCACCCTTGACAGGACCTGGCGGTCCGTCAACTCTGACGGTGACGTCAATGGGGGAGGCGACGGTGCGGACGGCCCGGGAGTCCTTGCTGGAAGCGGCGGGAGCGGCCCTCGCGGCGCGCCCCTGGCCGGCGGTGCGGATGGTCGACGTGGCGGCCGCCGCCGGGGTGTCGCGCCAGACCCTCTACAACGAGTTCGCCGGCAAGGCGGGCCTGGGCCACGCCCTGGTCCGGCGCGACGCCGCCTGGTACCTCGACGGGGTGGACCGGGTGCTCGGCTCCCCGGACGGCCCCGCCGAGCGGCTGCTGGCCGTCGCGGAATGGACCGTCAGCGCGGCCGGCGCGCGCCCCCTGGTACGGGCCCTGCTGACGGGGTGCTGGAACGGGAACTTACCCGTGCCGGCCGGTCGGGGTCTGCGGCCGGGACTGCCCGCGCTGGGCCCCGCCGAACTGGTCCGCGCGGTGCGCGAACGGGCCGCCGCGGCCTTCGCCCCGGGAGAGGGGGCGCACCGGTGCGAGCTGGCCGTACGACTCGCGGTGTCCTACCTGATCGCCCCGGGCGGCCCGCCGGGACCCGGCTCCGGCGAACTGCTGCGGCTGCTGAACGGGTCGGGCCTCAGTGCGACGAACCCGACAGCTGCAGCCCGATGACGCCGAGGATGACCAGCGAGATCGAGACGAGTTTGAGCGTGGAGACCAGGTCGCCGAGGAAGACCATCCCGTAGATGGCGGTCCCGGCGGCCCCGATGCCCGTCCACACCGCGTAGGCCGGGCCCACGTCCAGCTTCTTCAGGGCCAGCGTCAGCAGACCGAAGCTGCCGAGCGCGAAGCACGCGAAGGCGATGGTCGGCCACAGCCGGGTGAAGCCGTGCGACAGCTTGAGGCAGACCGCGAAGCCCGTTTCCAGGATTCCGGCGACCACGACCAACAGCCACGCCATGGCGCATGCCTCCCCGCGTCACGTGGTGCGCTCCCGGCATCAGCCGTCGCACCACTTGGTGCGATTATGCATTTACCAGGCACCCCGTACGGCAAACCCCGCCGGGCCGTAAGGCGTCGATCAGTCGCCCTCGCGCCGCTCCCGCGTCTGGAGCAGCCGGCGCAGCGAGTACAGCCGTGCGGGATCCGCGTGGCCGTCCTCCACCCACTTGTCGAGCGCGCAGTCCGGCTCGTCGTGGCTGCACGCGCGCGGGCACCCCTCCGTCCCCGGCACCAGCTCCGGGAAGGCCAGGATCACCCGGGACGGGTCCACGTGGTGCAGGCCGAAGGAGCGCACGCCCGGGGTGTCGATGACCCAGCCGTCGCCGCCCGGCAGCGGCAGCGCGAGCGCCGAGGTGGTGGTGTGCCGGCCGCGGCCGGTCACCGCGTTGACCACGCCGGTGGCGCGCTGGCGGCCCTCGGCGACCAGCGAGTTCACCAGGGTGGTCTTGCCGACGCCGGAGTGGCCGACGAAGGCGGTGATCCGGCCGTTGAGGAACTCGCGCACCCGGTCGGCCGCGTCGCCCGCCGCCAGCTCCTCGCGGTTGGTCACCACGTACTTCAGCCCGAAGGTCGAGTAGATCTCCAGGATCTTGTCCGCGGAGGTCAGATCGGACTTGGTGAGCACCAGCAGCGGCTCCAGCCCGGCGTCGTACGCGGCCACCAGGCAGCGGTCGATCATCCGGGGCCGCGGCTCCGGGTCGGCCAGCGCCGTCACGATCGCCAGCTGGTCGGCGTTGGCGACGACGACGCGCTCGTACGGGTCGTCGTCGTCGGCGGTGCGCCGCAGGACGGACTTGCGCTCCTCGATCCGCACGATGCGGGCGAGGGTGTCCTTCTTGCCGGACAGGTCACCGACGATCCAGACCCGGTCGCCGACCACGGCCGCCTTGCGGCCCAGCTCACGGGCCTTCATGGCGTGCACCGCCCGGTCCTCGACCAGGCAGGTGAGCCGGCCCCGGTCCACGGTCAGGACGAATCCCTCGGCCGCGTCCTCGTGCTTGGGACGGATGGTCGTACGCGGCCGGTTGCCCTTGGGGTTGGGCCGCTGGCGGATGTCGTCCTCGTCGGTGTTCTTCCCGTACCTGCGCATGGCGGGCCCTACGCTCCCGTTCCCAGCGGCGGATGGCCGAGCATGTCCGACCACATCTTCGGGAAGCCCGGCAGCGTCTTCGCGGTCGTCGCCACGTTCTCGACGAGCACGCCCTCGACGGCCAGGCCGATCACCGCGCCGGCGGTGGCCATCCGGTGGTCGTCGTACGTGTGGAAGGTGCCGCCGTGCAGCGGGCGCGGCCGGATCCGCAGACCGTCCTCGGTCTCCGTGACGTCACCGCCCAGGGCGTTGATCTCCTTGGTGAGCGCCGCCAGCCGGTCCGTCTCGTGCAGCCGCAGGTGCTGGACGCCGCGCAGCACGGACTCCGAGTCGGCCAGCGCCGCGACCGCCGCGATGCCCGGGGTGAGCTCGCCGACCTCGCCCAGGTCCACGTCGATGCCGTGGATCTTGCCGGTGCCGGTGAAGACCAGGCCCGCGTCGGTCAGCTCGCAGGAGCCGCCCATCTCCGTGAAGATCCGGCGCAGCGCATCACCGGGCTGGGTGGTGCGGCGAGGCCAGTCCGGGATGGTCACCGTGCCGCCCGTGATCATGGCCGCCGCCAGGAACGGCTGGGCGTTGGACAGGTCCGGCTCCACGACCAGGTCGCGGCCGAGCAGGGCGCCGGGGGCGACCCGCCAGACGTTCTTCTCGCCGCCCGCCTCCGGGGTGTCGACCTGGGCGCCCGCCGCGCGCAGCATCTCCACCGTCATCCGGATGTGCGGCATCGACGGCAGGTTGGTGCCCACGTGCCGGACCTCGACGCCCTGGTTGAAGCGCGGGGCGGAGAGCAGCAGCGCGGAGACGAACTGCGAGGAGTTGGTCGCGTCGATCTCGACGGTGCCGCCCTCCAGCGCCCCGCCGCCCTGGACGGTCAGCGGCAGCGCGCCGCGGCCGTCGTCGTCGATGCGGGCGCCGAGGGTGCGCAGCGCCGTGATGACCTGGCCGAGGGGGCGCTCGTAGGAGCGCGGGTCGCCGTCGAAGCGGATGTCGCCGGAGGCGAGGGTGGCGACGGGCGGCAGGAAGCGCATGACCGTGCCGGCGTTGCCGACGTCGACGGTGGCCGGGCCGTGCAGCGCGGCCGGGATGATCCGCCAGGCCTCGCCGCTCTCGCCCGCCCCGGCGGAGCTGGAGGAGACGGTCTCCTCGATGCCGACGCCGAGCGCGCGCAGCGCGTCGGACATCAGCTGGGAGTCGCGCGAGCGCAGCGGGCGGCGCACCCAGCCCGGCTCGGAGGCGAGCGCCGCGAGCACGAGGGCGCGGTTGGTGACCGACTTCGACCCGGGCACGGTGACCGTGGCCTGGACGGCGGATTCGGCGAGCGGTGCGGGCCAGAGAGCGGGAAGAGCGGGGGTCGCGGTCATGGCCACCACTTTAATGGCTTCCCGGCGCCGCAGATCTTGATCGCGGTGGGCGTCTCGGCGGGCGGACGGGCCCGGCAAGATCCGAAAGAGACGGCCTAGGCTAGAGGGCGAGCAGCCAGCGGCCGCCGCCGACGAGCGAGCACAGCGCGACGACGTGGAAGAGCAGCAGCCACACGACCGGGTGCACATGGGTGAGCCGCCCCAGCTGGTCCGCGTCCGAGTCGGGCGCTCCGCCGTGCCGGCGCTTCGCCCCCAGCTCGAAGACCGGCCGGACCCCGCCCAGCAGCAGGAACCACACCACGGCGTAGGCGAAGACCGCCTGGACGTCGGCCGTGGCCAGCCAGGAGACCAGGACGAAGGTGGCGCCCGTCAGGACCACCGTCAGCAGCCCGTAGGCGTTGCGGATCATCACCAGCACCGCCAGCAGCAGGGCGGTCGCCACCCACAGCAGCAGCGTGATCCGGTGCGCGGAGAGCAGGGCCGCCCCGCCGAGGCCGAGCAGCGAGGGCGCCGTGTACCCGGCGGCGGCGGTGAGGATCATCCCGAGGCCGGTCGGCTTGCCCCGGCTGACGGTGACCCCGCTGGTGTCCGAGTGCAGCCGGATCCCGTCCAGGCTGCGGCCCGTCAGCAGCGCCAGCAGCCCGTGCCCGCCCTCGTGCGCGATGGTGATCGCGTTGCGCGACAGCCGCCACAGCGGGCGCGGGCCCACGGCGGCCAGCGCGGCCAGGCCCGTCGCGATCACCAGCCACAGGTCGGGAGTCGCCTGTATGCCGGTGAGCCGGTCCCACAGGCCGGCCGTGGTGCTCGTGTCCATGAGGTGGCGGACTCCTTGCGGTGGTGGTCGGGTGCCATGGCAGTGTGGCAGCCATGTGCGGAAGGTATGCGGCGAGTCGCAAGCCCGAGGATCTGGTGGAGGTCTTCGGCGTGGAGCGGTGGGAGTCCGAGGAGACCCTGGACCCCGACTGGAACGTGGCTCCGACGAAAGAGGTCCACGTCATCCTCGACCGTCCACTGAAGGACGCTCCGAGCCCGCGTCCGGTTCGCCAGCTCAGGGTCCTGAGATGGGGACTCGTCCCGTCCTGGGCGCAGAATCCCGACGGCGCCGCCCGGATGATCAACGCCCGGTCCGAGACCATCGCCGAGAAGCCGTCCTTCCGCCGCCCCTTCGCGCAGCGCCGCTGCATCATCCCGGCCGACGGCTACTACGAGTGGGTCACCGCCCACGACGAGCGGCAGCTGGAGGTGGAGGGGAAGAAGAAGCGGGCCCGCAAGCAGCCCTACTTCGTCCGCCCCTGCGACGGCTCCGTCTTCGCCATGGCCGGGATCTACGAGTTCTGGCGCGACCGGACCCTGCCCGACGAGCACCCGCTCGCCTGGTGGGCCACCTGCTCGGTGATCACCCTGGAGGCCGAGACCGGACCGCTGGGCGCCGCCCCGGCCGACGGCCCGCGCTCGCTCTCCGAGATCCACCCCCGGATGCCGCTGATGCTCACCCCGGACCGCTGGGACGCCTGGCTGGACCCGGCGCGGACCGACCCCGACGAGCTCCAGGGACTGCTCGCCCCGCCGCCGGGCGGGCTGCTGCGCGCCCACCCGGTGTCCACGGCCGTGAGCAACGTGCGCAACAACGGGCCCGAGATGCTCGAAGAACTGGCCGCGCCGGAGGAGAGCACGCTCTTCTGACCGCCCCCGGACCGGCATGATCGGGGGATGACCACGCGTACCGAGAGCGTCGACACCCCGGCGGGCGAGGCCCGCATCACCTGGCACCCGGCCCGGGGCCGCGGGGCGCGCCTCGTGCTCGCCCTCGGCCACGGCGCCGGCGGCGGGATCGAGGCCCGGGACCTCGTGGCCCTGGCCGCCGCCCTGCCCGCCCACGGGGTCACCGTGGCGCTGGTCGAACAGCCGTGGCGGGTCGCGGGCAAGAAGGTCGCCGCCGCGCCCAAGGTGCTCGACGAGGGCTGGCGCGCCCTGTGGCCCGCGCTCGCGGCGCCGGGAGCGCCCGTCGTCGCGGGCGGGCGCAGCGCCGGGGCCCGGGTGGCCTGCCGGACCGCAGCCGGGCTGGGCGCGGCCGGGGTGCTGGCCCTGGCCTTCCCGCTGCACCCTCCGGGCCGGCCCGAGAAGTCCCGGGCCGAGGAGCTGCTGGGCGCCGGGCTGCCGACGCTCGTCGTGCAGGGCGGCCGCGACCCCTTCGGGCGGCCCGGCGAGTTTCCGGCGGCGGCCGGGCGCGAAGCCCCGTACGAGCTGGTGGAGGTGGCCTTCGGCGACCACGGCTTCGCCGTGCCGAAGAAGGCGGACCTGACCCAGGACGAGGCCCTGGAGGTGATCACCGGGGCGGTGGCCGGGTGGCTCGGCCGGCTTCCCGTGTGAGCCCGGACGCCCGTTCGGCCCCGAACCCGCCGCCGCCGGGGAATGCCGTGCCCCGCCCTTCTGTTGTCCCGGATGTCGGTACATACGGGAGCACGTCGTGAGGAGAGCGAGCGCATGACGCAGGTCATCAGCCAGAACCGTCCGCAGGCCGCTGACCTGGACTGGACAGTGCTGCCCGCACCGGGGCGCGGGACGCTTCGGGCGGCGGCCGACCGGGATGGTCGACTATTCTCCGATTCGAGCGGGTCCGCTTTCGGAGCCGCCACGCAGTCGGAGGAGGTGGGTCCTGTCGCCGGGACCGACGAAGGCCACGCGGAGGAGACGACCCCGGAGCGCAACGCGCGCTTCGAGAGGGACGCCCTCGGCTACCTCGACCAGATGTACTCGGCCGCCCTGCGCATGACGCGCAATCCGGCCGACGCCGAGGACCTGGTCCAGGAGACGTACGCGAAGGCGTACGCGTCGTTCCACCAGTTCCGCGAGGGCACCAACCTCAAGGCGTGGCTGTACCGCATTCTGACCAACACCTTCATCAACTCCTACCGCAAGAAGCAGCGCGAGCCCCAGCGCAGCGCGGCGGAGGAGATCGAGGACTGGCAGCTGGCGCGCGCCGAGTCGCACATGTCGACCGGGCTGCGTTCCGCCGAGTCGCAGGCGCTCGACCACCTGCCCGATTCGGATGTGAAGGAAGCCCTGCAGGCCATTCCGGAAGAGTTCCGCATCGCGGTCTATCTTGCCGACGTAGAGGGCTTTGCGTACAAGGAGATCGCGGACATCATGGGTACACCCATCGGTACGGTCATGTCGCGACTGCACCGTGGCCGCCGTCAACTCCGCGGAATGCTGGAGGACTATGCCCGTGAGCGCGGGCTCGTCCCCGCCGGCGCGGGAGAGTCGAACGACCTGAAAGGCTCGGGCTCATGAGCTGCGGAGATGCGCACGAGACGGAGTGCTCCGAGGTCCTGGACCACCTATACGAGTTCCTGGACCAGGAGATGCCCGACAGCGACTGCACGAAGTTCGAGGCGCACTTCGGCGAGTGCAATCCCTGTCTTGAGAAGTACGGCCTGGAACAGGCCGTGAAGAAGCTGGTCAAGCGCTGCTGCGGATCGGACGACGTACCGACCGACCTGCGCTCGAAGGTGATGGGACGGATCGAACTGATCCGTTCGGGTCAGGCCGTTCCGGACCACGACGTCACCGCCTCGCCGGTGGTCGCCGAACCGCTGCCGGGATCAGCGAAGGGCTGAATTCGGCCGCGTACGCCGATGGGGCCGATCAAGTAGTCGCTGATTGAACCATCTCGAACAGCCGCCCCCGGAAGGGCACTTCCTTCACTCGAAGGTGGTAATCCGGGGGCGTCCGCATGGTGCAATGCGAAAATGTGGCCCAGCTCGCTCCCGGCCCCACTTATTCTCCCCATTCGGTACTGGTTTGATTCGGTACCTGGCTTGCACGGCTCAGGGGGAGGAGAGCGCCATGCGGGTACTTCCGTCGGCGGCGCGCGCCTACATCCTGTGCGCCGTCCTCGCCGCCTGCGCCTGCATCGCCCCGGCCCTCGTCGATCCCGCCACCCCGTGGCCCTCCGCGGGCCTGCTCGCCGTGCTCTACCTCGGCTGTGAACTCGTCAAGGTCTGCCCGCTCATGGGCCGCCGGGTGCCCGAGGGGCTCGGCTCCTTCTTCCCCGTGGTGCTGGCCGCCGTGTTCCTGCTGCCGCCCGCCGCGGCCGCCCTCGTCGCGCTGCCCGGCGCCTTCGCCGGGACGGTGGTGCAGCGGCCCGCCCGGGTGCGGCGCGTCTGGCACGCGGCGCAGCAGGCGATAGCCGCCTGGACCGCCGGCCGGCTCTACGGGCTGCTGGGCGGTCCGACGGCGCTGGGCGCGGGCTCCTCCGGCGGTGCCGGGCCGCCGGGTCCGGGCGCCCCCGGTCCCGCGGCCTGGGTCGCCGACTTCCCCTACGCGATGCTCCCCGCGGCGGCCGCCGCCGTCGCCTTCTGCCTGGTGCTCACCGCCCTCGACGGCGGCGTCCTGGCCACCGCCGAACGCCGGCCCGCCGCCACGGCCTGGCACGGTCTGCTGACCCGGTCCCTCGCCCCGCACTGCGTGCACGGCCTCGCCGGGCTGATGATGGCCGTGATGTGGCGCAGCCCGTACGGACTGCCGGCCGCACTCCTCGTCCTGCTGCCGATGTACATCTCCTGCTGGGTCTTCGCCCAGTACCACCGCGAGCGCGCCGCCCACCAGGCCACCATCCGGGCACTGGTCCAGGCCGTCGACATCAAGGACCGCTACACGCGCGGCCACAGCGAGCGCGTCGGCCAGGCCTCCGCGATGATCGCCCGCGAGCTGGGCATGGCCGAGGACCGCCTCGAAGTCGTCCGCATCGCCGGGATCCTGCACGACGTGGGCAAGCTGGGCGTGCCGACCCGACTGCTGCGCAAGGACGGACCGCTGACCCCGGAGGAACGCCGGATCATCGAACTGCACCCCGAGTACGGGCACGAGATGGTGCGCGGCATCGGCTTCCTGGGCGAGGCCCGGGCCGCGATCCTGCACCACCACGAGCGGGTGGACGGCTCCGGCTACCCGTACGGGCTGACCGGTGAGCAGATCCCGGTGCTGGCCCGGGTGGTGGCGGTGGCCGACGCCTTCGACGCGATGACCTCGACCCGGTCCTACAGCCGGGCCCGCCCGGTCCCGGTGGCGCTGGCCGAGCTCGAACGGTGCGCGGGGGCGCAGTTCGACCCGGACATGGTGCGGGCGCTGGTCGAGGCCATCGGCCGGCAGGGCTGGCACCCGACGGTGACCTCCGACGAGGACCTCCAGGTGATCCCCTCGGGGGCCCCGGCCGACAAGGCGGCCCCGGCCGACAAGGCGGCCCCGGCCGACAAGGCGGCCCCGGCCGACAACGCGGCCCCGGACGCCCGGAGCGGGCCGGACGCCCGGAGCGCCCCGGACGCCCGGAGCGCCCCGGACGGCAAGGGTGCCCCGGTGCTCGCCGGACTGCCCGCCCAGGCGGGCCGGCCCGCGGAGAGCGGCGCCGCGCCCCAGACCGGCCGCGACGCCGACGGCGCCGGCGCGGCGGGGGCGGGCACGTGAGGACATGGGCCGCCGGATGCGTGCGCGGGGTAGCCGGCCTGCTGACGGCGGCCGCGCTCGGGCACACCCTGTGGACCGGGCTCGCCGAGCCGGGCATCGCGCTGGCCTTCGGCACCCTGATCACCATCGGCGAGCTCGCCCGCCGGGACCGCGGCGACGCCGCCCGCCGCCGGCCCGCGCCGCTCGGCTCCGCCGGAGCGCTCGCGTACGCCCTGCTCGGGCAGAACGCCGGGCAGTCCACCCACCACGGGGTCCTGCAGATCGTCGCCGTCGTCGTCGCGGCCGCCCTCGTCGGGATCGTCCCGCACATCGCCCGCGGCCGCGGCCCCGCCCTCGACCACCTGGCCCGCCGGGTCCTCACCGTCACCTTCGCCGCCGTCTGCTTCCAGCCGCTCTACAACTCCGGCCGGCTGGAGGACTGGGTCGGCCAGGGCCCGTACCTCGTGCTCTTCCTGCTCGGACTGACGGCCCTGTGCGACGCCCTCCTCGCCGCCGTCCTCGGCTGGGCCCGCACCGGCTGGCCCTTCGCCCCGCTGCTGCGCGACGAGATGCGCGCCCAGCTCGGCATCGGCTCCGCGATCTGTGCCACGGGCGTGGTCATGGCGCTGGGGGTCGCCGTCGCCGGCCTGTGGGCGGTGCCCGTCTTCAGCGTGCCGCTGCTGCTGACCCAGATGTCCTTCCACCGGATCACCGCCATCCGCACCACCTACCGCCAGACCATCACCTCGCTGGCCCGCGCCACCGAGATCGCCGGCTACACCCGGCCCGGCCACTCCCGCCGCGTCGCCGCCCTCAGCTGCGCGGTGGGCCGCGAGCTGGGGCTCTCGGAGCGGGAGCTCACGGTGCTGGAGTACGCCGCCCTCATGCACGACATCGGGCAGCTCTCCCTCGTCGACCCGGTCCCGGCCGGGGCCACCGCCGAGCTGCCCGCCGCCGAAGCCCGCCGGATCGCCGCGCTCGGCGGGGAGGTGGCCCGCCAGACGGGAGTCCCGGCCGAGGTCGCGGTGGTGGTGGAGCTCCAGGCGGACCCGTACCGGGACCAGCCCGTCGCCGCCCGCATCGTGCGCGCGGTCAACGCGTACGACGACCTCGTGGGCGGGGCCCGTCACCCGGGCGGCTCACTGGAGGCCCTGGAGCGGCTCCGGCTGGGCACCGGGCACGACTACCAGCCAGAAGTGGTCGAGTGTCTGGCCAGGGTGCTCGCCCGCGGGGGACGTGCCAGAGTCGTACCCGTCCCGCCTGGGTAACCCATGGGTAATGAGCGGCCGCCCGAGTGGGCATGGTTGGATGCCAGTAAGAGTGTCCCGGGCAAGAATGTCACCAGGAAGAGTGTCCGGAAGAGTCCGCAAGGCTGCACCGTTGCATCGTCGGACCGGCAGGCGGGAATCGTGAGGATCTTCGGGAAGGTACGGCACAGGCCCTCCGCCTCGTGGCGGCAGGCCACCGACCGCGCGTTCACGCTGATCGGCGACGGTCGGTACGAGGACGCGGGCGCGCTCCTGACCAGAGCCGCGGACCTGGAGCCCTGGCTCTCCGAGTCCTGGTTCAACCTGGCGCTGCTCCACAAGTTCCGCCACGACTGGGAGCAGGCGCGGGCCGCCGGACTGCGCGCCGTGGCCCTGCTCGACCGGGAGACCGGCGCCCCGGACTGGTGGAACGTCGGCATCGCCGCGACCGCCCTGCAGGACTGGCCACTGGCCCGCCGAGCCTGGCAGGCGTACGGGCTGAAGGTGCCCGGGGACCCGCACGGAGCGGGAGCGGGCACCCGCCCCGGGGGGCCCGCCCACGGCGAACCGGTCGGCATGGAGCTGGGCAGCGCGGCCGTGCGCCTGTCGCCCGAGGGCGAGGCCGAGGTGGTCTGGGGCCGCCGGCTGGACCCGGCCCGCATGGAGGTCCTGTCGATCCCGCTGCCCTCCTCGGGGCGGCGCTGGGGCGAGGTCGTGCTGCACGACGGGGTCCCGCACGGCGAGCGCGTCACTGCGGCCGGCCCCTCCTACCCCGTCTTCGACGAGATCGAGCTGTGGGCCCCCTCCCCGGTGCCGACCTGGGTGGTGCTGCTGGAGGCGGCCACCGAGGCCGACCGCAATGCCCTGGAGCAGCTGGCCTCCGACGCCGGCTTCGCCGCCGAGGACTGGTCCTCGTCGGTGCGGCTGCTGTGCCGGACCTGCTCGGAGAGCGCGATGCCGAGCGGCGAGGGGGACGGCGAGCACCTGGACCCGCACGACCACAGCGAACCGGGGCACCCCGGCCCGCTGGGGCACCGTACGGCGGGCTCCGGATCCCTGTGGGTGCCCGAGCGGGAGTGCGGGATCGCGGCGCCGGCCGGGCTCGTGCGCGGGCTGCTCGACGGATGGGTCGCGGACAGCCCGGACAGCCGCGAGTGGCGGGATCTCGAAGAAGTCTGCTGAGCGGGGGCCGTAGGCTGTACCGGCACATCAGGACGCGCCGATCAGTGGCGCGGTGCTCATGTTTTTTATTGGGCGGACCGGGACTTACGGAAGGCGTACGGCGGACATGGCGCAGCAGGAGAACGACGTGGTCGGTGTCGTCGGTGAAGAGAACGACGGGTACGTCGTGGACACCGAGGACTGTGAGGCGCGCGAGCTCGCCCACCGCGAGCGCGGCACGGCCCGCCCCATCACGGTGGTCGGCAACCCGGTCCTGCACCGGGAGTGCAAGGACGTCACCGAGTTCGGCGACGAGCTGGCGCGGCTGATCGACGACATGTTCGCCAGCCAGAAGGCCGCGGAGGGCGTGGGCCTGGCCGCGAACCAGATCGGCGTGGACGCCAAGGTCTTCGTCTACGACTGCCCGGACGACGACGGCAACCGCCACACCGGCGTCGTGGTCAACCCGAAGCTCGTCGAGCTGCCGGCCGCCGCGCGCGTCCTGGACGACTCGAACGAGGGCTGCCTGTCGGTCCCGACCGCCTACGCCTCGCTGGCCCGCACGGACTACGCCGAGGTCACCGGGCAGGACGCGCAGGGCAACCCGATCAAGGTGCGCGGCACCGGCTACTTCGCGCGCTGCCTCCAGCACGAGACCGACCACCTGTACGGGTACCTGTACATCGACCGGCTCTCCAAGCGGGACCGCAAGGACGCGCTGCGCCAGATGGAAGAGGGCACCCCGCGCTACGAGACGGTCCCGAACGCGTAGCCGACCCCTCAGGCCGCCGCCGGGCCGCGGAAGGCACGGCGGAAGGCGTTCGGGGTGGTGTCCAGGGCGCGCAGGAAGTGGTGGCGCAGGGCGGCCGCGGTGCCGAAGCCGCAGCGGCCGGCGATCGCGTCGACCGTCTCGTCCGTGGCCTCCAGGAGCTCCTGCGCCAGCAGGACCCGCTGGCGCAGCACCCACTGGTACGGGGTCGTGCCGGTCTCCTGGAGGAAGCGGCGGGCGAAGGTCCGCGCGGACATGTGGGCGCGCTCCGCGAGCTGCTCCACGGTGATCTCCTCCTCCAGGTGGCGGGCCATCCAGCCGATCACCTCGCCCACGGTGTCGCAGGCGGTGCGGGGCAGCGGGCGCTGGATGTACTGCGCCTGCCCGCCGTCGCGGTGCGGCGGGACGACCATCCGGCGCGCGATGGTGTTGGCCACCTCCGCGCCCTGCTCCTGGCGTACGACGTGCAGGCAGGCGTCGATCCCGGAGGCGGTGCCGGCCGAGGTGATCACCTGGCCCTCGTCCACGTACAGCACGTCCGGGTCGACCACGGCCCGCGGGAAGCGGCGGGCCAGGGCCGGGGCGTGCATCCAGTGCGTGGTGCAGCGCCGGTCGTCGAGCAGGCCGGCCGCGCCCAGCAGGAAGGCGCCGCTGCACACGCTCAGCACGCGCGCCCCCCGGTCCACGGCCCGCCGCAGGGACTCCAGGAGGGGCTCCGGATAGTCGCGGGTGGGGGCGTCGCGGTCGGCGGGCAGGCAGATCAGGTCCGCCTCCTCCAGCCGCTCGGGTCCGTGGGGGAGGGTGAGGCGGTAGTGGCCGTCGCCGACGGTGAGCGGGTTGTCCTCCATCGCGCAGACGGCGAACTCGTAGGTCGGCAGCCCCATCGCGCTGCGGTCGATCCCGAATACCTCGCAGAAGATGCCCATCTCGAAGGGGGCGACGCCGTTCACGACGGCCACGGCGACGTTGTTCAGCGAGGAAGTCTTCACCATGACCCCAGTGTGGCAGTAATTCGCTCTCTTGTGACAGTCCTGCCACTGTCCGGTTTCTGGCGACCCGGCGAAAGTGGAGTCATGAACACGTTCCTCGATTACCTCCTCGTCCTCGCCGTGGCCGCCCTCCTCCTGGGGCCCGCGCTCTACGGGGCCCTGCGCGAGCGCCGCCTCGACCGCCAGATCCGCGCGGCCCGGCGGGGCGCGCGGACGCCGGGAACGACGAAGCGCCCCCGCCCGGGGATCCGACCGGCCAAGCCGGTCGCCCCGTGGGCGGGGACGCTGTCGGGAAAGCCGATCGGCTCTCCCCGGGCCTAGGTCCAGGCCTCGGTCCAGGCTTAGAAGTCCTCGTCCAGGTCGACCGAGCCCTCGACCGCGACCTGGTAGGCCGACGGGCGGCGCTCGAAGAAGTTCGTCAGCTCCTGGACGCCCTGCAGCTCCATGAACGAGAACGGGTTCTGCGAGCCGTAGACCGGCGCGAAGCCGAGGCGGACCAGGCGCTGGTCCGCGACGCACTCCAGGTACTCGCGCATGGACTCGGTGTTCATGCCCGGCAGGCCGTCACCGCACAGGTCGTGGCCGAACTGCAGCTCCGCCTCGACGGCCTCCTTCAGCATGTCGACGACCTGCTGCTGGAGGGCGTCGTCGAAGAGCTCGGGCTCCTCCTTGCGGACCGTGTCGATGACCTCGAAGGCGAAGCTCATGTGGGCGCTCTCGTCGCGGAACACCCAGTTGGTGCCCGTCGCCAGGCCGTGCAGCAGGCCGCGGGAGCGGAACCAGTACACGTACGCGAAGGCGCCGTAGAAGAACAGGCCCTCGATGCACGCCGCGAAGCAGATCAGGTTCAGCAGGAAGCGGCGCCGGTCGGCGGCCGTCTCCAGCCGGTCGATCTTCTCGACCGAATCCATCCAGCGGAAGCAGAACTGGGCCTTCTCGCGGATCGAGGGGATCTCCTCGACCGCGTCGAACGCGGCCGCGCGGTCGTCCGGGTCGGGCAGGTAGGTGTCGAGCAGCGTCAGGTAGAACTGGACGTGCACGGCCTCCTCGAAGAGCTGGCGCGACAGGTACAGGCGCGCCTCCGGGGAGTTGATGTGCTTGTAGAGCGTCAGCACCAGGTTGTTCGAGACGATCGAGTCGCCCGTCGCGAAGAACGCGACCAGACGGCCGATCATGTGCTGCTCGGAGGGCGTCAGCTTCGCGAGGTCGGCGACGTCCGAGTGGAGGTCGACCTCCTCGACGGTCCAGGTGTTCTTGATCGCGTCGCGGTAGCGCTCGTAGAAGTCCGGGTACCGCATGGGGCGCAGCGTCAGCTCGAAGCCCGGGTCCAGCAGGTTCTTGACGGACGCGGTCTTGGTGTCGTTGGAGCTCACTGGCAGGCCTCGCAGGACTCGGGGTTCTCAAGGGAGCAGGCCAGCGCGTCGGCGTCGACGGCCTGCGGGAGGGGGGCGGCGGCCGCGGGGACCACGCTGCCGGAGGCGGCGCGGGCGATCTTCGTCGCCGGGCGCGAACGCAGGTAGTACGTGGTCTTCAGACCCTGCTTCCAGGCGTACGCGTACATCGAGGACAGCTTCCCGATGGTCGGCGTCTCCAGGAACAGGTTCAGCGACTGCGACTGGTCGAGGAACGGCGTACGGGCCGCCGCCATGTCGATCAGGCCGCGCTGCGGGATCTCCCACGCCGTGCGGTACAGCTCGCGCACCTCCGCCGGGATCCAGCCGAAGCCCTGGACCGAGCCGCTGGCCTCGCGCAGCGCCTCGCGGGTCTGGGCGTCCCACACGCCGAGCCGCTTGAGCTCCTGCACCAGGTAGCCGTTGACCTGGAGGAACTCACCGCTCAGGGTCTCGCGCTTGAAGAGGTTGGAGACCTGCGGCTCGATGCACTCGTACACGCCCGCGATGGAGGCGATGGTCGCCGTCGGGGCGATCGCCAGGAGCAGCGAGTTGCGCATGCCGCTCTTCGCGACGCGGGCGCGCAGCGCGACCCAGCGCTCCGGCCAGTTCAGCTCGACGTCGTAGTGGTCGGGGTGCAGGACGCCGCGCGCGGTGCGGGTCTGCTCCCACGCGGGGAGCGGGCCGCTGCGCTCGGCCAGGTCGCACGAGGCCTCGTACGCCGCGAGCATGATGCGCTCGGAGAGCTTCGTCGAAAGGGCCTTCGCCTCGGGGGAGTCGAAGGGCAGCTTCAGCTGGAAGAAGACGTCCTGCAGACCCATCGCGCCCAGGCCCACCGGACGCCAGCGGCCGTTGGACCGGCCGGCCTGCTCGGTCGGGTAGAAGTTGATGTCCACGACGCGGTCGAGGAAGGTCACGGCGGTGCGGACGGTCTCGTCCAGCCGCTCCCAGTCGATCTCCCCGTTCACCACGAAGGCGCCGAGGTTGACCGAGCCGAGGTTGCAGACGGCCGTCTCGCCGTCGTTGGTGACCTCGATGATCTCGGTGCAGAGGTTCGAGGAGTGGACGACGGTGCCCGGCTCGGCGGTCTGGTTCGCCGTGCGGTTGGAGGCGTCCTTGAAGGTCATCCAGCCCTGGCCGGTCTGCGCGAGGGTGCGCATCATCCGGCCGTACAGGTCGCGCGCGGGCATGGTCTTGCGGGCCAGGCCCTCGGCCTCGGCCTTGCGGTAGGCGGCGTCGAACTCGTCGCCCCACAGGTCCACCAGGTCGGGGACGTCGGCCGGGGAGAACAGCGACCAGTCGGAGTCGGCGTTCACGCGGCGCATGAACTCGTCCGGCACCCAGTGGGCCAGGTTCAGGTTGTGCGTGCGGCGCTGGTCCTCACCGGTGTTGTCGCGCAGCTCCAGGAACTCCTCGATGTCCGCGTGCCAGGTCTCCAGGTACACGGCTGCGGCCCCCTTGCGGCGCCCGCCCTGGTTCACGGCGGCGACGGAGGCGTCGAGGGTCTTCAGGAACGGCACGATGCCGTTGGAGTGGCCGTTCGTGCCGCGGATCAGGGAACCGCGGGCGCGGATGCGGGAGTACGACAGTCCGATGCCGCCGGCGTGCTTGGACAGGCGCGCGACCTGGTGGTAGCGGTCGTAGATCGAGTCCAGCTCGTCCAGCGGGGAGTCCAGCAGGTAGCAGGAGGACATCTGCGGGTGGCGGGTGCCGGAGTTGAAGAGCGTGGGGGAGGACGGCAGGTAGTCGAGGCGGCTCATCAGCCGGTAGAGCGAGGCCACTTCCTCGACGGCCTGGACGCCGCCGATCTCACCGTTGGGACCAGCCTCCGCGAGGCCGCAGGCCACGCGCAGCATGAAGTACTGCGGGGTCTCGACGACCTGGCGGGTGATCGGGTGGCGCAGCAGGTAGCGGCTGTGCAGGGTGCGCAGGCCGAAGAAGCCGAAGCGGTCGTCGGCGCCCTCGGCGAGCGCGTGCTCGACCAGCGCGTCGAGCCGGTTCGCGTGCAGGCGCACGAAGTCGGCGGTGCGGTCCGCGATGAGCCCCTCGCGGTGGCCGACCTCGACGGACTCGGAGAAGGAGGTGGCGCCCTGGCCGGCGGCCTCGTCGCGGACGGCCAGCGTCAGCAGGCGGGCGGCGAGGCGGGAGTACGCCGGGTCCTCGGAGATCAGGCCGGCGGACGCCTCGGTGGCGAGCGTGCGCAGCTCCGCGTCGTCGGCGGCCGCGCTGCGGCCGCGCAGCGCGGCGGCGGCGACCCGGCCGGGGTCGGTGTCGGGGAGGTCCGCCGTCAGTTCGGTGAGGGTACGCAGCAGCGTGGCCCCCGGGCCCTCGGTGTTGTCGCCAGAAATGGACTCGGCGCGCGGTGCGGAAGGCGCGATGGTCACGGCGGGAGCTCTCCCTCGCTCGGCCCGGATCTTCGGCGGGCGGGCACGGGGGAGCGCATGCGGGCGTGGCAGGAACGCGTACACCGCACGGCGTCCACCGGCCCAACCTCGAGGCCCGGACGTATCGGCACCCGGTTCGGTCGACCCGGGCGCGCTGTCGGCAGGTCCTCGGACTTTTCATACCGTTGCGGGACAGTTCCGGATTCACACCGGATTTCCCTGCGGCGACAGCAGCCATGAGCATACATGTGGGGGCGACCGTATGCGGTAGCCCCCACATGTTGTGTCGTTCACCGAAGTCGGCGCACCGTCACAGCTCGATGCGGTAGGTGAGCAGGGGGAGTCCGGGGACCGGGTACCAGTCCCGTTCCGGCGTCCGGACGAAGCCGAGACGGTGGTAGATCCGGTGGGCTCCCAGCATTTTCTCCGTGGTCGAGAGCACCAGGTGGTCCACGCCCTCCAGGCCCCGGGCGCGGGTCATGCAGGCCCGTACGAGCGCCTCGCCGGCGCCGCGCCCGCGCGCGGCGGGGGAGACGGCCAGCATCCGGAACTCCGCCTCGCCGGGGCCGGCGATGTCGCACAGCGGGCTGCCGGGCGGGGCGAAGGTCACGCAGCCGAGCAGCGCGCCGTCGTGTTCGGCGACGAGCACCTCGCCGTCGGGGGCCCGGCCGGCGACGTCGCGCAGCCGGCTCAGGTAGGGGTCGTCCTCGGAGAAGGTCAGCAGTCCGTCATCGAGGTAGGCCCGCGCGGTGAGCTCGCCCAGCTCTTCGTATTCGGCGGCCGCTGCCGCCCTGATGAGGATGTCCATGGCACCGAGTGTGCGACAGGGCGCGCGAAAGGGCCGCCGCGTTTCGCACCGTGAACGGCGCGGACGCGGCGGCCCTTTCGGCCCCGCGGGTTCAGCAGCAGCGGAACCCTTGGCGCGGGTCGGCCTCGCGGGCGTCGGTGCGGGCGCGCTCGAAGGCCCGGCGGCTCTGGACCCGCGCGTCCGGGTCGTGCGTACGGGCGTGCGCGACGTAGCGGTCGTACGCGGCTTCGCCCGAGAACTCCCGTACGAAGAACCGGGCCCGGCCCAGCACGCGGCGCAGCCCGCTCACGCGGGTTCCCGTACGGTCTCCTCGACGCGGCCCCCGCCCGAGTCGAGGCCGGCTGCGGCGAGCTCCGCCCGCTCTTCGGCGGTGGCGATCAGCCCGGCGGGGGCGATGATCTTGGACTCGCTCCACGGGACCTCGGCCAGTGTCACCGACTCCGGCTTGCGGATGGCGCGGAAGCAGGTGCGGGCGGCGTCCAGCAGCACGATGATGATCAGCACGGCGAAGAGCACCGACAGGACGCCGTCCACCGTGGCGTTGGTGACCACGGTGTGCATCTCGTCCATGTTCTTGGCGGGCTTGAGGACCTTGCCCGCGTCGATGCCGTCCTGGTAGACGTCCCGCTGTGCGAAGAAGCCGATCTTCGGGTTGTCGGAGAAGATCTTCTGGTAGCTGGCGGTGAGCGTGACGGCCACGTCCCAGGCCAGCGGGATGCCCGTCACCCAGGCCCACTTGAGCCGGCCCGACTTGATCAGCAGGGTGGTGCAGACGGCCAGGGCGACCGCGGCGAGCAGCTGGTTCGCGATGCCGAACAGCGGGAAGAGCTGGTTGATGCCGCCCAGCGGGTCCTTGACGCCGACCCACAGGAAGTAGCCCCAGCCGCCGACCACGACCGCGCTGGCGAACCAGACGCCCGGCTTCCAGCTGACGTCCTTGAAGGACTTGTGCACGTTGCCGAGGGTGTCCTGCAGCATGAAGCGGCCCACGCGGGTGCCCGCGTCGACCGTGGTCAGGATGAACAGGGCCTCGAACATGATCGCGAAGTGGTACCAGAACGCCTTCATCGAGGCGCCGCCGATCACGGAGGAGAAGATCTCCGACATCCCGAGTGCGAAGGTCGGGGCGCCGCCCGTACGGGACAGCAGGCTGGTCTCCTCCACGTCCTTGGCGGCCTGGGTGAGCGCCTCCGGGGAGATGGAGAACCCGAAGTTCGTGACCGCCTGGGAGGCGGTCTCGACGGTGGCGCCGACCACGCCGGCGGGCGAGTTGATCGCGAAGTACAGGCCCGGCTCGATGATGCAGGCCGCGATGATCGCCATGACGGCGACGAAGGACTCGGTCAGCATCGCGCCGTAGCCGATGACCTTGACCTGCGTCTCCTTCTGGATCATCTTCGGGGTCGTGCCCGAGGAGACCAGCGAGTGGAAGCCGGACAGCGCTCCGCAGGCGATGGTGATGAAGACGAACGGGAACATGGAGCCGGCGAAGACCGGTCCGTCACCGCGCGAGGCGAACTCGGTGACCGCGGGCATCTTCAGCGTCGGCATGGCGATGACCACGCCCACGGCGAGCAGCCCGATGGTGCCCACCTTCATGAAGGTGGAGAGGTAGTCGCGCGGGGCGAGCAGCATCCACACCGGCAGCACGGACGCCACGAAGCCGTAGACGACCATCCAGATGACCAGCGTCTCCTTCTCCAGGGTGAAGGTGCCCGCCAGGGAGGACTCCGCGACCCAGCCGCCCGCGACGATGGCGAGCAGCAGCAGCGCCACGCCGACGGCGGAGACCTCGGTGACCCGGCCCGGGCGCAGGACGCGCAGGTAGAAGCCCATGAAGAGGGCGATCGGGATGGTCATGCCGATGGAGAAGACGCCCCACGGCGAGTGCGCCAGCGCGTTGACGATGACCAGGGCCAGCACGGCCAGCAGGATGATCATGATGATGAAGACGGCGATCAGCGCGGCGGCGCCGCCGACCGGGCCGATCTCGTCCCGGGCCATCTGGCCGAGCGAACGGCCGTTGCGCCGGGTGGAGAAGAAGAGCGTGACCATGTCCTGGACGGCGCCCGCGAAGATCACGCCCGTGATGATCCAGATGGTGCCGGGCAGGTAGCCCATCTGCGAGGCGAGTACGGGGCCCACGAGCGGCCCGGCGCCGGCGACGGCGGCGAAGTGGTGGCCGAAAAGCACCCGTCGGTCGGTCGGGTGGAAGTCGACACCGTTGTCAAGGCGTTCGGCGGGGGTGGCGCGGGTCTTGTCCACCCGCAGCACGCGGGTCGCGATGAAGCGCGCGTAGAAGCGGTAGCCGATCGCGTACGAGCCCAGTGCGGCGGCGAGCAGCCAGGCGGCCGAGATCTCCTCGCCGCGCGAGAGCGCGAGCACGCCCCAGCCGATGGCCCCCACGAGCCCCACGAGCACCCACAGGGCCACTGACTTGGGGGACATGCCCCCGAGCCCGCCCTGCGCGCCCGCAGGGCCCCCTGATGGAGAAGGCGAGCCCGGCATGGTGCCCGGACTCGCCGCGTTCCGTTCCGTTTCCGATGCTTCCGGTTCCGGCATGATCTCTGGTCCCCTCGTCGATCATCTGCGTAAGCGCAGGGAATCTACGGGGGCCCGACCGCTGGACGTAAGCCCCCGTCCGCATAGCGGAACGAGAGTCAACTACGGATCAGAGGGCGGGGCGCTGGAGTCGGGCGACGAACTTGTAACGATCGCCGCGGTAGACGGAGCGCACCCATTCGACGGGCTCCCCGTCGGCGTCCAGCGAGTGGCGCGAAAGCATCAGCATCGGCAGGCCGACGTCGGTGCCGAGCAGGCCGGCCTCCCGCGGGGTGGCCAGCGAGGTCTCGATGGTCTCCTCGGCCTCGGCGAGCCGTACGTCGTACACCTCGGCGAGGGCGGTGTAGAGGGAGGTGTACTTGACCAGCGAACGGCGCAGCGCCGGGAAGCGCTTCGCCGAGAGGTGGGTGGTCTCGATGGCCATCGGCTCGCCGCTCGCCAGGCGCAGCCGCTCGATGCGCAGGACCCGGCCGCCGGTGGCGATCTTGAGCAGGCCGGCGAGGGTGTCGTCGGCCGTCACGTAGCCGATGTCCAGGAGCTGGGACGTCGGCTCCAGGCCCTGGGCCCTCATGTCCTCGGTGTACGAGGAGAGTTGGAGCGGCTGGGAGACCTTGGGCTTGGCCACGAAAGTGCCCTTGCCCTGGATCCGTTCCAGCCGGCCCTCGACGACGAGCTCTTGGAGCGCCTGTCGCACCGTGGTGCGGGAGGTGTCGAATTCGGCCGCGAGCGTGCGCTCGGGCGGTACCGGCGTGCCGGGCGGCAGTGTCTCGGTCATGTCGAGCAAGTGCCGCTTGAGTCGGTAGTACTTGGGCACGCGCGCCGTGCGGGTGGCTGGCCCGCCGTCCGGCTCCGTGGTCGCCCCTTCGGTGGCCATCGCCGCCCGCCTTCCCGACTCCAGTTTCGTTGCCGTCACCGGCTCCTCCGATATGTGCGGTCACATCGTGACACGGGCGGGAGGACAGGCCTCCTCCCTCCCCCAGGTGTCGGTCCGATAACGGACCGAGCACCCGCTCATTAGACCCTTGACACCCCCAAAGGTCTAGGCCAAGCTCCAGCTACTGGTCTACACCAATATGGATCAGATCCCGGCCCCACGGGCAGTACTTGACGCTTTTGAGTCACCGCGGCGGGCGAGGGAAGTTGCAGGCAGCATCCCTGAGGAGGGTGGCGTGAAGCGCAAGCTCATCGCGGCGGTCAGTGTCGCGGGCATGATGGTCGGAGTCGCGGCGTGCGGCAACGGCGACGACAAGCCGAAGGCCGACGCGGGTGGCGCCAAGGAGATCACCGTCTGGGTGATGGACGGCTCCGCACCGAAGACCTGGATCGACGCGGTCAACGCGGAGTTCTCGGCCAAGCACCCCGGTGTCACGGTCAAGGTAGAGGTCCAGCCGTGGAAGGGCATCCAGGAGAAGGTCACCACGGCCCTCTCCGAGAACACCCCCCCGGACGTCCTGGAGCTGGGCAACACCCAGACCGCCGGTTACGCGGTCACGGGCGGCCTCGCCGACCTGACCAAGGACAAGGCCAAGCTCGGTGCGGACGCCTGGGCCAAGAGCGGTCTGGCCTCGGCCGAGATCGACGGCAAGCTCTACTCCGCTCCCTGGTACGCGGCCAACCGCGTCGTCATCTACGACAAGAAGGCCTTCGAGAAGGCCGGCGTCACCGCGCCGAAGACCCGCGACGAGTGGGTCGCCGGTCTGGAGAAGCTGAAGGCGGCGGACCCGGCCTCGCAGCCGATCTACCTGCCCGGCCAGAGCTGGTACGTCCTCGCCGGTCTGATCTGGGACGAGGGCGGCAACCTCGCCGTCAAGGACGGCGACAAGTGGAAGGGTGGCCTCGCCACCCCCCAGGCCGCTTCCGCGATGGAGTTCTACAAGAAGCTCCAGTCCTTCTCCACCGCCCCGAAGGACAAGGACGAGGCGAACCCGCAGCAGTCCACCGACGTCGTTCCCAAGGGTGGCGTCGCCTCCTGGATCGGTCTCGGCTGGGAGGCCGGCGGTGCCGAGAAGGCGCTGAAGGACGCGGGCAAGGAAGCCGACTTCGGTTACTTCCCGATCCCGGGCAAGACCGCCGACAAGCCGGGCACCGTCTTCCTCGGTGGCTCGAACCTGGCGATCGCCGAGCGCTCCAAGAACAAGGACCTCGCCAAGGAGTGGCTGGCCCTCGCCGCAGGCAAGGACCAGATGACCAAGTACGCCGCCGAGACCAAGGGCGCGCTGCTCCCGAACCAGGTCGGCGCGAACTTCGCCCCGGCCCCGGGCTCCTTCGCCGAGGCGATGGCCAAGGCCGGCGCCAACGGCAACATCACCCCGGTGACCCCGGGCTGGGCGAACGTCGAGACCGAGCCGAACCCCATCAAGGAGTTCATGACGAAGGTCCTGAAGGGTGACGACGCCGCCAAGGCGGGCGCGGACGCGGACAAGGAAATCGCGAGCCGCATCAACAAGTAGCACCCCGAAGCACCCGAAGGACCCGCAGTACCAGTACTGAACGCACCGGGGGGTGCGGTGGGCGCCCAGAGCGCCCGCCGCGCCCCCGGTCGCGCATTGACAGACGTAAGCGCCGCCTGCTCCGAGCGGGGAAGCGGGTGCGAGTCGCCACAGTCAACCGCGAGGAAGCCCAGACATGACCGTGCACTCCCAGGGAGCGGCGACCTCCGCTCCACAGGACGCACCACACGAGTCCGCGGGGCCGGCCAAGACGCCGCCGCCCACCGGAGCCAAGGCAGCGTCCCAGTCTCCTCGCGGGGGCAGAAAGTCGCTCCCCTCAGGGTGGTTGCCGTACCTCCTGATCGGGCCCGCCGTGCTCAGCATGGCGACCCTGCTGCTGTACCCGCTGGTCAAGAACATCATCCTGTCGTTCCAGAAGGTCGACAAGATCGAGTTCATCCAGCGGAAGGCGCCGTTCAACGGCGTGGAGAACTACACCCAGCTGCTGGGCGACTCCCAGTTCTGGACCGTGGTGGTCCGCAGCTTCCTCTTCACCGCCGGCAACGTCCTCCTGATCATGGTGATCGGCAGCCTCATCGGGCTCCTGCTGAACCGGCTCGGGAAGTGGATGCGCCTGGTCCTGTCGATGGCGCTGGTGATGGCCTGGGCCATGCCGATCGTCGCCTCCGTGACCGTCTTCCAGTGGCTGTTCGACGAGCAGTACGGCGTCATGAACTGGATCATGCGCACGCTCGGCTTCGCCGGCTACGACCAGCACAACTGGTTCGAGACCGGCCTCTCCACCATGGTGATCATCACCGTGCTGGTGGCCTGGGGCTCGATCCCCTTCGTCGCCCTCAACATGTACGCCGGCCTGACCACGGTCAGCGGCGAGCTGTACGAGGCCGCGCGCATGGACGGCGCCAACGGCTGGCAGACCTTCTGGAAGGTCGTCTTCCCGAACCTCAAGTCGTTCTTCCTGGTCACCACGTTCCTCGAGGTCATCTGGGTCTTCAAGGCCTTCACCCAGATCTACGCGATGAACAAGGGCGGCCCCGACCGCGGCTCCGAGACCCTCACGATCTACGCGTACGTAGAGGGCCAGAGCCAGGGCCACTACGGCCTGGCCGCGGCGATCTCCGTCCTGACGATCGTGATGCTCGTGATCGTCATGTCCTTCTACTTCCGTCTGATCCTGAAGCAGGAGGAGGAGCAGTGAGCACCACCACCGCCCCGAAGCCCGCGCCGTCCGCGCCGTCCGCGAAGCCCCAGCAGCTGCGCAACCGCCGGCCGATCCGCCCCGCGGCCGTCGCCAAGAACGTCGGCGCCCTGCTCCTGGCCGTCCTCTTCGTCTTCCCCGTCTACTGGATGTTCTCCTCGGCCCTCAAGCCGTCCAGCGAGATCCTCTCCAAGGACCCCGTCTTCGTCTTCACCCCGACGGCGGAGAACTTCACCAAGGCCACCGGCGTCGACCTGTTCTGGACCTACGTCACGAACAGCTTCATCGTCACCGTCGGAGCCGTCACCCTGGCCCTGGTCGTGGCCCTCGCCGCGAGCTTCGCCATCGCCCGCATGAAGTTCAAGGGCCGCAAGGGCCTGGTCCTCGCGGTGATGATGGCCCAGATGGCGCCCTGGGAGGTCATGGTCATCGCGATGTACATGATCGCCCGTGACTCCGAGATGCTGAACAGCCTCCCGCTGCTCACCGCGATCTACTTCGTGATGGTCCTCCCCTTCACCATCTGGACCCTGCGCGGCTTCATCGCCGCCGTCCCGGTGACCCTGGAGGAAGCCGCCCAGATCGACGGCTGCACGCGCGGCCAGGCCTTCCGCAAGGTGATCTTCCCGCTGCTGGCCCCCGGCCTGATGTCCACCTCGCTCTTCGGCTTCATCACGGCCTGGAACGAGTTCGCGATGGTCCTGATCCTGAACAAGGACAAGACCGCGCAGACCCTGCCGCTGTGGCTCACCCAGTTCCAGACGGCGTTCGGCAACGACTGGGGCGCCACCATGGCCGCGTCCTCGCTCTTCGCGGTCCCGGTCCTGCTGATCTTCATCTTCCTCCAGCGCAAGGCCGTCGGCGGCATGACCGCCGGCGCCGTGAAGGGATAACGGCCCATGACTGTCCTTGCGCACCGCACGACCGTGCCCGATCCCGGCGACGACCTGACCCGCGACGCCCTCGCGGTCCTCCAGCCCGGCTTCGAGGGCACCACCGCCCCCGCCTGGCTGCTGCGCCAGGTCTCCGAAGGCCTCACCTCCGTCGGCCTCTTCGGCCGCAACATCACCTCGCCCGAGCAGCTCGCCGCGCTGACCGCGCAGCTGCGCGCCGAGCGGGACGACGTCCTCGTCGCCATCGACGAGGAGGGCGGCGACGTCACGCGCCTGGAGGTCCGGGGCGGCTCGTCCTTCCCCGGCAACCTGGCGCTCGGCGCCGTGGACGACGTCGACCTGACCCGCGACGTCGCCCGCGAGCTGGGCCGCCGGCTCGCCGAGTGCGGGGTCAACCTCAACTGGGCCCCGTCCGCCGACGTCAACTCCAACCCCGACAACCCGGTCATCGGCGTACGGTCCTTCGGCGCCGACACCGGCCTCACCGCCCGGCACACCGCCGCGTACGTCGAAGGCCTGCAGGCCGCCGGCGTCGCCGCCTGCACCAAGCACTTCCCGGGCCACGGCGACACCAACGTCGACTCGCACCACGCGCTGCCCCGCATCGACGTGGACCTCGACACCCTGGCCGCGCGCGAGCTCGTACCGTTCCGCGCGGCCATCGAGGCCGGCACCAAGGCCGTCATGAGCGCGCACATCCTGGTGCCCGCCCTGGACCCGACCCGGCCGGCCACCCTGAGCCCGCAGATCCTGACCGGTCTGCTGCGCAAGGAGCTCGGCTACGACGGCCTCATCGTCACCGACGGCATGGAGATGCACGCCATCGCCGGGACGTACGGCATCGAGCGCGGCTCGGTGCTGGCCATCGCGGCCGGCGCCGACGCCATCTGCGTCGGTGGCGGGCTCGCCGACGAGGGCACCGTGCTGCGGCTGCGCGACGCGCTGGTCGCGGCCGTGCGCGAGGGCGCGCTGCCCGAGGAGCGGCTCGCCGAGGCCGCCGCCCGGGTCCGCTCGCTGGCCGAGTGGACCCGCCAGGTCCGTCAGGGTGCGCGGTCGGAGGGGAGCCGCGCGCCCGGCATCGGACTGGCGGCGGCCCGCCGTGCCGTGGTCGTGACGGGTTCGCCCGCCGCGGCCTCCCCGGTCAACGCCCCGTACGTCGCCACGCTCACCCCGGTCGCGAACATCGCGGTCGGCGACGAGACCCCGTGGGGGGTGGCCGGCGAGCTGGCCGCGCTGATCCCGGGCACCGAGTCGGGTGTGTACCCGCAGGGTTCGGCAGCGGCCGACGTCCTGGCGGCCGCGGGCAACCGCACGGTCGTCGCGGTGGTCCGCGACGCGCACCGCCACCCGTGGATGACCGAGGCCCTGGACGCGCTCGTCGCGGCGCGCCCGGAGACGATCGTGGTCGAGATGGGCCTGCCGCGGGCCGAGCCGCGCGGCGCCCTGCACATCGCCACGCACGGCGCCGCCCGGGTGTGCGGGCGCGCTGCCGCCGAGCTCATCGCCGGGGTGTAGCGGGCCCCTGGCGGGGCCACGCACGCGTGAAGGGCCGGGCCCCCGAGGGGGCCCGGCCCTTCACGCGTACCGGTACGTCTTACAGGCCCTGCCAGGCGGGCTTGTTGACGAACGCGTGGCGGAAGTAGTCCGCCAGCTTCAGCTTGGACGCCGCGGCCTCGTCCACGACGACCGTGGCGTGGCGGTGCAGCTGGAGCGCGGAGGCCGGCACGAGGGCGGACAGCGGGCCCTCGACGGTCTGCGCGACGGCCTCGGCCTTGCCCTCGCCGGTGGCCAGCAGGACCAGGTGGCGGGCGTCGAGGATGGTGCCGATGCCCTGGGTGATGACGTGGTGGGGCACCTGGTCTATGTCGTTGTCGAAGAAGCGTGCGTTGTCCACGCGGGTCTGCTCCGTCAGCGTCTTGATGCGGGTGCGGGAGGCGAGCGAGGAGCAGGGCTCGTTGAAGCCGATGTGCCCGTCCGTGCCGATGCCGAGCAGCTGCAGGTCGACGCCGCCGGCGGCGGCCAGGGCCTGGTCGTAGGCGTCGCACGCGGCGACGATGTCGGCGGCGGAGCCGTCGGGGCCGATGAAGGAGGCCTCGGACAGGCCCAGCGGCTCGACGACCTCGCGCAGGACGACGGCGCGGTAGGACTCGGGGTGCCCCGCGGGCAGGCCGACGTACTCGTCGAGCTGGCAGATGCGGGCCTTCGAGGCGTCGACCTTGCCCGCCTTGACCTGGGCGGCCAGGGCCTCGTAGATGGGCAGCGGGGTCGAGCCGGTCGCCACGCCGAGCAGGGCGTCGGGCTTGCGACGGACCAGGGCGGCCATGGCCTCCGCGATGAGCTCGCCGCCTGCCTTGGCGTCCGGGACGATGACAACTTCCACGCGGGGCCTGCCGATCTGGAGTGTGGTGACGTTGTGGTATAGACCAATCTAGCAGAGGTGGCGGCCCGTTGCCGGGTGTTCGCCCCCGTCCATCGTGGTCCGGATCCGCCGCCTCGGCCTCCCGGGGCCGGCCCGCCCGCGGACCGCCCCCGCCCCCGGAGAGGTTGGACGGCGCCGTCGGAGTGGTATCGGAGCCGGACCCCACACTGACCACACGTCGCGCTGGACTCGCCCATACCGGCACCTGCCCTGTCCGACCCCCTGCCCCTTGATCGTTCTGCACCATTCTATTCCTCGGCCGCGTCCACCGCGCGAGCTGTCCCGCCCCGACGGGGATCCGGCAAGCCGTCGAGCGAGGGCGGGTCAGCGACGGGTCAGCGACGGCCGGTGGACAGGATGACGAGGAACTGGCCGCCGCCCGCCTCGATGCCGGCGGTCACCGGCAGCCCCGGTACCAGTCGGGAGAACCGGTCCACCAGCCAATTCGCCGCCCCTTGGGCGTCCTTCTTCGTCGGACAACGGCCCACCATCTCGCGGCCCCCCTTGCGCTCCAGCCTCGCGGCAACGGCGATCAGCGGCGCGGGTTCGACCACGTACAGGTGCTCCGGCCAGGCGATGACCACCTTGACCGCACCCTTGCGGCTATTGCACCCGCGGTGCGCGAGCCGCTCGGCGACCTTGGCCTTCCGGTCCGCGGTCCGGCTGTCGACACTGGGCCCCCGCGCGTCGTTCACCGACTCGTCCGGGTCGACCGGTTCGTCACACACCCAGCATCGCCAGCCGTCGCGCTCGGCCACATCATCAAGGAGACTCATCCGAGCAAACTACCTGCCCGGCCGCCGCCCCGCGCACCAGGGCCCTTACGCTGAGGACTGCCCCGTCCCCGCCACGTTCTGCAACGACCTTCAGATCGTGTCTCTTTGGCGGGCTGGTGCGGGTACGACATCGAGCTGCTGCTCGGTGCGCTCGAGCCAGCTCCGGTACCAGTGTGCGAAGTCATGCCCGGTCGGCTCGATCCCTCGGTCCATCGGCCTCAGGTCCTCCCAGATGGCGCCTCGGTGCGGGCCCGTCATCACCATCAGCGACGCATAGCCGCATCCCTGCTCGCTGAGGAACACCGCGCCCGCCTCCTGAGCGTCGTTCAGCTCCTCGTAGCGCGCGTCCCAGGCCGCGTACGCGCGACGGAAGGCGTCATCGGCCGTAAAGGCGTCCTCTTGGGGTTCCTGGGTCTCGAGCGTGGCGAGCTCACTCCGCAGCGCCTCGGCCACGAAGGGCCGTCCGGCGAACCCGGCCGTGGTCGGCTGCGCGGGGCAGGCGAGGCCGATACCGAGCCACTGCCACGCACCGTTGTCGAAGACCGGTGTCATCAGGCCGTAGTGGGGGCCGGCGCCCCCTCCTCCGACGCGGAGCAGAAAACTCCGATACTGCGCGGGCAGACCAACGCCCAGGTCCGCTTCCAGCGCCTGGAGCTGCTCCTCCCCCATGACCGGGCCGAGGCGAAAGCCATGCCCATTCGCCCCGAAAACCTCCTCCGCCCCGGGGTGTTCGGCGAGTCGGAGCACCCGCTCCCGCACTCCAGCCCATGTGTCCTCACTCATGGGCACACGCTAGTGAGAGGTGCACCGCACCTGCACGCCGTTTTTCTGCCGGAGCAGGGGTACACAGCACTGCACGGCACTGCACGGCACCCAACCCCTCATCGACGGATGCCTGCCGGATCGGCCGCTTCCCCGTCTGCCCGGGACTCGGCGCCCGAGCCGGGCCCGAACCCCCTGATGATCAGCCACCCGGCCAGCGCCAGCTCCCAGGCGAACACCGGGAGGGCGGCGGCCGCCCCCGCCGCGGAGAGCTGCGCGTAGGCCCCGAACATCACGGCGACGGCCGAGGCGCAGATCAGCGGCCCGCCGACCAGCCCGAGTACGGCGATGAAGCGCGGTACGAGCCGTGCGCGGTACGCCAGGTACGCGAGCAGGACGGTGTTCAGGCCGAGGGCGATGTTGGGCCCGAGCAGGAACGTCCAGTCGTGCACGGCCGCCAACGCGAGGTCGGCGCCGTCCGCCGCCCCCGCGTCCCGCCGCAGGGTGACGAGCGCCAGGACGGCGACGATCCCGACGGCGATGACGGCCGCCTCCAGCAGCCGCCCGAAGGCGTACCCGAGCGCGAGCCCCTCGCCGTGGCGCCGCAGGACGGGGAACAGCGCCGCCCCGGTACCGGTCACCGCCACCACCAGCACCACCTCGCAGACCACTCCGAGCAGCGCCATCGTGTCGGCGCCCTGCGCGAGCCGGCCGTCCGCCGCGCCCAGCAGGGGGCGGTACAGAGCCGCCCCGGCTATCGCGGCTATCTCCGTCAGCAGGAACAGCAACCCGGCGGCCACTGCGGTTCTCCGGTCCGGACTCATCTTCTCGGCACCTCTCACTCGATAGTGGTGTACGCCGTACACCTGAGGGCGACCATAGGTGTACGACGTACACTCGTCAAGGAGGGGACGCTGTCGAGGAGGGAAGGGGACCAACCGGAATGACCCGGCAGGAAGCCACGCACACGCGCACGCAACGGATCCCGTTGAACAGGGACCGCGTCCTGCGCGCCGCCGTCGCGCTCGCCGACGCCACCGGCATCGACGCGCTCAGCATGCGCAGGCTCGCGCAGGAGCTGAACGTCGTACCGATGGCCCTCTACAAGCACGTGGCCAACAAGGAGGAGCTGCTCGACGGCATGGCCGACGCCGTCGTGGGCGAGATCGACCCGCCGGCCGCGGGCCCCGACTGGCAGCGCGTGGTCCGGGGACGGATCCTCTCGGCCCGGCAGGTCCTGCTGCGCCACCCCTGGGCGGCCCGGGTCATCGAGTCGCGGACCGGACCCACCCCGGCCGTGCTGGCGTACCTGGACTCGATGGCCGGGACCTTCCGGAACGGCGGCCTCTCCGCCGACCTCGCGCACCACGTCATGCACGCGATGGGCAGCCGCCTGCTCGGCTTCAGCCAGGAACTGTTCGACACCTCGGGTCCCTCCGGCCCGCCGGACCCCGCACTGGCGGCGCACTACCCGCACATCGCGGAACTGGCGGCGACGGCCGCACACGACGGGGGCTCCACGGTCGGTGGCGGCTGCGACGACCAGTTCGAGTTCGAATTCGCCCTGGACCTCCTACTGGACGGCTTCGAAAGCCTCCGCCGCCAGGGCTGGACGTCCGCGCGGAAGCCGTAGCGGGCGCGGTGTCGTGGGCCAGATTCGGCGTCGGGGAGGGGAAGGTCGCGCAACGGACGGAGTCAGGCCCAGGGGTCATCACATGACGTCTGAGGAACTGGTATTCGATCACGAGAGGGTACGTGTTCACGGTTCGCCGTGATGACGGCGGGCGAGTACAACGTCGAACTGCCGACGGAGCTGACCGTACGCCTGGCCGCCAGCCCCGAGGCCCTGGTACGGATACACGCCATCGCGTTGCCCGGCCTGCCGGACGAGACGCGACTGTCACTGGTCGAGGATCCGCATCCCAGGGTCCGGGCCCACGCCATCGACTCCTGGAGCTGGCCTCGGCTGCGCCCGGAGGTCCGAGCCGCGGCCGAGGCCGACGGCGACCCCCTGGTACGCGAGGCGGTCGAGCGTGCCGGCCGCATCGACCTGCCCCTGCCGACGACGCTCGCGGACTTCCTCGCGGAACCGGACGAACGACGCCGCGACGACGCCGCATACCGTGCACCCGTCGACGCGGATCTGGCCGCCCATCTCGTCGCCCACGCCGACAGTTCGCGGCGTCGTGGAGCCGTCTGGAACCCGCACGTCCCCGCGGCGCTCGCCCTCACGCTGGCCACCGACCCCGAGCCCCACGTCCGTTTCGCCTTGTCCCTTCGCGCGGAGATCACCGAGGAGCAGCGGTCTTCGATCGACCACACCGTGCCCGAGGGCCGCTATCCGGTGCCGGCTTGGGTGGAGGAACGATTCGGCGACCCGGATGCGCTGCGGGAGATCGCGGCCTCCCACCACGTCCTGCTACGACGGGGCGTCACGTGCGCGCCCGAGCTTCCCGGCGATGTGATCGAGCGGTTGGCGGCCGACGACGACTACTTCGTCCGGCTGATGCTCTGCGAGAACGACCATGCTCCGCACGAGCTGCTCGTGGAGATGTTCGCCGACTGGAAGGGTCTGAGCTGGGGGATGCTGGCCAGCCGCCGGAACTTCGCCCGGCCCGGCCTGGCCCGGTCCGCGGACGACCCGAACTACCGGCTGCGGCTCGCGGCCCTGTCCGACCCGCAGGCCACACCGGAACTCGTGGAGCGGCTGTCCCACGACCCGGACGACACCGTGCGCGGCCGTGCGGCGGCCGACCCGCGCCTTCCCCACGCGCGGCTCGTCGAACTCCTGGGCAGCAACCGCATGCCGTACACAGCAGCCCTCAATCCCGCGCTGCCCGCCCCGCTCATGCACCGGCTGCTCGACATCGCGGGCGTCAAGCGCTGAGTACGTTCGGGGCCCCCGGGCCGGGGGCCATGGGCCGGGGGCCATGGGCCGGGCTCAGGGCGCGGTGACCGCCGACAGCCGGGCCTGGGCCCCGATCACGGTGCCGCGGTACGCGGTCACCAGCACCCGGTCCCCGGCGACCACCGCAGGGCCCGTGGTCGAGGCCCACGACCCGTCCGCGGCACGAGCCGACCCGTCGTCCGGATCCCGGCTCCAGAGCGCCGCTCCGGTCTCCGCGTCCACGGCACACAGGTCGCCGTCGCCGACCGACAGGAACAACAGCCCGGCCGCCGCCGCGAGAGGGCGGGTCCGCCCGTCACGGTCCGCTTGCCGGCGGGGCTCCCCCGTCGAGCGGCGCCAGGCGGAGAGCCTGCACTCCGGGGAGCCGTGCAGGACCAGGTCGCCGAGTCCCGACATCCACGCCCTCCCCCGCTCGCCGCCGGCATCGAACCCGCACGGCCGCGGAGACACGACACGCCCCCGTTCGACGATCCGCCAAGGCACCGCCGAGTGGCTGTCCATCACCGCGCTTTCGAGTGACACCGCAGCTCGGCGCCGTGCGGGGGGCCACCGCGGTCCTCCACGATCTCAGGCGGTCGGTCATGTTCCGGTCATGATCCGTCGCCATGCAGCGGAGGAAATCACGTGCAGGTCCTGCTCGTCGCGAGCGCCTTCAACAGCCTCACGCAGCGCGTCCACGCCGAACTGCGCGAGCACGGCCACCAGGTGGTGGTCGAACTCGCCCTGCCCGGCGCCGCCTTGGCCGAGGTCGTGGAACACCATCAGCCGGACCTGATCCTCGCGCCCATGCTGCGCACGGCCATCCCGCCCGAGGTGTGGTCCACCCGCACCTGCCTGATCGTCCACCCGGGGCCGGTCGGCGACCGCGGCCCCTCCTCCCTCGACCGGGCCGTCCAGGGAGGGCTCACGCGCTGGGCCGTCACCGTCCTGCAGGCCGTCGGGGAGATGGACGCCGGTGACGTCTGGGCCACCGTCGAATGCGCCGTCCCCCCGGTCGCGAAGAGCGACCTGTACCGCGGGGAGATCGCCGACGCCGCGCTGGAGGCGGTCCTGCTCGCCGTCGACCGCTTCGCCTCCGGCACCTACACCCCGCAGCCCCAGATCACCGGCCACGCCCTGCCGTACCTGCGCCAGGAACACCGTCGCATCGACTGGCAGACGGACTCCACGGAGCGCGTGCTGCGCGTCCTTCGGGCCGCGGACTCCCAGCCCGGCGTACGGGACGAGTTGCTCGGCGGCGAGTGGTACCTGCACGGCGGCCACCCGGAGGAGACGCTGAGCGGCCGCCCGGGCGAACTGCTGGCCACCCGCGCCGGGGCCGTCTGCCGAGCCACCGCCGACGGGGCCGTCTGGATCCCCGAACTCCGGGCGCGGCGCGTTCCCGGGGAACCGGCCCCCCTGAAACTCCCCGCCACCGTGGCCCTCGGCGACCTGCTACGCCCGCCCCACCTGCCGCGACCGCTCCCGGAGCTCCCCGCTCCGGTGCTCGGCACCGCCACCGACACCGCCACCGGCACCGGCACCGGCACCACCCACCGGCGCACCTGGTCCGAGATCGACTACCGGGAGGAAGGCGGGGCGGGGTTCCTGACGTTCTCCTTCCCCGGCGGGGCGATGAGCACCGAGCGGTGCCGGCGCCTGCTCGATGCCTACCGGACCGCCTGCTCCCGCCCCACCTCGGTACTCGTCCTCAGCGGCGGCCGCGACTTCTTCTCCAACGGGATCCACCTGGGCGTCATCGAGGCCGCCGCCGACCCGGCCGAGGAGTCCTGGGCGAACATCAACGCCATGGACGATCTCGTCGAAGCCGTCCTCACCACCACCGACCGCCTCGTCGTCGCGGCCCTCGGCGGCAACGCCGCCGCAGGCGGAGCCGTTCTCGCCCTCGCCGCCGACGAGGTCTGGTGCCGGTCAGGCGTGGTCCTGAACCCCCACTACCGCCTGATGGGGCTGTACGGCTCGGAGTACTGGACGTACACCCTGCCGCGCCGGGCCGGGGCGGAGGCCACCGCGCGGCTCACCCGCGACGCCCTGCCCGTCGGCTCCGCCACCGCGGTGCGGCTCGGGCTGGCCGACCGTACGCTCGCCTGCGCGTCGGGGGCCTTCGACGACGTCACGGCCCGGCTCGCCGTCCGGTTGGCCGGTTCACCGACGGTGCAGGCGCGGATCGCCGGGAAGAAGGCGCGGCGCGAGCTCGACGAGTCGGTCCGGCCGCTGGCCTCGTACCGGGAGGCCGAGCTGGCCCGGATGCGGGACACCTTCTTCGACCCCGAGGCCCCGTACCACGCCCTGCGCAGGGCGTTCGTACGCAAGGAGGCCCCGGCCTCCACCCCGGCGCACCTGGCCCGCGCTCACGGTGGCCCGATCGGTGCGGGGCCCGGGCACGCGTACGCGCCCGGTGACGGCACCGGGCCGACTCACTGGACTGGGCGTACATGACCGGGCACCCGGACCGGCCACCTGTTAGCAAGGAGGGTGGGGCCGCCGTACAGGCCGCACCTCCCCTCCCCCTCGACTCCCCCCAGGAGGCATCCGGATGGACACAGCCGCGCCGACCGAGGCCGAGGACCCCCCGATCCACATCCTCTGGATCAACGCGGGGCTGAGCTGCGACGGCGACTCCGTGTCGCTGACCGCGGCCATGCAGCCCAGCATCGAGGAGATCGTGCTGGGTGTGCTGCCCGGTCTGCCCAAGATCGCCGTGCACTGGCCGCTGATCGACTTCGAATGCGGTCCCGTGGGGGGCGCGGACACGTTCATCGAATGGTTCTTCAAGGGGGAACGCGGCGAGATCGACCCCTTCGTGCTCGTCGTGGAGGGCTCCATCCCCAACGAAAGCATCAAGCCCGAGGGCTACTGGTGCGGTTTCGGCGACAATCCGGAGACCGGTCAGCCCATCACCACCAGCGAGTGGATCGACCGGCTGGCGCCCAAGGCCCTCGCGGTCGTCGCCATCGGCACCTGCGCCACGTACGGCGGCATCCACGCGATGGAGGGCAACCCGACCGGCGCCATGGGCCTGCCCGACTACCTCGGATGGGACTGGAAGTCCAAGGCGGGCATCCCGATCGTGTGCGTGCCCGGATGCCCGATCCAGCCCGACAACTTCTCCGAGACGCTCACCTACCTGCTCTACCAGGCGGCCGGCTCGGCCCCGATGATCCCGCTCGACGACAAGCTGCGCCCCACCTGGCTGTTCGGCGCGACCGTGCACGAGGGCTGCGACCGGGCCGGCTACTACGAGCAGGGGCAGTTCGCCCACACCTACGACTCCCCGAAGTGCCTGGTCAAGCTGGGCTGCTGGGGTCCGGTCGTCAAGTGCAACGTGCCCAAGCGCGGCTGGATGAACGGCATCGGCGGCTGTCCGAACGTGGGCGGCATCTGCATCGCCTGCACCATGCCCGGGTTCCCCGACAAGTTCATGCCCTTCATGGACGAACCGCCCGGCGGCAAGGTGTCCAGCGCCGCCAGCGGCGCCTACGGGGCGGTGATCCGCAAACTCCGGGCCATCACGGCGCACACCGTGGACCAGGAGCCGAAGTGGCGCCGCCGCGGGGAGAAGCTGACCACCGGCTACCGCCCGCCCTGGTGAGCGGCCGGGTCGCACCCGCACCCGCCCCCAGACTCCCATCCGCACCCGCACCCGCACCCGCACTCCTGTGAGAACAACCGATCCAGCACCGAAGGGTCACGGCAGACACGATGGCACCGAAGACGAAGGCAACCGGCGACGGCAGCGGCCTGGTGGAGATGGCCTGGGATCCGATCACCCGGATCGTGGGCAGTCTCGGCATCCACACGAAGATCGACTTCAAGCAGAAGCGAGTCGCGGAGTGCTACAGCACCTCGTCGGTCTTCCGCGGCTACAGCGTCTTCATGCGCGGCAAGGACCCCCGCGACGCGCACTTCATCACCAGCCGCATCTGCGGCATCTGCGGTGACAACCACGCCACCTGCTCCGTCTACGCGCAGAACATGGCCTACGGGGTGAAGCCTCCCCACCTCGCCGAGTGGATCATCAACCTGGGCGAGTCGGCGGAGTACATGTTCGACCACAACATCTTCCAGGAGAACCTGGTCGGGGTCGACTACTGCGAGAAGATGGTCCGCGAGACCAACCCCGGCGTCCTGGAACTGGCCGAGCGCACCGCCGCCCCCCACGCGGGCGAGCACGGCTTCAAGACCATCGCCGACATCATGCGCTCGCTCAACCCCATCGAGGGCGAGTTCTACCGCGAGGCCCTCCAGGTCAGCCGCTACACCCGTGAGATGTTCTGTCTGATGGAGGGGCGTCACGTGCACCCCTCCACCCTCTACCCGGGTGGCGTCGGCACCATCGCCTCCGTCCAGCTCTTCACGGACTACATGAGCCGCCTCATGCGGTACTGCGAGTTCATGAAGCGCGTCGTCCCGCTCCACGACGACCTCTTCGACTTCTTCTACGAGGCCCTGCCCGGGTACGAGGAGGTCGGCCGCCGGCGCGTGCTGCTGGGCTGCTGGGGTGCCCTCAACGACCCCGAGCACTGCGACTTCACCTACGCCAACATGACGGACTGGGGACGGAAGATGTTCGTCACCCCGGGCATCGTGGTGGACGGGAAGCTCGTCACCAACGACCTCACCGAGATCAACCTCGGCATCCGGATCCTGCTCGGCAGTTCGTACTACGACGATTGGGAGGGCCAGGAGAAGTTCGTCACCCACGACCCGCTCGGCAACCCGGTCGACGCCCGTCACCCCTGGAACCAGCACACCATCCCCGCCCCGCAGAAGCGGAACTTCGACGACAAGTACAGCTGGGTGATGTCCCCGCGCTGGTTCGACGGCAAGGACCACCTCGCTCTCGACACCGGCGGCGGCCCGCTCGCCCGCCTGTGGTCCACCGCTCTGTCGGGGCTGGTGAACACCGACTACGTCCAGGCCACCGGACACAGCGTCGTCATCACCCTCCCCCGCACCATGACCAAGCCCGAGACGCGCTTCGAGTGGAAGATCCCGAAGTGGAGCAACGCGCTGGAGCGCAACCGCGCCCGCACGTACTTCCAGGCGTACGCGGCCGCCATCGCCCTGCACTGCGCCGAGAAGGGTCTGGCGGAGGTCCGCGCCGGCCGGACGCAGACCTGGGAGAAGTTCGAGGTCCCGGACGAGGGCCTCGGCGTCGGCTTCACGGAGGCCGTCCGCGGGGTGCTCTCGCACCACATGGTGATCCGCGACGGCAAGATCGCCAACTATCACCCCTACCCGCCGACCCCTTGGAACGCGAGCACCCGCGACACCTTCGGCACGCCGGGGCCCTACGAGGACGCGGTGCAGAACACCCCGATCTTCGAGGAGAACACCCCGGAGAACTTCAAGGGCATCGACATCATGCGGGCCGTGCGCAGCTTCGATCCCTGCCTCCCGTGCGGGGTCCACATGTACGTGGGCGGCGGCCAGACGGTGAAGCAGATGCACGTGCCCACCGGCCTGAGCGGACTGGGCGGATGAGCGCCGGCCAGAGCGTGCGCGCCGATGCCCGCCAGACGGGGGTGCGGGTCGAGGAGGTCCTCGACCGGCTCGCCGCCACCGGAGACCGGGAAGTGTGCGCGGCCGCCGAGGAACTGGTGCGCGTCCTCATGGACTTCTACGGCGCCGGGCTCGCCCGGATCGTCGCCGGCCTCGGCGAGGCCCCGCTCTCCCGACTCCTCGACGACGAACTCGTGGCGAGCCTGCTCGCCCTGCACGACCTGCACCCCGAGGACGTGGACGCCCGCATCGCCCGCGCCCTGGCGAGCGCGCGGGAACCCGTGGAGGTCCTCGGCTTCGACGAGGCCACCGGAACGCTGCGGCTGCGGTCCGCGCCCGGTGGGGGCTGCGGTTGCGGCAGCGCCGAAGCCGGCGCGGGCCCCTCCCGGGCCGTCGAGGACGCCCTCGCCTGCTTCGCCCCCGAGGTGATGACCGTGGAGATGGCGCCGGCCGAGGCCCCGGCGCCGGTCCTGCTCCAGATCGGGACCGGCCCGCAGACCCCGGCGCCCACCCCGGCGCAGACCCCGGCACGGACCCGGTGAGCGGCTCCCCGGGGTGGTCCCCGCCCGCCGCCCGTACGGACGGCGGGCCCGGCCCGGGCGCGCCGGGCGCCCCGCGCGGTCTGCGCCGGTTCGCCGGTGCGCGCCCGGTCCGTCCGGAGGTCTGCGGGCTGTGCGGTGTGGTGGTCGCCGAGAACGCGCACCGCCACGTCGTGGAGACCGAGAAGCGGGCGCTGGTGTGCGCCTGCACCGCGTGCGCCCTGCTGTTCGACAGGCCCGGCGTCGCCACCGGCCGCTTCCGCGCCGTCCCGAACCGCTATCTCGCCGACCCCGACCACCGGCTCGACGACGGTGCCTGGGAGTTGCTGCAGATCCCGGTCGGCGTCGCCTTCTTCTTCCGCAACGCCGCCCTCGACCGTCTCGTCGCGCTCTACCCGAGCCCGGCCGGCGCCACCGAGAGCGAACTCGACGCCGAGACCTGGCAGACCGTGCTCGGCGCCGGGCGCCTCGCCCCGCTCCTCGAACCCGACGTGGAGGCCCTGCTGCTGCGCCGCGAGCAGGGCCGGACCGACTGCTACCTGGTGCCGATCGACGCCTGCTACGAGCTCGTCGGGCGGATGCGCCTGCTGTGGACGGGGTTCGACGGCGGAGCCGAGGCCCGGGCAGCGCTCGCCGACTTCTTCGCCGAGGTCGGGCGGCGGGCCAAGATCCCGGCGGAGGCACCCGCGCCATGACCGACTTCGGCTTCACCTGCACCGGCGTGCGCGCCGACCCGTACGCCGCCGGACCCACCCTGGTGTTCCGGCTGCGCGTCACGGCCGGCAGCGGCCCCGAACCCACCCGGGTCCACGCGCTCGCGCTGCGCTGCCAACTGCGCATCGAACCCGCCCGGCGCGGCTACGGACCGGCCGAGGCGGCGGGCCTGGCCGACCTGTTCGGCGAGCGCGCCCGCTGGGGCACCACCCTGCAGCCCGTGCAGTTCGCGCAGGTCGCCCTCATGGTGCCCAGCTTCACCGGGGAGACCGAGATCGACGTGGTCGTGCCGTGCACCTACGACATGGACATCGCCGCGAGCCGCTACTTCAGCACCTTGGAGGACGGCGAGGCGCCATTGCTGATGCTGTTCTCCGGCACCGCCTTCACGGGGGCCGGCGGCTTCCGCGTCGAGCCCGTGCCCTGGGACCGCGAGGCCTCGTACCGGATGCCCGTGGCGGTCTGGCACGAGATGGTCGAGCAGCACTTCCCGGGCTGCGGCTGGCTCCGCCTGCCCCGGGCCGTCATGGACGAGCTGCTCGCCTTCCGCTCCCGGCACGCCCTCGCCTCCTGGGAGGCGACCGTACGGACCCTCCTGGACGCGGCGGCCGCACCCCGGCCCGATCCCGTGCAACCCTTCCGGCTGGGCGCCGCCCTGCCGCGTGTCACCGAGAGGACGGCGCCGTGACCACGGCCACCGCACTGGAGGCCCGCTTCGCGACCGCCCGGCAGGTGGCCGACGCGGTCCTCTTCGAGGGGTACGTGCTGTACCCCTACCGGGCCTCGGCGGCCAAGAACCGCATGCGCTGGCAGTTCGGCGTGCTCGTACCGCCCGCATGGGGTCCGGCGCACGAAGAGCACTCCTTCCAGCAGACCGAACTCCTCATGGAGCCCAAGGGCGAGTCGACGCTCGCCGTTGAGCTGCGGTTCCTGCACGCCCAGCGGCGCACCGTACAGCAGGCCCTGCCCGAAAGCGGGTTCGCGGAGGTCGCCGAACTGCATCTCGACGACCGGGTGCTCGTGCCCTGGGACGAGGGGGCCGAGGAGCGGGTCGAGTGGAGCGTCGACCTGGCCGAACTGACCGGAGAGGGAGTCGAGATCCCGTTCTCGCGGGACGCCCGGGAGGATACCGAGCCCGTCACCGACAGGGACGGACGGTGCGCCGGACGTCTGATGCGACGTACCGAGCGGATCGAGGGGTGCGTGCGGCTGCGTGCCACCGAACTCGACGGACCCTACCGGGTGTTGAGACTCACGGCGGTGGTGGAGAACACCAGCCCGTGGATCCCCGCCGCCGACGGTGAGGACCGTGAGGCGGCGCTGCCGCGCTCGCTCGTCGCCGCTCATCTGCTGCTGGGCCTGAGCAGCGGCTCCTTCCTGTCCATGACCGATCCGCCGGAGTGGGCCAAGGGCGCCGTCGCCTCCTGCGTCAACCGGCACACCTGGCCGGTGCTCGCCGGGGAGCCGGGCCGGGCGGACGTGGTGCTGTCCTCGCCGATCATCCTGGAGGACCATCCCGCCATCGCTCCCGAGAGCATCGGCGCGATGTACGACTCCACCGAGATCGACGAGATCCTCGCCCTGCGCACCGCCGCCCTGACCGACCAGGAGAAGCGGGAGGCGCGCGGGACGGACCCGAGGGCCGCCGCCGTGATCGACATGGCCGAGTCGATGCCCCCCGAGGTACTGGAGCGCCTGCACGGCGCCGTGCGCGCCCTGCGCGAAATCACCGGCCCGGACGGACCGGACGGCCCGGACCGGCCGGATGTCCCGGACCGGCCGGATGTCCCGGTGGACGCTCTGGAATTCTTCGACGAGCAGGCCGTGTTCAGGCCCGAGACCCCCTGGTGGGACCCGGCGCACACGGACACCGCCGATCCCGCGCGGGACCGGGTCCTCGTCGACGGCGTACCGGTCGGAGTCGGCAGCCGGGTGCTCCTGCGGCCGGGCCTGCGACGCACCGACGCCCAGGACCTGTTCCTCCTGGGCCGCGCCGCCCTGGTCGAGGCCGTCCTGCACGACGTGGACGGCGGGGTGCACCTCGCCGTCACGGTGGAGGGTGACCCCGGGGCCGACATCCGCCGGGAGCAGGGCCGGTTCCTCTACTTCCAGCCCGACGAACTCTCGCCCTTGGAGGACGCGTGAGCGGCCGCATCCTGATCGCGGGCATCGGCAACGTCTTCCTCGGCGACGACGGCTTCGGGGTGGAGACGCTGCGGCAGCTGTCCGCGTACGAACTGCCCGACCAGGTCGAGGCCGTGGACTTCGGCGTCCGGGGAATGCACCTCGCCTACCAGCTCCTCGACGGCTACGACACCCTCGTCCTGGCGGATGCCACGGCACGCGGCGGCGCCCCCGGCACGCTGTACCTCATCGAGGCCGACGAACCCGGCTCCGTCCAGCCGGGCGCCGCCCTGCTCGACGGCCACCACATGTCCCCCGACGCGGTCCTGGCCCTGCTGGGCACCCTGTGCGAGGGCACCGGAACCAACCCGCCCCGGCGGATCCTCGTCGTGGGATGCGAGCCCGCGTCGATCGCGGAGGGCATCGGGCTGAGCGGACCGGTGGCCGCCGCGGTGCCGGAGGCCGTACGGATGATCCTGGGCCTACTGCGGGACGAACTCGAAGATCGCGGCCCCGGAGATCACGGCCGTGAGGGTCAGGGCCGTGAGGGTCAGGGCCCTGAGGATCACGACCACGAAGACCATGACGTCGTGGCGGCCCCGGTCGCCGAGTTGAGGAGGACCCCGTGAAGAAGGCCGTCATCGGCGGTGCGGCCGTGGCCACGCTCGTCGCCGTGCTCAAGCAGATCCTCCCCGACATCAGGCGCTATCTGCGCATGCGCCGTATGTGACGCGTGCGGCAGCCGGTTCGGTCCTTCGGAGCGACCGAACGGCGTACGCGGCGGACCCTGCGTCGGCGTGCCCGGCCGCGGCCTCCCCGTCCTGCCGGTGTAATGAGCCCCGGCAGGACGGAGTCCGATGCACGAGATGTCGATCGCCATGGCCGTCGTGGGCCAGGTGGAGGAAGCGGCCGAGGCCGCCGGTGCGAGCGCCGTGACCGTAGTGCGCCTGCGGGTCGGGGAGTTGGCCGGAGTGGTGCCCGACGCCCTGGCCTTCTGCTTCGAACTGGCCTGCGCGGGAACGGTCCTCGAAGGTGCCGAGCTCGTCACGGAGCCGGTGTCCGCCCGCGCGAGCTGCTCCTCCTGCACCCGGGAATGGGCGGTCGGCATGCCGCCACGACTGTGCTGCCCCGGATGCGGGAGCGCCGCGCACGTGGAACTGCTCGCGGGCCGTGAGCTGCAGATCGCCAGTGTGAACTGGGACGACGGTTCCGGCGTCACCCCGGCCACGAGCACGGTCACACACCCGGCCACGCACCCGCCCACGAACCGAACTCCGAGGAGCGACGAACCATGTGCCGAGTGGTCGACCTGAAGCAGGCGGTACTCGCCAAGAACGACGCCGCCGCGCACACCCTGCGCGCCGAACTCACCGCCCGCGGCACGGTGACCGTCAACCTGCTCTCCAGCCCCGGCAGCGGAAAGACGGCCCTGCTGGAACGCGAACTGCTCCTCGCCAAGGAGCGCGGTCTCGCGGTGGCCGCCCTCACCGCCGACCTGGCCACCGAGAACGACGCGGTGCGCCTCGCGCGGTCCGGCGTACCCGTCAAGCAGGTGCTCACCGACGGGCTCTGCCACCTGGAGGCCGGGATGCTCGGCCGGCACCTGGACGGCTGGCTGCCCGATGCCACCCGGCTCCTGTTCGTGGAGAACGTGGGCAACCTCGTCTGCCCCGCCTCCTACGATCTCGGCGAGTCCCTGCGGGTCGTCCTGGCCTCGGTGACCGAGGGCGAGGACAAGCCCCTGAAGTACCCGACCGCCTTCGGTCTCGCCCAGCTCGTGGTGGTCAACAAGACCGACATCGCCGGGGCGGTCGAGTTCGACGAGGACGCGTTCCGGGCCAACGTCCAGCAGGTCAATCCAGGGGTGGAGGTGGTGCAGACGTCCGCGCGCTCCGGGGCGGGGGTGGGAATCCTGCTCGACCGGGCGACCGCGGTCGCGGACGGCGCGGCAACGCACGCGCCGGTCATGGCCCGGCAAGTCTCGGGCCGGGGCACGAGCACGCACGAGCACGACCACGGGCATGGACATGGGCATGGACACGGGCACGGGCACGACCATGGCCCCGGCCCCGGCCCCGGCCCCGAGCACGGCCATCCGAGCGGGCACGGAGGAGACCACCCGCACCCGCACTCCGATCCTCAGCAGCACGTCCGTCACGCCACGGTGCAGACCCCCTGATGGAGGCGCTCCAGCGCCGCCGGGTCACCGTCCGCGGCGTGGTGCAGGGCGTCGGGTTCCGGCCGTACGTGTACACCCGCGCGACGGACCTCGGACTGGCCGGCCACGTCACCAACACCGCGGAGGGCGTCGTCGCCGAGGTGGAGGGCGCGCCGTCGGCGGTCGCGGAGTTCTGCGACCGGCTCGCGGCCGACGCTCCCCCGCTCGCCGTCGTCGACACCGTCCACCACGACGAGGTCCCGGCCGTGGGCGGGGCCGGATTCACCATCGTCGCCTCCCGGACGGGAGGCCCCGCCCGTACCCTGATCTCCCCGGACGTGGCCACCTGCGGCGACTGTCTGGCCGAGCTCGCGGACCCGGCAGACCGGCGCCACCGCCACCCCTTCATCACCTGCACGCACTGCGGGCCGCGCTTCACCATCGTCACCGCACTGCCCTACGACCGGCCGAACACCACGATGGCCGGCTTCCCGATGTGCCCCGACTGCGCACGCGAGTACGCCGACCCCGCCGACCGCCGGTTTCACGCCCAGCCCGTCGCCTGCCCGGCCTGCGGACCCCGGCTGCGGCTGCTCGCCGGAACGCCGCCGCGCGAGACGGACCCCGCCGACCCGGTGGCCGGCGCCCGGCGACTGCTCGGCGCCGGGGTGATCCTCGCCGTCAAGGGCATCGGCGGCTACCACCTCGCCTGCGACGCCGCCCACGCCGGCGCCGTACGGGAGCTGCGTCGCCGCAAGGCCCGCGGTGACAAGCCGTTCGCCCTGATGGCGCGTGACCTCCCCGCCGTCGAGGAACTCGTCCACCTCGGTCCCGAGGAGCGGACCCTGCTCACGGGGCGGGAGCGGCCCATCGTCCTGCTGCGCCGGCGCGCGGGCGCCGCGGCCCCGGCCGCCGACGTCGCCCCGGGCAGTCCCGACCTCGGGGTGATGCTCCCGTACAGCCCCTTGCACCATCTGCTGCTCGGGCTTCCCGGCGATCCCCCCGGGCCGCGGCTGCTGGTCATGACCAGCGGAAACCTCTCGGGCGAACCCATCGTCACCGATGACGCCGAGGCTCTGGAGCGGCTGGCCGGCCTCGCCGATGCCTGGCTGACCCACGACCGCCCGATCCACGTCCCGTGCGACGACTCGGTGGTCCGCGTGTGCGACGGCGAGCCGCTGACCGTCCGGCGCTCCCGCGGCTACGCCCCGCTCCCCCTGTCGCTGCCCTTGGCCGTGCCCGCGACCCTCGCGGTCGGAGGGGACCTGAAGAACGCCTTCTGCCTCGGGGAGGGACGTCGCGCCTGGCTGTCCGCCCACATCGGCGACATGGACGACCTGGCCACGCAGTACGCGTTCGAGCGCGCCGAGCGTCAGTTGGAGTCCGTCACAGGTGTCGCGCCCCGGCTGCTCGCCGCCGATCGACACCCCGGCTACCGATCCGCGCAGTGGGCGGGGCGGCACGCGGGCGACCGGCCGCTGGTGCGCGTGCAGCACCATCACGCGCACATCGCCTCGGCGATGGCGGAGCACGGCCTGGACGGCAGTCGGCGGGTCATCGGCATCGCGTTCGACGGCACCGGCTACGGGGACGACGGAGCCGTGTGGGGAGGCGAGGTCCTCCTCGCCGACTACGCCGGATACAGCCGCTTCGCACACCTCGCGTACGTACCGCTGCCGGGCGGCGACGCCGCGGTGCGCAGACCGTACCGGATGGCCCTGGCGCACCTGCGGGCCGCGGGCCTCGACTGGGCGCCGGACCTGCCCTGCACGGCGGTCTGCCCGGCCGATGAACTGCGCGTTCTGGGAAGCCAGTTGGATCGGAACCTGAACTGCGTCCCCACGTCGAGCATGGGGCGGCTGTTCGACGCCGTATCCTCGCTGGCCGGTGTCTGCCACCACTCGGGGTACGAGGCCCAGGCCGCGATCGAGCTGGAGGCCGCGGCACGCGGCGCGGGGGCAGGAGAGGGTGAGGGGGCAGCAGAGGAGGCGGGTGAGGGCTACCGGTTCTCCCTGCGGTTCCCGGCTCCCGGCGCCGGGAGTCCGGTCGTCGCCGATCCAGCGCCCGTTCTGGCCGCCGTCGTGGCCGATGTGCGCGCGGGTACCCCGCCACCCCTGATCGCGGCCCGATTCCACTCCGGCGTCGCCGGACTCGTCGCCGACCTGTGCGTCCTGGCGCGAGAGCGGTACGGCCTGGACTCCGTCGCGCTGACCGGCGGGGTCTTCTCGAACACCCTGTTGTCCTCGGCCACGGCCCGACGGCTGCGCGGACACGGCTTCACCGTGCTCCAGCACCATCGCGTCCCCCCGAACGACGGCGGCCTGGCCCTCGGCCAGCTCATGGTTGCGGCTGCCACCACGGCCACTGCCACGGCCGACTCTGCCCGCGCGACGGAACACCCACAGCAAGGAGAAGCCCATGTGCCTGGCGGTACCCGGCAGAGTGATTGACATCGGGGAGAAGGACGGCACCCGCATGGCCACCGTCGACTTCGGCGGGGTGGTCAAGGAAGTGTGCCTGGAGTACCTGCCGGACCTCCAGGTCGGCGAGTACGCGATCGTCCACGTCGGCTTCGCACTGCAGCGGCTCGACGAGGAGTCGGCCAAGCAGACCTTGGAGCTCTTCGCGGAACTCGGCATGCTCCAGGAGGAATTCGGCGATCCGTGGGAGCAGGCCGCGCAGGCCGGTGGGGCGCCGTGGCCCTTCACCGACGACTCCGACGACTCCGACGACTCCGATGACGTAGCGCAGGAGGCGACCCGGCAGTGAAGTACATCGACGAATTCCAAGACCCCGACCTCGCTCGCCGGCTACTGGACGACATCCACTCGACGGTCACCCGGCCCTGGGCGCTGATGGAGGTGTGCGGGGGCCAGACCCACACCATCATCCGGCACGGTATCGACCAACTGCTCCCCGATTTGGTCGAGTTGATTCACGGACCGGGCTGTCCCGTGTGCGTCACCCCGCTGGAGGTCATCGACAAGGCTCTGGAGATCGCCTCCCGCCCCGATGTCATCTTCTGCTCCTTCGGGGACATGCTGCGCGTACCCGGGACCGGCCGCGACCTCTTCCAGGTGCGCAGCGAAGGCGGTGACGTACGGGTCGTCTACTCCCCGCTCGACGCCCTGAAGATCGCCCAGCAGAACCCGCGGAACGAGGTGGTGTTCTTCGGCATCGGCTTCGAAACCACGGCCCCGCCCAATGCCATGACCGTGTACCAGGCCAAGAAGCTGGGCATCCGCAACTTCAGCCTGCTGGTGTCCCACGTCCGCGTCCCCCCGGCGATCGAGGCGATCATGCAGTCGCCGAGCTGCCGCGTCCAGGCCTTCCTGGCCGCCGGGCACGTGTGCAGTGTGATGGGCACGGGAGAGTACCCGGAGCTCGCCGCGCGCCACCGCGTCCCGATCGTGGTCACCGGCTTCGAGCCCCTGGACATCCTGGAAGGCGTACGCAGGGCCGTGCATCAGCTGGAGCGCGGCGAGCACACCGTGGACAACGCCTACGCCCGCGCGGTGCGTCCGGAGGGGAACCCGGCGGCGCTCGCCATGCTGGGGGACGTATTCGAGGTCACCGACCGGGCCTGGCGCGGCATCGGCGTGATTCCCGACAGCGGCTGGCGGCTGTCGGCACGCTACCGGGACTTCGACGCCGAGCACCGCTTCTCGGTGACCGGGATCAACACGCGCGAGCCGGCCGAATGCCGGAGCGGCGAAGTCCTCCAAGGGCTGCTGAAACCACACGAGTGCGAGGCCTTCGGCACCACCTGCACCCCGCGCAACCCGCTCGGCGCCACGATGGTCTCCAGCGAGGGCGCGTGCGCCGCCTACTACCTCTACCGGCGCCTGGAGATCACGCCGACCCGCACGGCCCGTACCGCCGCCCCCGCCCCTACCGCCCGTACGGCGGAGCGGACCGCCACCGCCGACGCGCCGCTGGAGGCGAGCCCCGTTGCCTGACACGACCCTCGACATCACCGGCTGGACCTGCCCCGCGCCGCTGCGCGACCGCCCCCGGGTGGTGATGGGCCACGGCGGTGGCGGAGCGCTCTCCGCCGAGCTGGTCGAGCACCTCTTCGCACCCGCCTTCGGCGGCCCGGTGCTCGCCCAGCTCGGCGACTCGGCGACGGTCACGCTGGGCGGGGTCCGGCTGGCCTTCTCCACCGACTCCTACGTGGTGCGCCCCCTGTTCTTCCCCGGGGGAAGCATCGGCGACCTCGCCGTCAACGGCACGGTCAACGACCTCGCCATGAGCGGAGCCCAAGCCGCCTATCTGTCCTGCGGGTTCATCCTCGAGGAAGGCGTGGAACTGTCCGTGGTGGCCCGGGTGGCCGAGGCCCTGGGCGACGCCGCCCGCGCGGCCGGGGTCGAGGTGGCGACCGGCGACACCAAGGTCGTCGAGGCCGGCCACGGAGACGGGATCTACATCAACACCGCGGGCATCGGGATCATCCCGCAGGGCGTCGACCTGCGGCCGCAGCGGGTCGTACCCGGCGACGTGGTGATCGTCAGCGGGGAGATCGGGCTCCACGGGGTGGCGATCATGAGCGTCCGCGAAGGGCTGGAATTCGGAGTGGACATCGAGAGCGACTGCGCCCCGCTCGGTGATCTCGTACGGGCGATGCTGGAGGTCACCCCCGACCTGCACGTCCTGCGCGACCCCACCCGGGGCGGACTGGCCGCCTCGCTCAACGAGATCGCGGCCGCGTCCGGTGCGGGAGTCGTCATCCAGGAGGGCCGCGTCCCCGTTCCCGTACCCGTCCGCAATGCCTGCGCGATCCTGGGCCTCGACCCGCTCTACGTGGCCAACGAGGGCAAGCTCGTCGCGTTCGTACCCCGCGAGCACGCCGAGGCCGTACTCGCCGCCATGCGCACCCACCCGCTGGGCCGGCACGCGGCGGTGATCGGCGAGGCGGTGGACGCGCACCCGGGTCTGGTGGTCGCCCGGACCGGCCTCGGCGGCACCCGCGTGGTCGACCTGCCGATCGGAGAGCAGCTACCGCGCATCTGCTGAGGCGCGACCTGGATGAGCTGCGTACGGTGCCGGTGCCCGGACCACCCGCGGCTATCCGGCACTGCGCGTGCCGGGCGGGTCCTGGGGGTCCACACCGGTGGAGGCGGAGGCGTCCTTGGTTCCACTGGGTCGCTGCGAGCGGCCTCGCGTTCCGAGGTCGTGCATGCCCTCGTCGCCGGATCCCTTGCTCCGATCCTCCCCGCGGGCGCCCCTGCTCTTGGAGGGCTTGCCATGGGGATTGCCCGCTTCCTCCTTGGAAACCGTCCTACCCGGTCCCTTGGCGGGGGCGTACTCATCAGGGTGGAAGGAGCGGTGGGCGCTCGGGTTCTCCTCCTGGCGGGTCTCGTCCACATCCGGAGACCAACCGTGCTGCTTGGATCCCCTGTGCCGGCTTATGCCCTCTCCGTCGGAGGGCGGGGACGGCTTCGGCTGCTTGGTCATGACCTGACCTGCTGTCCTGTTCGGGGGTGGGACGCACAGACGCATGCGCCACCACTGGCCATGACAATTCTCCCACCTGGGGGCAGACCGGTCACATCGGGCCGCACGTGTTCCCCGACCGGGCCGCCCGGGGCGAGGGCCGGTCTCCGGATGTGACAGAGCCCGGCCGGGTGACTGTGGACCGGCCGGGCTCTGGGTGTGTGGGCGCGTGTGCCCTGGTCAGAAGGTCTCGTCGTGCAGGTCCTCTTCGCGCAGCAGGTCGTCCTCGCGGCGGTGCGAGGCCTCCTTCTGGCCCTCCTTCTGGCCCTGCTTCGGCCCCTGCTTCTGGCCCTGCTTCTGCCCCGGCTCGCGGGAGGGCTTGCCTGGCTGGGGGTGCGCGGGGTCTCCGGGGCGATGGTGCTCCTGCGCCTCGCGGCCCTTGTCCGGTTCCTGGCTCTTGCCCTGCGTACCGCCCATGACGGCGACTCCTTTTTGCGTGGAGCACGGATTTCTCTCGGATGACGCTGGCACGCACCGTGACGGTCCGCATCATTTCGGCGGCGAAGCGAGGCGCACGGGTGACCTTCGTCCTCGGTGGGGGCCCCGTCTCAGCGGGTTCAACGGCCTGCAGACAGACAGGCAGGCAGCCCGAGCGCGCCGCAACGGCTGAGTACGATCGCCTACGCCGGTCTGAGTACGCGAGCCGTTGCCCGCCCCGCGCGGCGGCGCAAGGGTGGACGCATGCGCCGACCGCTGCTGCTCGCCCCGCTGTTGCTGTTCGCCACCGGCTGCGGACTGGTGCAGTCCTCCGAGGGTGAGGCGGCGGACGCCGCACGGGAGGTGGCCAGGACGGCGGGCGAGCGCCTCTACGGCCAGCGTCCGCGCACGGCGGAGGAGGTCGGGCGCTCCGCTTCCGGCATCGACGGGGTCGAGGTGCTGCGGGTGACGGGTACCTCGACACACGACGGGAAAGGCATCGACGTCCTCGTCCGCACATCGGGATCGGCGAACCGGGGGTGGCTCGCCCCCGAGGGGGTCACCGTGCGGCGCTGTTTCGCGGTGCGCGTCTCACCCACGTCGGAGTGGGGTGAGGATCCCCGTGACGTCAGCTGCCCGGACGGGCCCGCGCTGACCTTCGCCCCGCCACCCGAACCGCCGCGGCTGCCGTACGAGGAGCTTCGCTCGAAGCTTCCCCGGGTGCCGGACGGCGGCCGGGTGGACGAGGGCGAGGTGCGGAGCGCGCTCGCCGCCCTGGACCTGGATCCGGCGATCCGTACCGAGGTGAAGGCGGACGGCGGCCGGGTCGGCGTTCTCCTGTCGGTACGGGGCAACGGCTTCGACGCGCAGGACTGCCTTCTTGCCCGCGTGAGCCCCGGCGCCACCGACGTGTGGGTGCCGCCCCGGATCCATCGGATGCCCGGGGAGGGCGGCTGCACCGTCGCCAACGCCCTGGACCCGAAACCGTCACCGCACTGAACGGGCCCGCACAAGCGGAGGGGCGGTGCGCCTTACGGCGCACCGCCCCTCCTGCCGGCCCGCTCACCGGCGGGCCCGCGGGTCGATCAGATCGTCTGGTAGTAGCCGACCAGGTCGACGAGCAGGTCGACGTCCTCCCAGCCCTGGTTCCAGAAGTCGATGATGGCTCCCTTGCCGGCGGGCGTCTGCACCAGGTTCGGGACGGTCGCGCCCGCGGTCCAGTTCAGGGCCGAGGAGACGGGCCGCTGCGGAGTGATCGCGGTGCCGTTCTGGTAGTCGGACCAGAAGTTCGGGTCCGGCGTCACGGACAGGAAGCCGTCGCCGCGGGTGTTGGTGACCGTGGTGTTCAGCGCCCAGCCGTCGACGCGGGGCGTCTTCGTGTCGGACTCGAACCGCATGACCTCGACCTTGCGGGCCGGCACCGGGCCGGCCGGCCGCAGGCCCCAGCTGCGGTCCTCGCGGGTGTCCAGCAGCCGCATCGGAACCCAGGCGGACGAGAAGGCGGACCGGCTGTCGGGGCTGTAGTAGCCGACGACGTCGACCACCACGTCGGCAGGGTCCCAGCTGCCGTTGCGCACGGTGATCTTCCCGTCGGCGCCGATCGGCACGATCACCGCGTTGGCGATGGTCTGGCCGGCGGTGAAGTTCAGGTTCGAGGTGACCGGAGCCGCCTGCCCGCTGGGGTAGGCGCTCAGGTGGCCGGCCGACCGCGGGTTGGTGGCGGTGAGGTTGAGCGCCACCGCGGTGGCGCCCTTCGGCACGCCGCCGCGGCCGGCGATCTCCACGCCGAAGGTTCCGTAGCCGGGGACCTGGCCCTTCGCCGTGCCGAGGCCCGCGCGGGTGTCCACGACACGGGTCTGGGTCACCGAGCCGTAGCCGGCGGCGGGCGCGGCCTTGAAGGAGCCGGTGACGTCGGCGATCAGGTCGACCGGCTCCCAGCCGGCGTTGAACAGGTGCACGTACCCGTCCTCGCCGACCGGCGCGATCACCAGGTTCGCGGCGGTCTGGCCCGCGACGAAGTTCAGGTTCGACGTCTCGGCGGTCTCGGTCAGTTCCTTGGTCTTGCCGACCGAGATGTGGCCCGGTCCCGCGGTGTTGGTGGCGGTGACGTTGAGGACGACCGAGCCGACCCCGGCGGGGACCTTCGCGGCACCCGCGACCTTCAGTGCCACCGAGCTGCGCGCGCCGACCTTGGCCCTCGCGGCACCGAGGCCGGAGCGGGTGTCCAGCAGCCGGGTGGGCTCGTGCGCGGTGAACTCGGTGCCGTCGGTGACGAACTTGAGCTCGTTGACGGCCTGGGCGCCGCTCGCGGCGTGCTTCACCGTGACCTTGACGTCGTACGAGCCGACCGCGGCGTAGGTGTGCGTGATGTTGCGGGCGTCCCCGCGGAAGCCCGCGAGGGCGGCGGAGTACGTGTCCGTGGTCCCGTCGCCCCAGGAGACGACCGCTTCGACCTCGGCGTCGTCCCAGGTGATGACGTGGGACCGCAGGTCGATGGAGTGCGCGGTCGGAGTCGTCGCGTCCAGGTAGATCGAGATGTGCGGGTCCGGCACCTCCTGCGCCCCCTGTGCCCGCGCGGTCCCGCCGGCCTTGGCGCCGGAAGGCGCGGTCACGACCGTGCGGTCGGCAGGGCTGGTGAAGGTCTTGCCCTTGGCCTTGGCCTTGCGTGCCGCGTCCGGGTTGGCCCCGGTCGCGGGCGCTCCCTGCGCTGCCGGCGCTGCCGGAGCGGCGGGTCCTGCCGCCTGGGCGATCCCCGGTATGAATCCGATGCCCGCGGCCACGAGGGCAGCGGAAACTACGAGTCGGCGATGATGCACCGGCCCCCCATTTTCTCTTACGGTCACATGTGCGAATACATGATCAGCGTACATACCTCCAGTTCGATCGGGCTTGCATTACTGCTCTGGCCGGTCGGCGCGTGTTCGCGACGGTGACGGCGGCCGGGTCGGCCTAAGCGGTGCGGGTGCGCCAGGGTGAGTTCTGGTAGCCGCTGTCGATGTGGAAGATCTGCGGCTTGCCGAACAGGTTCCGCACGATGATGTTCCACGTCGCCCCGTTGACCACGAAGGGGTCCGCGGCGAACGAGGCCGGCCGACCACTCTGGGTCCACTGGCCGCAGGCGACCAGGCAGGCCTGGACCATGTCCGCGAAGTACGAGGCGACCTTGGCCGGGGACGGATCGACGCCAAGCTCCTGGACCATGTGCTTGGTGCAGGCCAGATCGGTCTCCATCGCGCCGGACCAGAACGCGCTCGGGGCCCACGCCTGGCCGATCCCGCGCCACGACAGCGCGTTGACGCCGCTCGGCAGCGAAATCGTGGTGAAGCCGAGCTTGTTGAGCTTGCCGCAGGCGACATCCCAGTCCAGGGCGCCGTCGTTGAGTACCTGGACCGCGATCGACAGGTTCTCGGGGTTGGCCGCCGGGACCTTCTTCGTGAGCGCCTTCACGACTTCGAGGTGCGTACAGCGGACCAGGAGACGGGCCAGGTCCTCCGGGGACTCCATCGAGCACAGGCAGTGGATCCACGCCGTGCCGTACGTCCCGACGAGCGACAGGCACGCCTTCCTGGACGTGGCGGGCAGCGTGGTCAGCGGTGCCAGACGGCTCAGCATCGACGGGGTCAGACGGGCCGCGCGGGCACTCAGCCGCGACTCCACCTGCATGCACAGGGTCATGGCCTTCCCCGACAGATCGCCGACCAGCTGCTTCTGCTGCTCCTCCGAGAGGGCGAAGGCCTTGAGCAGCTCACCGTCGACCATGCCCGCGAGCGACTCCGGAGTGACCTGCAGGGCCGCCTCCGCCGCCACGCACTCCTTGTGCACCGGGTCCAGCAGCGGGCCCACGTACAGGGTCAGGTCCAGCACGGCGACCTCGACGGTCAGCGTCTTGGCCGTCTGGAGCGTCTGCGCGAGGCGGTCGCGCTCCTTGCCCGCGTTCGTCAGGCACAGCGTCACGGTCTGCTCGACCCGGACCGCGCGCTCGACGTACCCGGCGACTTCGCCCTGGAACTCCGCCAGCTTCTCCTCGACCTGGGTCCAGAGCATCGAGGCGTAGGCGAACTGGTCCCCGATGTACTGCTCCGTCGAGGCGGTCAGCGGCTGCACGTCGGACAGCATGAGGCCGTGGCTGCTCTTGCGGAGCTCGGCGAGCGTCACGGTGACGGATGTGTCGAGGCGCAGCTTCAGCGCGGCGACCAGAGCGTTGGAGCGCGCCCTGAGCAACTCCCTGAGCATGGCCACCCACTGCGCACGCCGTCCTGCGGGCAGCGCCGCGAGCAGCGTGTCGAGGTTCTTGAGCTGCTCACCGGCCCACCTGGGGATCGCCGCCCCCTTGCCCTGCAGCGTGGCCGTCACGGCCGCCCTCAACTCGGCCTCGTTCGCGGCCCGGTCCTTCGGCTGTCCCCCGTGTACGGGTTGATCTGTCATGACCCCACCCCCTGGCGCGCAGTCTGCCACCGTACGGCCCGTTCCGTACCCCCACCTGCGCCGCTCGGACAGCCCCTGGTGCTAGATGATGAGCTGGGCGAGGGAGTTGTCGGTCACCTCGCCGCCGAGATAGGCGGTCAGGTGATAGCCAATGCGCCACATGTTGGTTTTCTCGCCCATTTCTCCGACCGCCGCCTCCAGAAAGAGGACGTCGCTGCCATCCACCCCCGTCACGGTTACGTCGACGGACCACATCGCGTGGTCGGCCACTTCGTCCCAGCCGATGCAGGCGGGCCAGCAGCCGGCAACGGCCTTGAGGAGACGCGTACCTGCGGGGAGGGTGAAGGCAGGTATGCGGATCTTCGTGTGGTGGAGGTTGTTGTCAGCCATGTAGAACTCTTCGCGGCACGCCACCCCGGACTCCGTGACGACGGCCCGAACTCGCACTCCCCGCGGCTCCCTCTGTCCGCACGGTACGAGCGCACCAGGTGGTGGCCTTCCTCCCGGGCCCCTCATTTCGGCCATGCGGTGCTCCTATGAGCCGACCTTCGGTCCATGAGGATCAGGCTGGGCCGATCGGCTTACGATCAAGGGACCTTGCTCGGGTCGGCTTCCCGGAACCGGAGGACCTCGTATGCCCTTCACTCCTCCCGCGGCCGTGGAAACGGAAAGATTCCGGGCCTACGGCGCCCGTCACGTGGACGAGCTGAGCCAACGGTTCGCGATTCCGGGCCATGTCGCCCGGTCCGTCAAGTCCCTCGCCGCCGTCCTGCCGTTCCGTGTGAACGAGTACGTCCTCACCCACCTGATCGACTGGGACGACATTCCGGACGACCCCGTCTTCCAGATGGTCTTCCCGCAGACCGGGATGCTCCGGGCGGAGGACGAGCGCCGACTGGCGGCCCTCGTGGACGATCCCGGCGCGAGGAAGGAACTCCGGCTCGCGGTCGAGCAGATCCGAGGCGGCCTCAACCCCCATCCCTCGGGGCAGAAGCAGCTCAACGTCCCCACCCTGGACGGCGATTCGGTGCCCGGCCTCCAGCACAAGTACCGCGAGACCGTCCTCTACTTTCCCGGCCAGGGACAGACCTGCCACGCGTACTGCACCTACTGCTTCCGCTGGGCTCAGTTCGTGGGGGACGCCGATCTGCGTTTCGCCGCACCGGAGCCCACCGGCCTCGTGGACTACCTCGGCCGGCACCCCGAGGTCGATGACGTTCTCGTCACCGGTGGCGATCCGATGATCATGTCGACCGACCGGCTGCGGAGTCACCTCGCCCCCATTCTGGGCGTGCCCGGTGTCCGTACCATCCGCATCGGGACCAAGTCGGTCGCCTACTGGCCCCAGCGGTTCGTGACCGACGCCGACGCGGACGACGTGCTCCGGCTCTTCGAGGAGGTCGTCGCCTCGGGGAGGAACCTCGCGGTGATGATGCACTTCACCCACCCCCGGGAGCTGGAGTCGGACCTCGCCCGCCGGGCCATCGCCCGGATCCGGTCGACCGGCGCCCTGGTCTACTGCCAGGCGCCCCTGGTCGCCCACGTCAACGATGACCCGGGGACGTGGAGCGCGCTGTGGCGCGCGGAACTGGCCGCGGGCGCCGTGCCCTATTACATGTTCGTCGAGCGGGACACCGGCCCGTACGAGTACTTCAAGGTGCCGCTCGCCCGCGCCCACGACATCTTCCGGTCCGCCTACCTGACCCTGCCCGGGCTCGCCCGCACGGTGCGCGGACCGGTCATGTCGGCCACACCCGGCAAGGTGGTCGTCGACGGCGTCACCGAGACCGCCCAGGGACGCTTCTTCCAGTTGCGCATGCTCCAGGCCCGGGATCCGCGGCTGGTCGGCCGCCCGTTCCAGGCGCACTACTGCGAGAGCGCCGCATGGCTGGACGAACTCCGCCCCGCCCACGACACACCCGCCGACATCGTCAACGCACTGCGGGGTGCCCGGCAGCAACCCGCGGGCGGGCCGGAGCCGTTGCCCGGGTTTTCCGGCATCGGCCAGGGACGTTCGCCGGCCCCACTCGCTCCGGCCGCTCCCTGACATCCCCGGCGGGCAGGCATGACAGCTAGTGCTGTGACCGGAAAGGTTCACCGGGTCGCGGCGCCCGGCACGGCACCTCGCCGCGTTGTCGGACCACCGAAGTACGTCCAGTACGAGCGGCGGCCCTCCGCCTTGCGAGGCACCGCACCGGACACCGCGACCCGGCAAACCTTTCCGGCCACAGCACTAGACCTCGATGTACGCCACGACGACCACGGTGCGCAGCGCCGTGACGAAGTAGAGGACGCGGACGGACTCGACCTCGTCGGTGTACTGGCGGAGTTGGGGTGCGGTGGTGTCGCCGGGGATCGTCTCGCCGATGACGGGGTCCACGGAGATGACGACGAGGGCGCGGTCCAGGGCGTGGAGGACGGCCTCGTCGGTGATGTCCTCCAGCTGTTTCGCAGCGGCGTCGGACAAGGCGATCCGCGCTCGGCGGCGGGCGGGATGTGTGCCCATCAGGCGGCCGCGGGGTGCTGGTCGGTGAGGCGGGCGAGGTGTGCTTCGCACACCTCTTCCCGTGGCCGCGTCGGCGGCCGCGGGGTCCAGCGGCTGCCGGGCGGCGGAGGCCGGCTGTTCACTCATGCCTCATCGGGGACTCCAGGACACTGAACTGGCGGGTTCACACCACGGTACCGCCCGGTCAGGCCTCTGGACTCCCGTACGGACGAACCGGGCCCGCACCGCCAGGACCGGCCCGGGGGGCGGTGCGGGACCGGTGCGCGTTCCGGATCTCCGGAACGCGGGTCGCCTTCGAGTGGTCGATGACGTTGCCGTTGTCGCTGTGGCTGTCGCTGTCGGACGAGGTCGCGGACGTCGGTCCCGGCGTTGACCGGGGGGCTCGTCCTGACGGTCGCGTAGGGCCAAGCCCTGGTCTCGGCAAGGTCAGCGGTAGTAGCCCTCGACCACCGGCTTCACCTCGTCGAACAGCGCGGGGCCGTCCTGCGGCACGGGCAGCCGGCCGCTGCCGGGCCTGATGTCCAGGAGCTGTTCGTTGGACAGGGCGAATACCACCCGCCGTAGTCCCGCGCTCTGGATGGCCGCCTCGCACATTCCGCACGGCTGGCAGCTGGTGTACATCGTGGTCCGCGCCGCGGTGTCCCCCTGCAACTCCCCCGCGGCCCACCTCGCCAGCTTCAGCTCCGGGTGCGCGGTGATGTCGTTGTCGGTGAGGGTGGTGTTGTGGGCCTCTGCCAGAACCGTTCCGTCCGGTCCCGCCAGGAGGGATCCGAACGGCGGGTCACCGCCCGCGGCCGCCTTGGCCGCGAGCGCGATGGCCCGGCGCAGGAGAGTGTGGTCGTCGAGTGTGGTCATGACTGCTCCGTTCAGGTGCGGGGGGAGAAGGAGTGGGCTGCCACCGTGGCGAGTGCCTGCCAACTCGCCTGGGGATGGCACGTCTCACGGGGGTCGCCGTTGTAGGTGTCGAGGACGACGGTCTCGGCTCCGAGCAGGCGCAGTCGGTCAAGGTCGTCCATGATCTGGTCGATCGTTCCCTCCCCTGCGAGCCGTTGTGGTCCGGTGACCGGTGCTTCGGTGAGCTTGAGCGCGATCCGGGGGCTCAGGGCGGGGACGGGGAGTCGTTCCTCGTCCGCGAAGGCCTTCAGCCTGACCACGGCTTCGCGTAGCCACGGCAGGGTGCAACGCAGCGGATGCCAGGCGTCACCGAGCCGCACGGCACGGCGCAGCCCCGCGTCGCTGTTTCCGCCGACCCATACCGGGATCCCGCGGCTTCCGTAGGAGGCGGTGTCCGTCCAGGCCGCCCGTATGTCCCGCAGGTGGTCGTCGGTCAGTCGCCCGCGACGTTCGAACGGAACCCCGAGGGCGGCGAACTCCTGTCGTGCCCAGCCCACCCCCACACCGAGGACGAGCCGGCCGCCGCTCAACTGGTCCAGGTTGGCCGCCATGCGGGCCGTGAGCAGCGGGTGTCGGTAGGGAGCGATGAGGACTGTCGTGCCCAGCCGCACCCGAGTGGTGAGTCCGGCCAGCCAGGACAGGGTGGTGAACGGCTCGTAGAACGGTGCGGGATACCGCTCGGCGACATCGGGAGTAGTGACGATGTGGTCCGAGACCATCAGCAGGTCGAAGCCGAGACCCTCCACCGTCTGAGCCCCATCGCGTAGGGTTCCCGGGTCCGTGCCGGGGCCGAAGTTGAGGATGTTGACTCCGATCTTCATGCAGCTCAGGCTAGTCGCGGAAGCGGGACCGCCAGAAGGGATTCCCGCCTGTTCAGGGCCGGTTCTCCCGTGGATCCATCGGTAATATGGGCAGATGACCGAGAATCTCGACTCGACGGACTGGGCGATTCTGGATGAACTCCAGCGGGACGGCAGGATCGCGTTCACGGAGCTGGCCCGGCGCGTCAACCTGAGCGCGTCCGCGACGACGGAGCGGGTGCGGAGGCTGGAGGCGGCCGAGGTGATAGCGGGGTACCGGGCGGAGGTGGACCTCGAACGGACCGGTTACATGGCGCTGGCGATCGTCCGGCTGAAGTATCCGGGGAATCGGCATGAGCCCTTGCGTCAACTCCTCGGGGAGCGACCGGAAATTCTGGAGTGCCTGCGCACTACCGGAGACGACTGCTACGTACTGAAGGTGGCGGCCACGTCGATGGCCCAGCTCGAGGAGATCGTCGACGCACTGGCGCAGTTCGGGAGCACGACCACCAACCTCGTCCTCAGCCGTACCCTGCCGTTCCGCGGCCCGGCACAGCCTCAGGCCGTCGGTACTGCTCGGCCCCGGACGGCCACCGCACGTACCATCTGAATGGCCCATCACAGACGAACGCACGCAGGGCGGGGAGCGGAGCAGAATGGTGTTGGCGGCCCAAGTCGCGACCGTGGAATACCTCTACGCCATACGGTATGGAGTCTTTGGCATAGTGGGGCTCGGGATTGCCTTCAATCTATTTGACTGCGCCTATCGAATTCACCAGCTCGCGATGGACCGTTCGCCCGTGGCCCCTGGAGCTGGATTCAGTCCCACCGTCCTGCGTATCGCCGGGCTCGTGCTGGGATCCCTCTCCGCGATTTCCTGCGTCCATGAGCTGACCGCTTGACCATGTGCCGCCGGCCCGCCATTCCGGGGAACGGGACCGGCCGGTGCCGAAGCCGTAGCAGTCGATGCGGCGCGACGTCGTGGTCGTCATACCGGAGTTGTCGGTGACGGTGAGCTCCGCGGTGTAGCTGCCCTGCCCGGCCGGGTGGCGGTGCGTCGCGGTGGCACCGGTGCCCGTGCCCGTGCCCGTGCCGGAGTCGCCGAACTTCGTTCCTCTCCGCGCCCACGGTGTTCATCGACGAAAAGGGACCGCTCCGATGAGCCTGTCCTGAACGTCGACGCCGGATCCCGTTGATCGTCCCCATGGGGTGCCGGTATGCGGGTACCGGCCGCGCCACCAGCCTCGAGGGATCCAACCTCTGATCTGCGTCAAATCGTACGTCCGCGCCCTGCGTCGGCAGGACGATGCGGCCATGTCGATCTCGTCTTGGACGCTTCCGGCTCGCACCCACTGGAAGCGCGTGTACGTGCCTGCTGGGGCTGTCATCAATGGCTTGGGCAATTCGATGTACAGCACCCCCCACCGGTGGCCGGGCCTCGCGCTCTTCGTGTGCGGACTCGTGATCGCGGTGCGCGGGCGCCGTGCGTGGGACGGGTTCGGGCAGGGATGGCACCTTCCCGGGCAGGTGAGCGGCCGGCTGAAAGACGCGTTCCTGACACCTGAGTGGGTCAGCCGCTGGGGAAAGCTCAAGGTGGCGGTGTGGGGGCTCATCGCCTTCAGGTTCGCGGTCCATCCGTTCTTTCTCCCCGAAAGGATCGCGGCCGCCCCGGATCAGCTGTTCGAGCACGGCAGGGACGCCATGACGATGCTCGCGTTCACGTTCCTGTTCCCCTCCTTCACCCGCTGGATCGAGCCGAAGGAGAACCAGCTCCAAAGGCTCGCGGCGCGCGTCTTCCGCGCCATGGTCGGCCGTACGCTGGCGAACTTCAGCGGACTCTGCGGCGTGGCGGTCCTGCTCTACACCCTGCTCTCCAGGTTCGCTCACGACAGCGTCAGGTCATTGCCCGCGCTGACCCTCACGATCGCCGTCGCCATGGTGGTGGCGACCCACAAGATGTGGACCCGCTACCGGAAGCTGTGCACGCAGACCCACAAGGACATCCAGGCCTTGGTCCGCGCCCTGGAGAAGCCACCCGGTGCGGACGTGGTGGACCAGCGGTCTGCGGTCCTCGCCGCCTGGGACGCGGTGGAGCGGGATCTGCGCACCCGCGCTGACACGGGATACAGCTTCGGGACGCGCTTCGCCCCGAAGGCGGTCACCGCGGCGATCGGCGAGGCGGTGGAGAAGATCGGCAAGGGGCTGCCGGGCCATCAGGACGCGCGGGAGCAGGTCCTGATGGACTTGAAGGTCATCCAGGATGTGTGTGCCGACGAGATCGATTCCGTGGCGTGACGCTGCGGGCGGGGAGCGGTCAGGGGCGCAAGGCGTAGCAGCGGAGCACGTCGAGGTCGGCGGTCCGCACGACGGACCATCCGGCGGTGAGGATCTCGACCTCCGCGGGGCTGATCCCCAGGCCCTGGAGGGGGTCGGAGCCCCCTCGGCGGCCGGTGACCTCGGTGACCACCCAGAAGGTTCCGCCCGGTGCGAGTAGGCGGCGTACGCGGTCGAGCAAGAGCGCCTTGTCGTCCATCCACCGGTACACCAGCCGGCAGGTGATGACCGCGTACGCCGGGTCCGGCAGCGCGGTGAGGTCGTCGGTGGTGAAGTCGGCGCACCTCCAGACCGGTCCGTGTCCGGGAGCCGCGCCGTGGGCGGCCAGCGCGACGGCGCTCCGGGAGCAGTCGATGCCGGTGGTGCGGTATCCGAGCCCGTGGTGGAGGTGACGGGCCAGGGCTCCGTCGCCGCAACCGAGGTCGAGGGCCGGGCGCCCGCGGCCCCGGCCCAGGTGCTGCTCCAGCAACCGTGTCTCAGGGCCGTCGATCTGCCGGTACCGGCGGCCTTGTGCCCAGAGCGGTTCCCAGTAGGAGGCGGTCGTGGTCGTGGTCATGGTGATCCTCCGGGGTCATTCCTTGGCGCCAGGTGTGGGTGCCCCCGCCGACGGGGCGGGGCGGCCGGGGAGGAAGAGCGAGCCGAGGGCCGCGCAGGCGGTGAAGAGGGCGGCGCAGAGGAAGGCGTGGGCGTAGCCGGCCGTGAGGGCCTGGGATCCCGGGCCCGCATGGCCGCGGGCGGTGTGGGACACGATGGCGGCGAGAACGGCGAGTCCGACGGCGCCGCCGACCTGGCGGGACGTGTTGACCAGCCCGGAGACCAGGCCCGCCTCCCGCGGGTGGATGCCGGTGGTGGCCGCGGCGGTGACGGGCAGCATGGCCAGCCCCAGGCCGAGGGCGCACAGGGTGAACGGCGCTGCCACATCGGTGGTGAAGACTCCGTGCAGGTGGATGCGCGAGAGCCACAGGAAGCCGAGGGTGCTGATGGCCAGGCCACCGACGAGCAGGCTCCGCGGGCCGGTGCGGTGGACGAGGTGGGTGGCGGTCCTGGTCCCGATGACGACCGCGAGGCAGCTGGGCAGGAACCACAGCCCCGTCTTCAGCGCGCTGAAGCCGAGGACCTGCTGCATGTAGAGGGAGAGCAGGAACCACATCGCGAACATCGCCGCGCCCAGGCCGATCATGACCCCGTTCGCGATGGCGAGGGTGCGGCGGCGCAGGACGCGCAAGGGGACCAGCGGGTCGGCGGCCTTCGACTGGATGAGGACGAAGGCCGCCATCAGCACGACGCCGACGGCGAGTGCCGCCCACACGTGCGGGGAGGCCGGGGAAACGCTCTCGGTGGAGATGATCGCGTAGACGAGGGCGGTCAGACCGACGGTGACGGACAGCGCGCCGGGAAGGTCCAAGCGCCGCGGTCCGTCCGTGCCCCGCGGTCCGTCCGCGCACTGCGGTCCGTCCGTGCCCCGCGCACCGTCACCGCTCCGGGCGGCGGGCAGGTGGAGGTACCCGGCGACGCAGAACACGACGCCGACGGGAACGCCGATGAAGAAGACCCAGCGCCAGCCGGCGTACTCGGTCAGCGCGCCGCCCAGCAGCGCGCCGACCGCGCCGCCCACGGCGTTGACGGAGCTCCAGGCGCCCAGCGCACGGGTACGGGCGCGCGGGTCGGTGAAGGTGGTCATGATCAGCGTCAAGGTGGCGGGGGCGAGGATCGCGCCGCCGACGCCCTGGACGGCGCGCGCCGCGATGAGCGTGCCCGCGTTGGCGGCGAGTCCGCAGGCGAGGGACGCGGCGGTGAAGACGCCGAGGCCGGCCAGGAAGACGCGGCGGGCACCGACCAGGTCGGCGGCGCGCCCGCCCAGGAGCAGCAGCCCGGCGAAGGCGAGGGTGTAGGCGTTGACGATCCACTGCTGCCCGGCCGGGCTCAGTCCGAGGGAGTCCTTGATGTCAGGAAGGGCGACGTTCACGATCGAGATGTCCAGGACGACCATGAACTGGGCCGCACAGGCGATCACGAGGATCATCGCCGTCCACGCACCGCGGCGCGTGGACGGTGCGGGTTCGGAGTCGAGCACGGGCGGAGCACTGCGCATGGGGTTCCTCACGGGCGGCGGTGGACGGATCCGGGCCGGGAAGCGAGCGCTCGCCCTGCCCGCCCCCATGTCTGCCCTCGTCACGCACCGTTGTCACAGCTCACGGCAACCGGGTGACCCCGCGCCGCGTACCCACCGGGCGCCGAGGGCACCTACGGGCCGGCGGCGTGGGCCTGGCGGGCGGGCGCCTCGCCTTTCTTGGCCTTCATGCCCCACCACGGGCCGCCGACAGTGCTACAACTGGTTCGTGACCCCTCCTTGCAACCCGTACCGGGGACGTCGGTGCGGTCACTGAACGGGAACCGCCCGCGAAGCGTCGCCCGACAGGTCTTCGTCCTCCAGGTGGCGGTCGTGGTGCTGCTCGCCGCCGGTGCGGTGCTGGCGCTGGTGCTCCAGTCGCGCCACGACATCGACCGCGAGGCCCGCACCCGGTCCGTGGCGGTCGCCGAGACCTTCGCGCGCTCGCTCGGGCTGCAGGAAGCCCTCCGTTCCCCCGATCCCTCCGCGATCCTCCAGCCACTCGCCGAGTCGACGCGCAAGGCCGCCGGGGTGGACTTCATCGTGGTGATGGACACCCAGGGGATCCGCTACACCCATCCCCTCCCCGACCGCATCGGCAAGCGGTTCGTGGGGACGCTCGCGCCCTCGCTCGCCGGCCGCGTGTACACGGAGAGCGTCGACGGTCCGCTGGGCAACGAGATCCAGGCCGTCGTGCCGGTGTTCTCCGACAACGGCCGGGTCGTGGCCCTGGTGTCCGCCGGCCTCACCGTGGAGAACGTCACCGGAGTGGTCGACCGGCAGCTCCCCGTGATCCTCGGCGTCAGCGCGGCCGGCCTCGCACTGGCCACCGGGGGCGCGGCACTGATCAGCAGACGCCTCCGGCGCCAGACCCACGGGCTCGGCCCCCTGGAGATGACACGGATGTACGAGCACCACGACGCGGTGCTGCACGCCGTACGCGAGGGGGTGCTGATCACCGATGGCGCGGGCCGGCTGCTGCTCGCGAACGACGAGGCGAAGCGGCTCCTCCGGCTCTCCCCCGATGCCGAAGGCGCACTCATCCGGGACCTGCCCGGCCTCGACCGGGAGGTGTCGAGCCTGTTGCAGTCCGGTCGGGAGGCCACCGACGAGGTGCACGAGGCCGGAGACCGGCTGCTGGTGATCAGCCAGCGGCCGACCCGGGCCGACGGCGGACCCGAGGGGGCGGCCGTCACGATCCGTGACTCCACCGAACTGCGCGTCCTCAGCGCCCGGGCCGACGCCGCCCACAGGCGGCTGAGGCTGCTGTACGACGCCGGCACGGGAGTCGGCACCACCCTGGACGTGGAGCGCACGGCCCAGGAGCTCGCCGACGTCGCCGTACCGCGCTTCGCCGACTTCGTGACCGTGGACCTGGCCGAGTCCGTGCTCCACGGGGACGAGCCCACGCCGGACGCGGACCTGCGCCGTACCGGGTTCAGCGGCATCCGCGACGACTCGCCCCTCTATCCGCGCGGCAGGCTGATCGGCTTCCTGCCCGCCACACCGCAGGCCCGCGGCCTCGACAGCGGGGTGGCCGAGCTGGTGCCCGTGCTCTCCGAGGGGCCCGACTGGCACGCCCAGGACCCGCGGCGGGCCCAAGAGATCCTCGACTTCGGGATCCACTCCCTGATCACCGCTCCCCTCACGGCCCGCGGGGTCACGCTCGGCGTCGCCAACTTCTGGCGCTCGCGGAAGCCGGAACCCTTCAACGAAGAGGACCTCTCGGTCGCCGAGGAGCTCGTGGCACGGGCGGGCATCACCATCGACAACGCCCGCCGCTACACCCGCGAACACGCCCTGGCCGTGACGCTCCAGAACAGCCTGCTGCCGCGCGAGCTGCCCGAACAGAGCGCCGTGGAGGTGGCGCACTACTACCTGCCCGCCCACTCCGGGGTCGGCGGCGACTGGTTCGACGTCATCCCGCTTCCCGGCAGCCGGGTCGCCCTGGTCGTGGGCGACGTCGTCGGCCACGGACTGCGCGCCGCGGCCACCATGGGCCAGCTGCGTACCGCCGTGCTCAACTTCTCGTCCCTGGACCTTCCCCCCGACGAGCTGCTGGCCCGTCTCGACGACCTCGTCCAGTACATCGACCAGAGCGGGGAGGGCGGCGCCGACGGCGGCGGGCTGATCGGAGCGACCTGCCTGTACGCCGTGTACGACGCGGTGACCCAGCGGTGCACGATGGCCCGCGCGGGACACGTGCCGCCCTTCGTGGTGCGTCCCGACGGTTCGACGCACATGCCCGACCTGCCCCCGGGCGCGCCCTTGGGGCTGGGCGGGTTCCCCTTCGAGTCGGCGGAGCTGGACCTCAGTGAGGGCTCGCAGCTGGTGCTGTACACCGACGGCCTGATCGAAGACCCGGGCCGCGACATCGACGAGGGGCTCGAGCTGCTCCGTTCGGCACTCTCCCAGGCCGGCCGGGGGCCCCACGAGACCTGCCGAGCGGTCCTGAAGGGGCTGCTGCCCATGCGCCCGAGGGACGACGTGGCCGTCCTCATCGCGCAGACGCACGCGCTGGGCGCGGACCGCATCGCCGACTGGGAGGTGCCGTTCGAGCCGAGTGCCGTGGGGGTCGTGCGGACCCGCGCCGTGGAGAAGCTCGAGGAATGGGGCCTGTCCGAGCTCGCCTTCGGCACGGAACTCGTACTCAGCGAGCTCGTCACGAACGCCATCCGGCACGGCAGCGCACCGGTCCGCGTCCGGCTACTGAACGACGGCAGGCTGCTGACCTGCGAAGTCTCCGACGGCAGCAGTACCTCACCGCACCTGCGGTACGCCGCGACCACGGACGAAGGCGGTCGCGGGCTCTTCCTGGTGGCTCAAATCGGCGGCAGATGGGGCACCCGTTACACCCCCTCCGGGAAGATCATCTGGTCCGAGCAGTCGCTGCCGGCCCCCGTGGACCACTGAGCTTTCCGTTCCTGGTCGCACAAGGGTTGTTCCGGCACCATGAGGGAATCGAAGGAATACGCCGCGCAGCTCGCGGGTTCGTGCACCCGAGCGGCCCGCACGGCGTGGATTCCTCGCGGCCGCAGCCGCTCCCCCGAACCCCCGCCAGGACGGTGGGGTGACGCGGGACCCGCCCACCGGCCCGCAGATCATCCTCCGCGAGGACCCGACCCACATTCCTGGGCATCCGGGGGACGAGCCCCCGTCAAGGATCTGCCCCGTGAACGACCGCATCTCCGGCTACGTCCAGTCCTACAACCGCGCCCGCGGCTACGGCTTCCTCGTCCCGTACCGGACGGCCTTCACCATCTACGTGGAAGCCTCCGCACTCGATCCTCCCTGCACCACCCTCTCCGAGGACCAGCAGGTCACCTTCACCATCGCCTTCGAGGAAGGCCGCTACACCGCACTCGACGTCCGGCCCTGAACACCGGCGGAGGGCGGGCAGCAGACCCCCGTCAGGGCTCGCACAGGCGTACGGCGAGGGCGGCGACGTCGTCGTCGAGGCGTCCTCTGCTGTAGCGCAGGAGGTCGCGGTGAAGAGCCGCGAGCAGTTCGCGGGGCGGTGTCGGGGGCTGTCCGCCCATCCAGGCTGCCAGGGGGAAGAACTCGCCGTCGCGCGCGCGGGCCTCGGCGATCCCGTCGGTGTAGAGCAGCAGCAGGTCGCCGGGGGCGTAGTCGAAGGTGTCGACGGTGTACTGGTCGCCGATCAGCTCCGCGAGGCTGATCAGCGGCGAGGTGGCGGCCGGCTCGAGGGCACGGACTTTCCCGCGGTTCAGGATCAGCGGCGGGGGGTGTCCGCAGTTGAGGATGTCGATGCGTCTGCCCTCGTGCGGGATCTGGACGAGAAGGGCGGTGGCGAAGCGTTCCATCGGGCCCTCGGGCGGAAACGCCGAGTTGTAGCGGGTGCTGCTGGCGTCCAGCCTGCGCGCGATGTCGACCAGGTCGCTCTCGCCGTAGGCCGCCTCCCGGAAGGCGTTGACGATCGCCGCGGCCGCCCCGACCGCCGGCAGACCCTTGCCCCGCACGTCACCGATCAGCAGCCTGACCCCGAACGCCGTGTCGACCACCTCGTAGAAGTCCCCGCCGATACGGGCCTCCGCCGCGGCCGCGAGGTACAGCGACTCGATCTCGATGCTGCCGAAGCGGCGCGGCATGGGGCTCAGCACCACCTGCTGGGCCGCGTCGGCGACGAGCCTCACCTGAAAGAGGGTGCGCTCCCGCTGGAGCCGGACGTGGCTTCCGTACGCGGCGGCCACGGTGACCGCGATGATCCCCGCGGCCGTCCACCACGTTCCCAGATCGGGGAAGACGAGGCTGAGGCCGATCATCAGCAGGAGGCAGACCGTCCCGAGCAGGATGGTGGGGAGGACCGGCCACATGGCGGCGGCCAGCGCCGGCGCCGCGGGCAGGAGGCGGCTGAAGGCCATGTCCGGCGGGGTGGTGTAGGCCAGGCTGGCGATGACGACGGTCAGGATGACCGGCGACAGCCGTACAAGTCTTCCCGGGCCGGGGCGCCTACGACGCCGCGGCGGTCCAGACTCGATCACATTCGCCACGATATCCGCCCGGTGCGGGCTCGGCACTCCGGCCGGGTCCGGATGCGCCCCTCGCATCCCTGCGGGACGGCAGGCCGGTTCCTCGGCGGCCGACGGCTCGAAACCGTCCTCCCGCAGGTGGTCACAGGTGGTAGGAATTCCATTGAATCATCGACGGTCACGGAGATCGGGACGTGAATGAATTCAGTGCGAGGGGCCACAGACTGCGGAATGTGGCAATTGGTCACGGGTGCGCCGGCTGCACTCCTTCGGGATGGAGTGTTGGGATATCGCGGATACCACTTGGCCATGAACCGGCCACAACGGCGCATTGAAATCCCTCACGCGGCAGTCACCATGGTGATCAATTTCGGCGATCCGGTCAGAGTCGGTGAAATCGGCACCGAGGCGACTTCCTACAGTTCTCTGATCAACGGACTGAGGACGACCGCGGTCATCGGCGAACACACAGGGCAGCTCCATGGCATGGAGGTCCATTTCACACCATGGATGGCATACACGCTCTTCGGTACGGACATGCACGAACTCAGGAACCGCACGGTGTCCCTCGTCGAACTGCTCGGCCCGGCCGGCCACCGGCTCGAGGACCAGCTGGCGCGTGCGCCGTCCTGGCAGGCGCGGTTCACCCTGCTCGACCTGCTGCTCCTGAGCAGGCGCGATGCGGGGCGCGCGGCAGCCCCGCAGGTGGTGTGGGCTTGGGGGAAACTGGTACGCACCGATGGACGGATTCCGCTGAGCGAGCTGATGAAGACCACCGAGTGGAGTGCTCGCCATCTCGAACTCAAATTCCGTGAGCAGATCGGCCAGCCGCCCAAAACGGTCTCACGCGTGCTGCGCATCCAGCGGGCACTGAGAATGCTGACGTCGGGAGGCGCGGCGGCAGACGTGGCGTCATCCTGCGGCTTCTATGACCAGGCCCACCTGCACCGCGATTTCAGAGCAATGACAGGTTTTACGCCCAGGAAGTTCCTCATCGCCCGCAGCGGAGGAGACCGACCGGTGGACCGTGTTCCGGGGCAGGTCACGAGCACCCTGGCGTGAGCCCCCCTCCTGAACCCCCTGGGCCCCCTGGGCCCGCTGAGCCCGCTGAGCCTGTTTCACAGGAAGCGGCGGATGGGCTGCACGGCCAGCTCCCGGACTCGCTGGAGGGTGGGGCGTCGCTTCCAGCGGCCTTCCTGGATCCGCTCGCTCACAGCCAGGTCCTCGTCGAAGTGCCCGTCGAGGACGGCGGTGAACCGCTCGTCGAGGACGGCGAGCATGACCTCCTCGTCATGGTCGAGGGAGCGGCGGTTGAAGTTGGTCGAGCCGACCAAGGCGGCGACGTGGTCGACCGTGATGACCTTGGCGTGCATCATCGTCGGCTGGTACTGGTAGATCTTCACTCCGCAGGAGATCAGGTCCGCGTAGTGGTGTTGGCCGGCCAGCTGACAGACCCGCTTGTCCGTGTGGGGGCCCGGGAGCAGGATCTCCACCTCGACCCCGCGCCGGGCGGTGGCGCAGAGCAGCTCGATGAAGTACGCGTCCGGTGAGAAGTAGGCGGTGGCGAGGCGGAAGCGCTCCTCGGCGGACTCCAGCATGACGCGCATCAGCGTCTGCATGTCCTGCCAGCCGTAGCTGGCCGAGCCGCGCACGACCTGGACGATCGCGTCGCCCTGCGGGCGGTGGTCTGTGAACCGGTCGCGGTCGTCGAAGAGTTCGTCGTGGCACTCGGCCCAGTTCTGCGCGAACGCCGCGGCGATCCCGTCGACGGCGGGCCCGCGGACCTCTACGTGCGTGTCGCGCCATTCGTGCTGGTCGCGCGCGTTGCCGCACCACTCCTCGGCGATCCCGACCCCGCCGGTGAACGCGGTCTCCTCGTCGACGACGAGGACCTTCCTGTGGCAGCGGTGGTTCTGCTTGAGCGGCGAGAGGTACAGCGGCTTTCGGAACCATGCCACCTGCACCCCTGCCCGTTCCATCTCGTCCAGCAGCTCCCTTTCGATCAGGCGGCTGCCGAAGCCGTCCAGGAGCAGCCGGACCCGCACACCGGCGCGGGCCCGCTCGGCGAGTGCCCGGGCGAAGTCGCGGGCGATGTCGCCCTTCCAGTACACGAACGTCATCATGTCCACCGTGTACCGGGCGCGGCGGATGCCGCCCAGCATCGCGGCGAAGATCTCGTCCCCGTTGCGCAAGGGGGTGAGGGCGTTCCCCTCGGTCGCCGCGATCCCTATCAGCCGTTCCAGGCGCCGGCGCAGCCGCGCCACCCGTATCTCGGCCGACGGCACGCGCGGTGCCGTGGAAGTGTTCGTGACCGACTCGGCCGACTCCTGCGTACTGGGCATCGGGTCTCCTGGCCGGAACGCGAGAGGGGAACATGGCGGGCGCCCCGCACCCGGTCCGGCCCGGGCAGCGAGCCGACTGTATCCGCCGCTCAGCCGCGGCGGCTCTTGCGCCAGCCGAAGGGGCCGGGCAGGTTCATGGAGGTGGTACGGCGTCCGGTGCTGCTGCGGGTGCGGCGGGGGCCGTGCTTGCCGCCGGTGGTGATCGACCACGACTTGCGGTTGATGTTGAGCCGGACGCCGGGCAGGATCCTGAAGCTCTTGCGGAATGTCAGCGGCATGACGTCTCGCCTTCTCAGTGGACGGAGGAAGGGCGGCCCGACTGCTTCTGCGTTCAGGCCAGTTGGCATACGTGTGTCCGGTGCCGCCCGTTCCATGCGCCCGCGGCCGGCTCAGTCGGCGCGGCCTCAGCTCGAGCAGCCGGGAAGCGGGGGCGGGGCGGAGGCACGGCCGAGCGGTGTCTGCCACCCCGCGTCACCCTGATTCAGCGCAGCCAGACCGCGGTGTCCCGGGGAAGCACGCCGTCCTCGACCGGGCCGCTGGCGATCAGCACCTCGGTGTGGTCCGGCAGCGGAACCGGGCCGGCCGAGAGGTTCACCAGGCAGCGCACGGAGGATCCGGCCGCGGCACGGGCGAAGGCGAGTACGCCCGGCCGGCCCGGATGGGTGGGCAGCCAGCTGAACCCGCCCTCGCGCAGGAGCGGTTGGGTGCCCCGCAGCGCGAGCGCCTGCCGGTAGAAGCTGAGCATCGAGTCCGGGTCCGCGCCCTGCTCGCGCACGCTCAGCGCGGCCCACTCGGCCGGCCGGGGCAGCCAGGACTTGGCGTCCGGGGCCTCGTCTCCCCAGGGGAGGGGGACCCGGCAGCCGTCCCGGCCGAGGTCCTCGCCTCCGGTCTGGAAGAACGTCGGATCCTGGCGGAGTCCTGCCGGGATGTCCTCGACCTCCCACAGGCCCAGCTCGTCGCCCTGGTAGACGTAGACACAGCCGGGCAGGGCCATCGTCAGCAGGACCGCCGCCCGGGCCCGGCGCCGCCCGAGGCCGAGGTCGGCCGGCACGCCGTGCGCGCGGCGGCCGTCGAGCGCGTACGAGGTGTCGGCGCGGCCGTACCGGGTGATGTGGCGGGTGGTGTCGTGGTTCGAGAGGACCCAGGTCGCGGCGGCGCCGACGGGGGCGTGCTCGGCGAGTGTGGAATCGATGACCGTGCGCAGGGCCGTCGCTTCCCAGGGGCTCTGGAGGAAGGGGAAGTTGAAGGCCGTGTGCAGTTCGTCGGGGCGCAGGTAGCGGGCGAAGCGCTCGGGGTCGGAAGTCCACACCTCGCCCACGAAGACCGGGTGGTGGTCGTAGTCGTCGAGCACCTTGTGCCACGCGCGGTAGATGTCGTGGACGCCGTCCTGGTCGGCCCAGGGGGTGGGCCCGCTCTCGTGGTCGGGCAGCGCGGGGTCCTTGACGAGGTTGTCGGCGACGTCGATGCGGAAGCCGTCGACGCCGCGGTCGAGCCAGAACCGCAGGATCGACTCGAACTCCGCGCGGACCTCGGGGTTGTCCCAGTTGAAGTCGGGCTGCTCCGGGGCGAACCGGTGCAGGTACCACTCGCCGGGTGCGCCGTCGGCCTCGGTCACCCTCCGCCAGCCCGGGCCGCCGAACACGGACTGCCAGTTGTTGGGCGGCAGTTCGCCGTGCTCGCCACGGCCGCGCCGGAACCAGAACCGCGCCCGCTCGGGCGAACCGGGACCGGCCGCGAGGGCCGCCCGGAACCAGGGATGCTGGTCCGAACAGTGGTTGGGGACGATGTCGACGATCACCCGGATGCCCAGGTCGTGCGCCTCGGACAGCAGCGCTTCGGCTTCTTCCAGGGTACCGAAGAGCGGGTCGATGTCACGGTAGTCGGCGATGTCGTACCCCCCGTCCGCCATGGGGGACGGATACCAGGGGCTGATCCACACCGCGTCGACGCCGAGCCGGCGCAGATGCGGCAGCCGCGCGCGGATTCCGGCGATGTCACCGACGCCGTCGCCGTTGCCGTCCGCGAAACTGCGCGGATAGATCTGGTAGATCGCCGCACTGCGCCACCAGACGGAGGACTGTCGGGAAGGAGACTCGGTGGCCGTGGGCAAGGCCTCGGGGTTCGCCATGCGGCGAATCTAGGGAAGGCCCTTCGACGCCGTCAATGGTCCGCCGCGACTTCATGATCGCCGAGCCGGTGGCCCGCGTTCGCGGCGCGCCGGACGGCCGGACCGGGAGGTCTCCGGTCGGCCGTCCGGCGCCCGCCGCGGGTGCGGGTGCGGGTGCGGGTGCGGGTGCGCTAGGAGGTGTACGCCTCCAGTTCCGACAGCTGGCCCGCGGGCCAGCCGGTGTTGCCGGCGAAGGTCAGGCGCAGGTGGCGAACTCCGGACGCGGGCAGGGTGACGGTGACCGTGTTGGATCCCTCGGTGAACGTGTAGGCGGCGGAGGCCTTCACAGTCGACCAGGCCGCATTGTCGGTGGAGCCCAGCACCGAGAGGGTCTGGGTACGGGTGCCCCAGGAGGCGGGGAGCTTCAGCACCAGCCGGCCGACGGTCTGGGTGGCGCCGAGGTCGACGGTGAGCGACTGCGGGAAGGAGCTGTTGTTGCTCTCCCAGTAACTTCCGGCGTCCCCGTCGGTGACGTTGCCGGCCAGGTAGCCCTGGGTGTGGGAGGTGTCGGTCGCGCTCTTGCCCCGCGCGAGGTTGGTGCCGGCCGGAGGGGTGGTGGGCGGAGGCGGGGTCGTGGTCGGCGGGGTCGTCGGGCCGCCGTCGGCCGCGTAGACCTCGAACTCCGAAATCTGTCCGGCCGCCCAGCCGGTGTTGGCCGTGATGTTCAGCCGTACGTAGCGGACGTCGGCCGCGTCGAGGGTGAGCGTCGCGGTGTTGCCGGACGCGGGGTTGAAGGTGACGCCGGAGGAGCCGAGCAGTGTGGACCAGGCGGAGTTGTCGGTGGAGCCGAGCACCGCGAGGTTCTCGGTGCGCGTGGCCCAGTCGGAGGAGGGCGGCAGCTTGAGCGTGACCTTGCCGATCCGCTTGGCCTCGCCGAGGTCCACCGTCAGGGTCTGCGGGAAGGAGTTTCCGCTGCTCTCCCAGTAGGTGGAGGCGTTTCCGTCGACGGCGTTGCCCGCCGCGTACGACTGGACGGCCGAGGAAGCGGTGGCCGGCCTGCCCTGCGCGAGGTTGCCGTTCGGCGGGGTTGTCGGCGGCGTGGTGGGCGGGGTCGTCGGAGGCGTGGTGGGCGGCGTCGTACACCACCAGCTCCCTCCTCACGTCCGACGTCTACGGCCGCGGGACGCCCGTGACCCGCCCCCGCCCCACCGACGCCCCGCACCCGGCGGCCCCCACCGCCAGCGTCACCTACACCCCGGCGACGCCCGGCGAACTCCCGCAGAGCATCCCCGTCTCCGCCCCCGCGCCCTCGGCGGCCCCGGCCGCGAAGGCGAAGACGGACGCCGAGCTGGCCGGCCTGCTCGTGACGCAGGCCGAGCTGGCCGACCACCAGTTCGCCGCGGTCCCGTCGACCGAGGTGGCGATCGGCAGCGCCGCCGCCAGCGACAAGGCCGCGTGCCAGCCCGTCGTCAAGACGCAGGGCACGGTCACGGTCGGCGAGGCCCTCGGCGTGGCGCGGACCAAGGCCGTCGCCAAGCCGAAGGAAGGCGCCAGCGGGCTGGAGGCCCTCGGCGCCACCCGTACCTCGGTCACCCTCTCCTCGTATGACGGCAAGGGTGCGGAGGAGGCCTTCGCCGCGATCAAGGCCGCGGCCACGGCGTGCGCCGGGGGCTTCACGCTGACCATGGAGGGCGAGACCACCAAGATCGAGAAGGTGACGTCCACCGACGCCCCCATCGGCGACGAGGCCATCGCCCTCACGCTGGAGGCTGACGTGGAGGGCGAGAAGGTGACGTCCGAGACCGTCGTCGTGCGCAAGGGCAACACGCTCGCCACCCACACCGCCTCGAGCCTGGCGGGCGTCGCGGACAAGCCGACGGTCGTCGTGGCCGCGCAGGTCAAGAAGCTCGGCTGACGGTTCGCCCGTACGTGCGTCAACCCCGCCCCGGCGCATTCGCCGGGGCGGGGTTTTCGTCTTGTTCAGGTACCGGGCGAGGAGCCAACTGAGGCGTACCCTGCGGCTTATGTGCGGAATCGTGGGTTACGTGGGAGCGCAGTCGGCGCTCGATGTGGTCATTGCCGGACTCAAGCGGCTGGAGTACCGCGGCTACGACTCGGCGGGTGTCGCCGTGCTCGCAGACGGGGAGCTCGCCTCGGTCAAGAAGGCCGGCAAGCTGGTCAATCTGGAGAAGGAGCTGGTCGGGCACCCGATGCCCGCCGGTTCCACCGGGCTCGGACACACCCGGTGGGCGACCCATGGCGGTCCCACCGACGTCAACGCCCACCCGCACCTCGACAATTCGGGGCGCGTGGCCGTCGTGCACAACGGGATCATCGAGAACTTCGCCGCGCTGCGCGCCGAGCTCGCCGAGCGCGGGCACCGGCTGGAGTCCGAGACGGACACCGAGGTCGTGGCGCACCTGCTGGCGGAGCGCTTCTCGGCCACCGGGGACCTCGCCGAGGCGATGAGGCAGGTCTGCCGGCTGCTGCAGGGCGCCTTCACACTGGTCGCCGTGCACGCGGACGATCCGGACGTGGTGGTCGGCGCCCGCCGGAACTCGCCCCTGGTGGTGGGCGTTGGAGAAGGCGAGAACTTCCTCGCCTCGGACGTGGCCGCCTTCATCGCCCACACGCGGTCCGCGATCGAGCTGGGGCAGGACCAGGTCGTCGAGCTCCGCCGCGACGGTGTCACGGTGACCAACTTCGACGGTTCGGCCGCGAACGTGCGGGCGTACCACGTGGACTGGGACGCCTCGGCGGCCGAGAAGGGGGGCTACGACTACTTCATGCTCAAGGAGATCGCCGAGCAGCCGAAGGCCGTCGCCGACACCCTCCTGGGCAGGATCGACGCGGGCGGCCTGCTGACCCTCGACGAGGTGCGGATCCCCGACTCCGTGCTCCGCGAGGTCGACAAGGTCGTGATCGTGGCGTGCGGTACGGCGTACCACGCGGCCATGATCGCGAAGCTGGCCATCGAGCACTGGACCCGCATCCCGTGCGAGACGGAGCTGGCCAGCGAGTTCCGCTACCGCGACCCGATCCTCGACCAGCGGACGCTGGTGATCGCGATCTCGCAGTCCGGCGAGACCATGGACACCCTGATGGCGCTGCGCCACGCGCGCGAGCAGGGCGCCAAGGTGCTGGCCGTCTGCAACACGAACGGCTCGACGATCCCGCGCGAGTCGGACGCCGTGCTGTACACGCACGCCGGACCCGAGGTGGCCGTCGCCTCGACCAAGGCGTTCCTGACGCAGCTGGTGGCCTGCTACCTGGTCGCCCTCTACCTCGGCCAGGTCCGGGGCACGAAGTGGGGCGACGAGATCCAGGCCGTGATCCGGGAGCTGTCGGACATCGCCGCGGCCGTGGACACCGTACTGGAGACCATGGAGCCGGTACGGGAGCTCGCGCGGTCCCTGGCCGACAAGAACACCGTGCTGTTCCTCGGCCGGCACGTCGGCTACCCGGTGGCGCTGGAGGGCGCGCTCAAGCTCAAGGAGCTGGCGTACATGCACGCCGAGGGCTTCGCGGCGGGCGAGCTCAAGCACGGGCCGATCGCGCTCATCGAGAAGGACCTCCCGGTGGTGGTCGTCGTGCCGTCGCCGCGCGGGCGCTCGGTGCTGCACGACAAGATCGTGTCGAACATCCAGGAGATCCGGGCGCGCGGGGCGCGGACCATCGTCATCGCCGAGGAGGGTGACGAGGCCGTGGTCCCGTACGCCGACCACCTCATCCGCATCCCGGCCACCCCGACACTGCTCCAGCCGCTGGTGGCGACGGTGCCGCTGCAGGTCTTCGCGTGCGAACTGGCCACCGCGCGGGGCAACGAGGTGGACCAGCCGCGTAACCTCGCGAAGTCCGTGACCGTGGAGTGAGCGAGTGAGCGAGTGAGCGAAGTGGGTCTGTCGTCGTGATGATCGGTGTGGGGATCGACGTTGCCGAGATCGAGCGGTTCGGCGCCGCGCTGGAGCGGACGCCGAACCTGGCGCAACGGCTGTTCGTCGAAGCCGAGCTGACGCTGCCGAGCGGCGAGCGGCGCGGGACCGCCTCGCTCGCCGCCCGGTTCGCGGCCAAGGAGGCGCTCGCCAAGGCGCTCGGCGCGCCCGCCGGACTGCTGTGGACCGACGCCGAGGTGTACGTCGAGGCCAGCGGGCAGCCGCGGCTGCGCGTGTCCGGGACGGTCGCGGCACGGGCGGCCGAGCTGGGCGTGCGGTCCTGGCACATCTCGCTGAGCCACGACGCGGGCATCGCCTCCGCTGTGGTGATCGCCGAGGGGTGACGGCACGCTGGTGACATGCGTACTGCTTACAGCGTGGAGACCGTACGGGCCGCCGAGCGCGAGCTGATGGCCCGGCTACCCGAAGGCACCCTGATGGCGCGGGCGGCGGCCGGACTGGCCGCCGTCTGCGCCCGGCTGCTGCCCCGGGTGTACGGGGCGCGCGTGGTGCTGCTCGTCGGCCCGGGGGACAACGGGGGCGACGCGCTGTACGCGGGCGCGCGCCTGGCCCGGCGCGGGGCCGGGGTCACCGCGGTGGCCATGGATCCGGCGCGGGTGCACGCGGGCGGGCTGGCCGCGCTGCGGGCCGCCGGCGGACGCCTCGCCGAGGCCGTGCCGCCGCGGGCGGACCTCGTCGTGGACGGGCTCGTGGGAATCGGCGGCCGGGGCGGGCTGCGGCCGGCCGCGGCCGCGCTGGCGGAGCGGATCCCGGCGGGCGCGGTGGTGGTCGCGGTGGACCTGCCGAGCGGGGTGGACGCGGACACCGGGGAGGTGGCCGGGGCGGCCGTACGGGCCGATGTCACGGTGACCTTCGGGGCGTACAAGCCGGGGCTGCTGATCGATCCGGGGGCCGGGCTGGCCGGGGCGGTGCACCTGGTGGACATCGGGCTGGCCCTCCCCGCGGCGCCGGACATCGAGGCCCTGCAGCACGCGGACGTGGCCGCACTGCTGCCGGAGCCGACCCGGACGAGCGACAAGTACCGGCGCGGCGTGGTCGGGATCGTCGCCGGGTCCGCGCGCTACCCGGGCGCGGCGGTGCTCGCGGTGGCGGGCGCGCTGCGGGGCGGCGCGGGCGCGGTGCGCTACGTGGGACCGGCGGCCGTCGCGGACGCCGTGCTGGCCCGCTACCCGGAGACGCTGATCGGGCCGGGCCGGGTCCAGGCGTGGGTGGTCGGGCCGGGGCTGGGAGACGAGGACGGCACCCGGGTGCTGGCGGAGCCGGTGGCGGTCCTGCTGGACGCGGACGGGCTGCGCGGACTGGACCCCGAGGTGCTGAGGGCGCGGACGGCACCGACCCTGCTGACCCCGCACGCGGGGGAGGCGGCGGCGCTGCTGGGCGTCGCGCGGGAGGCGGTGGAGTCGGGGCGGCTGGCCGCGGCGCGCGAGCTGGCGGAGCGGTACGGCGCGGCGGTCCTGCTGAAGGGGTCGACGACGCTGGTCGCCCCCGGCGGCGGCCGCCCCGTCCGGGTGAACCCGACCGGGACTCCGTGGCTGGCCACCGCGGGGAGCGGGGACGTGCTGTCCGGGCTGGCGGGCTCTCTGCTGGCGGCGGGCCTGTCGGGGCCGGACGCGGGGGCGGTGGCGGCGTACCTCCACGGCCTGGCGGCCCGCCTGACCGGAGGCCCGCTGCTGGCGCAGCAGGTGGCGCAGGCGGTGCCGTCCGCCTGGCGCGAGGTGCTGCGCGGCTAGTGCTGTGACCGGAAGGGTCCACCGGGCCTTTCCGGCCACAGCACTGGTACGGATCGTGCCCGGCCCGCGCGGGTGGAGGCGTGGACGGCCCCCGGCGCCGGGCTCTGAGAGACTGGGGGCGATGAACGAGACACCCACCCGCGTGTACGCCGAGATCGATCTGGACGCCGTACGGGAGAACGTGCGCGCACTGCGCGAGCGGGCGCCCCGGTCCGAGCTGATGGCCGTCGTCAAGGCGGATGCCTACGGGCACGGAGCCCTGGCCTGCGCCAAGGCCGCCCAGGAGGCCGGCGCCACCTGGCTCGGGACCGCCACGCCCGACGAGGCGCTCGCGCTGCGTGCCGCGGGGATCGACGGACGGATCCTGTGCTGGCTGTGGACCCCCGGCGGGCCGTGGCGGGAGGCCATCGAGGCCGATGTGGACGTGTCCGTCAGCGCCATGTGGGCCCTGGACGAGGTACGGGCCGCCGCCCGCGCCACCGGGCGGACCGCCCGGATCCAGCTCAAGGCGGACACCGGGCTCGGGCGCAACGGCTGCCAGCCCGCCGACTGGGCGGAGCTCGTGGGCGCGGCCGTCGCCGCCCAGGCCGAGGGAACCGTCCACGTCACCGGCGTCTGGTCCCACTTCGCCTGCGCCGACGAGCCGGGCCACCCCTCCATCGCGCCGCAGCTGGCCGCCTTCCGCGACATGCTCGCGTACGCCGAGAAGGAGGGCGTCGAGCCCGAGGTCCGGCACATCGCCAACTCGCCCGCGACCCTCACCCTCCCCGAGAGCCACTTCGACCTCGTCCGCTGCGGGCTGGCGGTCTACGGCGTCTCGCCCGCTCCCGAGCTCGGCACCTCCGCCCAGCTCGGCCTGCGGCCCGCCATGGCCCTGAAGGCCTTCGTGGCCCTGGTCAAGGAGGTCCCCGCCGGGCACGGCGTCAGTTACGGGCACCACTACCTGACCGAGGCGCGGACCCGCCTCGCGCTGATCCCCGCGGGCTACGCCGACGGGATCCCGCGCCACGCCTCCGGCCGCGGCTCCGTCCTCCTCGGCGGGAAGACGCGGTACGCCGCCGGGCGCGTCGCCATGGACCAGTTCGTCGTGGACCTCCACGGCGACGAGCACGTCCGCGCCGGCGACGAGGTGGTCATCTTCGGCGACGGCACGCACGGCGAGCCCACCGCCGAGGACTGGGCTCGAGCGGCGGACACCATCGCGTATGAGATCGTCACCCGTATCGGGGCCAGAGTGCCCCGGGTGTACCGCAACGGATGTCCCGCGACGGCTCGGTGAGGACGGCGGCGTGAGCGAGAACTGGCGCAAGGCCGGCTGGGCCGGCGCCGCCATCGGCGTGATAGCCGCGGGCGCGGCGGCCGGTGTCGCGGTCGAACGGATCACCGTCGGGCGGGGCATGCGCATGAAGGCGCGCCTCGCCCTGGACGCGACCGGGGACTACGGCTCCCTGCGCGGCGCCCCCGGCACCGCGTGGGCCGAGGACGGCACCGCCCTGTACTACGAGGTCGACGAGCTGCCCGAGGAGGGCAAGCGGCGCCGGCTGCGCCGCAAGGCCCCCGCCCAGCCGACCGTGGTGTTCTGCCACGGCTACTGCCTCGCGCAGGACTCCTGGCACTTCCAGCGCGCCGCCCTGCGCGGTCTGGTGCGCGCCGTGTACTGGGACCAGCGCAGCCACGGCCGCAGCGCGCGCGGCCTCGCCCAGGCCGACGGCGAGCCGGTGACCTTCGAGCAGCTCGGCCACGATCTGGCGGCCGTCATCGCGGCCGCCGCCCCCGAGGGCCCGCTGATCCTCGTCGGTCACTCGATGGGCGGCATGACCGTCATGGGCCTGGCGGACCAGTTCCCCGACCTCGTCCGCGACCGGGTGGCCGGGGTGGTGCTGGTCGGCACCTCCAGCGGCCGCCTGGGCGAGGTCACGTACGGGCTGCCGTCCGTGGGCTTCGGTGCGGTGCGCAGGATCCTGCCCGGCGTGCTCAAGGCGCTCGGCTCCCAGGTGGAGCTGGTGGAGAAGGGCCGGCGGGCCACCGCCGACCTGTTCGCCGGCATGGTCAAGATGTACTCCTTCGCCTCGCGCGACGTGGACCCGGGCGTGGCCCGCTTCGCCGAGCGGCTGATCGAGGGCACCCCCATCGACGTGGTCGCCGAGTTCTATCCGGCCTTCGGGGCGCACGACAAGACGGCCGCCCTCCAGCGGTTCGCGGACATCCCCGTCACCGTCATCGCCGGGGACCGGGACATGGTCACACCGCCCGACCACAGCCGGGCCATCAAGGAGGCACTGCCCTCCGCCGAGCTGGTGGTGCTGGAGTCCGCCGGGCACCTGATGATGCTCGAACACCCGGAGACCGTGACCCGGCTGCTCACCGAGCTGCTGGCGCGCACCGGGGTGGTGCCGGCAGCGGCTAACGTTGGCGGGCATGGAAGAAGCACCGCAGACGCCTGACACCGAAGCGCACGTCACCGTCGGCTCGCCCGACGCCATGCAGGACCTCGGGCGCCGGATCGCCGCGCTGCTGCGCCCCGGCGACCTCGTCCTGCTGACCGGGGAGCTCGGCGCGGGCAAGACCACCCTGACCCGGGGCCTCGGCGAGGGCCTCGGCGTGCGCGGGGCGGTGACCTCGCCGACCTTCGTGATCGCCCGGGTCCACCCCTCGCTGACCGGCGGTCCGGCGCTGGTGCACGTGGACGCGTACCGGCTGGGCGGCGGGCTGGACGAGATGGAGGACCTGGACCTCGACGTCTCGCTGCCCGAATCCGTGGTCGTCGTGGAGTGGGGCGACGGCAAGGTCGAGGAGCTGTCCGACGACCGGCTGCACGTGGTGATCCGCCGGGCGGTCGGCCACGAGGAGGTCCTCGACGACGTGCGCGAGGTCGCGGTCCGCGGGGTCGGGGCGCGCTGGTCCGCCGGAGCCGGTCTGGAGAGCCTCGCGGGCGTCCTCTCGGAGTGACGCCCGGGGCAATCGTTCCGACAACGCGTCGGCAAAATATTGCGCAGGTGGCAGCCCCCGTGGTCACATGGTACCGAGGGCTGGTTAGGCGTACCTAAGTACGGGCTGGCCCCGGCCAGGAGGCAGCCATGTCGACAGCAGGAGCAGCGCGCGTCCCCCGTACGTCCGGCGTGACCATGGGGGCCCTGCTCGCCGCGGGCGCCGCCGCCAGCGCCGTGTCCACGCCGCCCGCGCGCGAGCACGCGCAGGACCCGGTTCCGCTGTGTGGAGGGGCCGGGGACGCGGAACAGGCCGCTCCGGAGTCCGAAGCGGCCTGAGGCGGAGACCGGGGTCCCCCGTACGAGTGAAGCCAGTGTGTCGCGGCCCGGTCAGGGAACGACGACGACCTTCGAGCCGATCGTCGCGAAGGCCCACATCGCGTCGCCGTCCGCGCGCGTCATGCGCACGCCGCCGGTCTTCTTGGCCGGGTCGGGCGTCGGCAGGGTGTTGTCCACCCGGGCGCTGAAGCCGACCACGACCCCCTGCGCGCTGGCGAACCGGACCACGTGCTCGATCGGAACCCCGTCCGAGCCGGTCACCGTGCCCGCGCGGGAGTCCACCGTGTACTTGCCCGGAGCCGGATTGACCGTGCTCGGCACCACCGCGAACGACTTCGGCTCCTGCCCTTCGGCGGCGACCAGCCACACGCGCTTGGAGCCCACGGAGTAGACGACGCGCACCCCGGATCCCGAACCGGCCGGCAGGGCCACCGGCTTCCCCGGGTCGACCTTGGCGGCACCGGACTCGCTCGGAGCGGGCACGGGGGTCTGCGCGGCGGCCTTCGGCGGAAGGGCGGGGGCGGTGGCGTGTGCCTGGTAGCCGAGGAAGCCGATGACGGCGAGCGCCCCGGCGGTGAGCCCGGCCACGATTCCCGAGCTGCTGCGTGCCACCTTGCTCCACCTCTCCGCATGGTCCGATGTCGTCGAACGGCCGGCTCCGTCGCCCGTCGAACGATCAGCTGTACGCGTCGTCGAACGGTCGAGCCCCGAGACCTGGGTCGAAGGTAGCAGCCGGGGTGCCCGTAGACCGGCCGCAAGGGCCCGGGGCCCCGGAGTCGTAGGCTGTTCGCGTGCTCTTGCTCGCTGTAGATACCGCCACGCCCGCCGTCACCGTCGCCCTGCACGACGGCGAGTCCGTACTCGCCGAGTCGAACCAGGTCGACGCCCGCCGCCACGGGGAGCTCCTGCTGCCCTCCGTCGACAAGGTCCTCGCCGAGGCGGGGCTCACGCTCGAAGCCGTCACCGGCATCGTCGTCGGCGTCGGCCCCGGCCCCTACACCGGACTGCGGGTCGGCCTCGTCACCGCCTCCACCTTCGCCTCCGTCCTCGGCGTGCCCGTGTACGGGCTGTGCACCCTCGACGGGCTGGCCTACGCGGCCGGCGCCGCCGGGATCGAGGGCCCCTTCACCGTGGCCACCGACGCACGGCGCAAGGAGGTCTACTGGGCCCGCTACGAGGACCCGCTCACCCGGGTCGGGGACCCGGCGGTGGACCGGCCGGCCGACATCGCCGAGCGGGTCGCCGGACTGCCCGCCGTCGGGCAGGGCGCGCGGCTCTACCCCGAGGTGTTCACCGACGCCCGCGACCCCGAGCACCAGTCGGCCGGCGCCCTCGCGGCCCTGGCGGCGCGGCGGCTCGCCGCCGGCACGGCGTTCGAGAACGTCGAGGGCGCGCCCCCGGCCCCGCTCTACCTGCGCCGGCCCGACGCCCAGGTGCCCAAGAACTACAAGGTGGTCACCCCGCAGTGACCGGCCCCGCCGCCCCCGCCGCCCCGGCCGCCCCGGCCGCGCTGCTGCGCGAGATGCGCTGGTGGGACATCGGACCCGTGCTGGAACTGGAGCACGAGCTCTTCCCCGAGGACGCCTGGTCCGCCGGGATGTTCTGGTCCGAACTCGCCCGCGCCCGCGGCCCGCGGGCCACCCGCCGCTACGTCGTCGCCGAAGCCCCGGACGGCCGCCTGGTCGGCTACGCCGGGCTGGCCGCCGCCGGGGACCTGGGCGACGTACAGACCATCGCGGCCGCGCGCGACCAGTGGGGCACCGGGCTCGGCGCCCGGCTGCTCACCGACCTGCTGCGCGCCGCCACCGCGTTCGAGTGCGCCGAGGTGCTGCTGGAGGTGCGGGTGGACAACACCCGCGCCCAGAAGCTGTACGAGCGCTTCGGCTTCGAGGCGATCGGCTTCCGGCGCGGCTACTACCAGCCCGGCAACGTGGACGCGCTCGTGATGCGCCTCTCCGATCCCGCCACCTCCCTGCCCCCGACCTTCCAAGACGCCGTAAGAAGTGAGACCCATGGCTGACGAACCGCTCGTCCTCGGCATCGAGACCTCCTGCGACGAGACCGGCGTCGGCGTCGTCCGGGGCACGACCCTGCTCGCGGACGCCATCGCCTCCAGCGTCGACGAGCACGCCCGCTTCGGCGGCGTCGTGCCCGAGGTGGCCTCGCGCGCGCACCTGGAGGCGATGGTCCCCACCATCGAGCGCGCCCTGAAGGAGGCCGGGGTCAGCGCCCGCGACCTCGACGGGATCGCCGTCACCGCGGGTCCGGGCCTCGCGGGAGCCCTGCTGGTGGGCGTCTCGGCCGCGAAGGCCTACGCCTACGCGCTGGGCAAGCCGCTGTACGGGGTGAACCACCTGGCCTCGCACATCTGCGTCGACCAGCTGGAGCACGGGCCGCTGCCCGAGCCGACGATGGCGCTGCTGGTCTCCGGCGGGCACTCCTCGCTGCTGCTGGCTCCCGACATCACCTCCGACGTGCGGCCGCTGGGCGCGACCATCGACGACGCGGCGGGCGAGGCCTTCGACAAGATCGCGCGCGTGCTGCAGCTGGGCTTCCCCGGCGGACCGGTCATCGACCGGCTCGCGCGCGAGGGCGACCCGAAGGCCATCAACTTCCCGCGCGGGCTGACCGGGCCGCGCGACGCGGCGTACGACTTCTCCTTCTCCGGGCTCAAGACCTCGGTCGCCCGCTGGATCGAGGCGAAGCGCAAGGCGGGCGAGGACGTGCCGGTGCGCGACGTGGCGGCGTCCTTCCAGGAGGCCGTGGTGGACGTGCTGACGCGCAAGGCGGTCCGCGCGTGCAAGGACGAGGGCGTCGACCACCTGATGATCGGCGGCGGCGTCGCGGCCAACTCCCGGCTGCGCGCCCTCGCGCAGGAGCGGTGCGAAGCCGCGGGGATCATCCTGCGGGTGCCGCGGCCGGGGCTGTGCACGGACAACGGCGCGATGGTGGCGGCGCTCGGCGCGGAGATGGTCAAGCGCAACCGGCCGGCCTCGGACTGGGACCTGTCGGCGGACTCCTCGCTCCCGGTGACCGACCCGCACGTTCCCGGCCGCTCGCACGGCCCTTCCCACGGGGACGGCCACGATCACGGCCACGGCCACGGCCACGGGCACGATCACGACCACGTGCACGAGCTGAGCAAGGACAACCTGTACTCGTGAGCACCGTCGCGCTGATGTGGGAGGCCCGGGCCGTGCCCGGGCGGGGCAACGAGCTGCTGGAGTGGGCCCGTTCGCGGGTGCTGGCCCAAGAGCCGGTGCGCCGGGAGGTGTTCCGCGCCCCGCAGGGCCGGGTGCTCGTCATCACCTGGTGGGAGACGCCCGGGGGAGTCTCCGACGACCTGCCCGAACTGCCCGAACCGGAAGCCGACTTGATCACGCGGGCGGTGCACCGCTGGCGCTTCGAGTCGGTCGGGGCGGAGGGGCCCGGCGGAAGCTGAGCCTCCGGGCGGGGGCCCGCCGGGCCCCGCGACCTGCCGCTATGGTCATGCGCATGCCCCGCTGTGACCTGCCTCCGCCGCCCCCTCCCGCGCACCTGCGCGCCTGGCTCGACGAGCACACCGTGCGGGCCGACCGCGCCCGGTTCCTGAGCGAGCTCGGGCGGCGCAGTCTGGGCTTCGGGCGGCTGCTGCTGCTCTGGGCGGTCTCGGCGGTCTTCGCCCTGGGCTGGTCCTTCGTCGGCATGGCGCTGATGGCCTTCGAGACGCACGATCCGCTCTCGTACCTCTTCGGCCTGATCTTCGCCGTGCTCGGGGTGGGCGTGCTGATCCCGGCCGGATTCTGGTTCGCCTGGGGCGCCAAGCGGGACCGGCAGGTACGCAGGCTGATGTGCGCGTGGGCGGAACTGGAGCCGGACCCGGCCGCCGACCGCGCGATGCGCGCGCCGGGGCGCAGCCTGACCTGGCTGCTCGCCTCCTTCGCCCTGGGCGCGCTCGGGCTCTGGGTGACCTTCGGGTCGGCGGCGGCGGCCCGGCCGGGCGCGGACACGTACGGCGAGGTCGCCTACACCATGGGCCTCGGCATGATCCTGTGGATCACCGCCCTGCTGGGCCTGGGCAAGGCGGGCGCGCACTACCGGTGGGCGATCCGCTTCCAGGCCGTCTCTCAGAGGTCTTTCGGGGACCCCGGGGCCGCGTGAACCCGTGCCGCGCCCGCGCCCCCGTCCGCGGTCGCCGGTGAGCCGATCAGCATCGAGGGCGCCCCGGCGACCCGGGTCAGGAACACGGTCGCGGAGTTCGGCCCCTGCGGCTTGACCTTCTTGCGCAGCTCCTCCGGCTCGACCGCCGAGCCGCGCTTCTTCACCGTCAGGATGCCGACCCCGCGCTCGCGCAGCAGGGCCTTGAGCTTCTTCAGCCCGAAGGGCAGCACGTCGGTGATCTCGTACGCGGTCGCGTACGGGGTCGCGCGCAGCTCGTCCGCGGTGATGTACGCGATGGTCGGGTCGATCAGCCTGCCGTCCAGCTGCTCGGCGACCTCCGCGACCAAGTGGGCCCGGATCACGGCGCCGTCGGGCTCGTAGAGGTAGCGGCCGACGGGCCCGGCCTCGGGGTCGGGCAGCGGATCGGCGGTCACCAGCGCGCGCGGCCCGGGCAGCAGCGTGGCGCGGATCTCGCCCGGGGCGGTCCCGAACCACAGGACGGCCTCCTTCACGTCCCCCTGGTCGGAGATCCACTCCGCGCAGGCCTCCGCCGGGACCGCCTCGTGCGGGATCCCGGGCGCGACCTTGATGGCGGCGAACTTCGCGGCGCGCGCGGTCTCCACGGCCCACGAGAGCGGCGGGGAGTAGGACTCCGGATCGAAGATCCGGCCGCGGCCGCCCCGGCGGGCCGGGTCGATGAAGACGGCGTCGTACCCGGCGGTGTCCACCTCCGTCACGTCCGCCTCCAGGACCTCGATCAGGTCGGCCAGCCCCAGCGCCTCGGCGTTGGCGCGGGCGACGGCGACGGTCAGCGGGTCGTGGTCCACCGCGAGCACGCGGATGCCGAGCCGGGCCAGGGCCAGGGCGTCGCCGCCGATGCCGCAGCACAGGTCCGCGAGGCTGCGTACGCCGAGGGCGGCGAGCCGCTCGGCGCGGTACGAGGCCACGGACGCGCGCGTGGCCATCTCCCCGCCGCCGGGGGTGAAGTACATCCGGCCCGCGTCCTCGGCCCCGAACTTCGCCACCGCGCGCTGGCGCAGCCGGGCCTGCCCGAGGGCGGCGGAGACCAGCGCGGCGGGGTGCTCGCGGCGCAGCCGGGTGGCGACGGCGAGCTCCTGGGCGGGGTCGTAGTCCCGGAGCGAGTCGAGGAGGGCGTGGCCCTCGGGGGCGAGGAGCGCGGCGAAGTCTTCGGGGGTCACGGGATCCATTGTCGGCCACGGTGGGCCAGTCGGAGGAAGGTCGAATTCCGCTCGCGGTGTCGGCCGGGGCGCGGGCCGGGCGGATGCCAGGATGCTCAGCTATGCAGCTAGTCCGACAAAAGGAACATAAGACGCAACAGGGTCACCGGATCGCGGCAGCAGCGCGAGGCCGGTTGGGGATGGCCGCGATGGCCGCACTGCTGGTCGCCGCAGTGGCGACCGGGTGCGGATCCGCGGAGCCCGGGTCGCCGGACAAGGCCGCGAAGGCGAAGGCCGCCGCCGGCGCCGAGCCGGCCGGCGCGGCCGGCGCGCTCGGCAACTACGCCGAGAAGCTGAAGGCCGCCCAGCAGGCGCGGGTGGTCGCCGCGAAGAAGTGGGGCCTGGTCAAACCGCCGCTCATGGCCCCGGCCGCGCCCAAGACGAAGCCCGAGATCACCACTCGGGACGGCTTCGAGGTGGAGGACCAGGAGAACCTGCCCCCGGTCTTCACCACCGTCCCCACGGAGGAGAAGGTCGTCTTCCTGACGATCGACGACGGCGCGGAGAAGGATCCCGAGTTCCTGAAGATGATGCAGGAGCTGAAGCTCCCGTACACCGCGTTCCTGAGCGACTACCTGGTGCGGGACAACTACCCGTACTTCAAGGAGATGCAGGCGGCGGGCGTCACGCTCAACAACCACACGCTCAACCACCGCTACATGCCGGCGCTCTCCTACGAGAAGCAGCGGCAGGAGATCTGCGGGCAGCAGGACACGATCGAGAAGCAGTTCGGCAAGCGGCCCACGCTGTTCCGCCCGCCGTACGGGAACTACAACGAGGACACGCTGCGCGCGGCCAAGTCCTGCGGGGTCAAGGCCGTTCCGCTGTGGAACGAGGAAGCCTTCCCGAACCGGATGGACTGGCGGGAGTGGGACAAGGACCTGCACCCCGGTGACATCATCCTCACGCACTTCCGGGGCAAGGAAGACTGGAAGGGCAGCATGACTGACATGATCCGTCATGTCATGAAGACCGTCACGGACAAGGGGTACGCCGTGGCTCGCCTGGAGGATTACTTGTGAGGTACGCGCGCCGGTTGACAGCCGGAACGCTGGCGGCCGGCGCGCTCGCGCTGTCCCTGACGGGGTGCGGGGGCAGCGCGGACCCCACCGGACGGATGGGTCCGGGGACCACGGAGGCGGGGCGGTCCGCGCCGCCCCCGGCCACGTCCTCACCGTCCGGGACGGGGGCGGGGACGGCGCCGGGGCCGAGCTCCGCGGGGGACGAGGCGTACCGGAAGTGGGGCCTGAACGCCCCCCTCCAGTACGCCCCCAAGCCCGCGGCCAGGGCGCAGATCCCGCCGGCGCAGCCGGGCCGGGTCCAGGTCGTGGACCGAATACCCGTCCCGGCGGACGACAAGGTCGTCTTCCTGACGTTCGACGACGGCGCCGAGAAGAGCCCCGAGTTCCTGAAGATGGCCGCCGAGCTGAAGCTGCCGATCAGCATGTTCCTGACGGACGCCATCGCCTCGTCGGACTACGGCCACTTCGAGGCGCTCCGCGACAACGGCTCGGGCAGCACGATAAACAACCACACGCTGACGCACCCGAACCTGCGGACCCTGTCCTTCGAGGCGCAGAAGAAGGAGATATGCGGGCAGCAGGAACGCCTGGAGAAGCGCTTCGGCACGAAGCCGGCCCGGTTCCGCCCGCCGTACGGCAACTACAACGACGACACCCTCAGGGCCGCGCACGAGTGCGGGATATCGCAGCTGCTCCTGTGGCGCGTGTCGATGCAGATCAACAACTTCCAGTACGCCGAGGGCTCCGCGCTCAAGCCGGGTGACATCGTCCTGGCCCACTTCCGCGGCCCGTCGGAGCTCAAGGGCACGACGGAGACCGAGATGACGACGCGGATGCTCCAGCGGATACAGGAGCAGGGCTACCGGATCGGTCGGCTGGAGGACTACCTCTGACCGAGGGGGCCGGGTCGGGCAGACCGGGCCGGGTCGGGTAGACCGGGCCGGGCCGGCCGACTGGCCCCGCCCCGCCCCGCTCAGACCGACTGCGGGGTCAGCGCCGGTGTGATCGTCGTTGCCACCGGTCCCCGGCTGTCCGCCTCGCGCTGGCGTTCCGCGCTGTCGGAGATCCGCAGCAGCAGGGCGATCATGATCCAGTTGGCCAGCAGGGACGAGCCGCCGCTGGCCAGGAAGGGCAGCGCCTTGCCCGTCAGGGGGATCAGGCCCGTCACGCCGCCCGCCACCACGAAGACCTGCAGGGCCAGCGCCGAGGACAGGCCCACGGCCAGCAGCTTGCCGAAGGGGTCGCGCGCGCCCAGCGACATCCGCAGCCCCCGCTGCACGAGGAGCCCGTACAGGGCGAGGACGGCCATGACGCCGACCAGGCCCAGCTCCTCGCCCACCGTCGTCAGGATGAAGTCGCTGCGGCCGGCGAAGCCGAGCAGCTCCGGGTGGCCCATGCCCAGCCCGGTGCCCGTGACGCCGCCGGTGCCGAAGCTGAACAGCGCCTGCGCCGACTGGTCCGAGATGATGCCCGGCGGCCGGGGGTTCGAGTAGTAGGACAGCGGGTTGAGCCACGCGGCCACGCGCCCCTTGACGTGCGGCTCGACCGAGCCGACGACGAAGGCGCCCACGCAGGACATCAGCAGGCCGAAGATGGTCCAGCTGGTGCGTTCGGTGGCGACGTAGAGCATCACCACGAAGACGCCGAAGAAGATCAGCGAGGTGCCGAGGTCGCGCTCGAAGACGAGGACGAGGAGCGACACGATCCACACCGTGATGATCGGTCCGAGTTGGCGCATCGGGGGCAGCCGCATGCCGAGGAACTTGCGGCCCGACAGGGCCAGCGAGTCGCGGTGGATGACCAGGTAGCCCGCGAAGAAGATCGCGATCATGATCTTCACGAACTCGCCGGGCTGGACCGAGAGCGAGCCGACGGTGATCCAGCGCTTCGCCCCGAACTTGTCCGCGCCGAAGAACGCCGGCGCGATCAGCGCCACCAGGGCGACGGCCATCGTGATGTAGATGAACCGCTGCAGCAGCCGGTGGTCGCGCAGCAGCCCCAGCACCGCGATGCAGGCCGCGACGCCGACCACCGACCACATCAGCTGGCCGGGCGCCGTCGCCGGCGAGTTGTACCGCTCCAGGTACCCCTGGTCGAGCCGGTGCAGCAGCACCAGGCCCAGCCCGGTCATCAGCAGGGCGATGGGGAAGATCAGCGGATCCGCGTACGCCGCGAACCGGCGCACGGCCAGGTGCCCCACCAGCGCGAGCAGCGTCATGCTGATCACGAAGCCGGTGAGGCCGGCCGGCAGCGCGTCGTTCATCGCGAGGCCCGCGCTGATGTGGCCGGAAATGGTCACGCCGAGGACGAGGACGAGCAGCAGTGCTTCGGTGCGGCGGCGCGCGCCCGCCGACGTCAGGGGTTTCAGTCCACGCACGGAACGCCGCCGCCGTCGATGGCGGGGATGCCGTTGTCTTCCTTCGACTTCGACGGGGTCGGTGCGGGCGCGGAGCCCGGGCCGGACGCCGGGCCGGACGCCGGGCCGGACGCGGACGCGGCCGGTGCGGGAGTGCCCGCCGGTGAGGGAGCGGCGCCCGGTGCGCTCGGACTCGCAGAGGCCCTGGGACCGATCTGCTCGGCAATGAGGCGCTTTATCTTCATATCGTCTACGACGTTTATGTCGGACCCATGGTTCCTGTCGAAGCGCTCGATGGGAAGGGTCACAAATTCCACGTTGCCCCCCGACAGGCTCTTGGCCTGCTGCACGAACGACAGCAGGTCCCACCCCTGATCGGTGACGACGTCCTGCTTCGCGGTGTCGATCAGCTTGAGCAGTTTCACCGGATCGGTGAAGGTCCCGGCCTGATTGAGCTTGTACGTCGCCCCCGCGAGGAAGGCCTGCTGCCGCTTCGTCCGGTCCAGGTCGCCCATGGTCAGCCCCATCCGCTGCCGGACGAAGGCCAGCGACTGCCGGCCGTCCAGCTCGTGCCGCCCGGCCGAGAAGTCGGCCCCGGAGTTCTTGTCCTTCACGGCGTGGTTCAGGCAGACCGGTACGCCGCCCAGCGCGTCCGCCAGATGGTAGAAGCCGGCCAGGTTCAGCTCGGCGAAATGGTCGATCGGGACCCCGAGGAAGGTGCGGACCGTCTCGATCTCCGCCTTGCGCCCCGCCTCGCGCCCCTCGCGCTCCAACTGCCTCTTGTCCGTGACCCCCCGGGCCGAGAGCTGCTCCTCGGTCGTGGCCTTCGCCCGCCCGTACGCCTCCTTGATCTTGGCCTTGCCGGTGAACCCGGGCACGCCCCGCAGGTCGACGAAATCGTCGCGCGGCACCGAGAAGGCCTTCGCCTTGCCGCCGTCGCCGGGGACGTGCAGCAGGATCAGGGTGTTGGTGTTGTAGCCGCCGACGTCGGAGCTGGCGCCCGCGTGCAGTTTGTCGAGGATCTCCGGCGGGAGGTCCTCGCCGTTCTGGTCGCGGCGGCTGTCCAGGCCCATCAGCAGGATGTTCACATCGCCGTGCTTCGACTTCTCGGCGCCCTCCAGGGCCTTGGAACTGCCGATGCTGGAGACCAGGTCCCGGTACAGGTACCAGGCCGAGCCGCCGGCGATCACCGCCAGCGCGCAGCCGGCCGCCAGCAGGGTGCGGACGAGCCGGCTCCGGCGCGAGGGCCTGCGGCGGCGGGTCGCGGGGGCCTGTGGCGGCCGTTCCCGCTCCGGGGGCTTCCTGCGGTGGGCGCTCATGCCTGTCGATGCTGGGGGAGCGCGGCTGAAGGAATCCTGAGGGTCCTGAAACCGCCTTCAGGGACGGGCGGGCGGTGGCCCGCCTCCCGGGCCGATCTCCGGGCCGGTCTCCGGGCCGATCGCTGGGCCGGTCTCCGGGCCGATCGCTGGGCCGGTCTCCGGGCCGCCTTCAGGCCCGCGCCCGGGCCCGCGCCCCGGCACCCGCAGCACCAGCCGCGCACCGGCACGGCCGGCGGGCGCGGGGAGCGCCCGGACGTCACCGCCGTGCGCCCGCGCGATCTCCCGGGCGATCGCCAGGCCCAGGCCGGTGCCGCCGCTGGTCCGGCCCCGGTCCGCGTCCAGCCGTACGAACCGCTCGAAGACCCGGTCCCGGTCCGCCTCCGGGATGCCCGGCCCGTCGTCGGCCACCTCCAGCACCGCCCAGCCGTCGCCGTCGGCGCCCGCCCTGACGGTGACCTCGGTGCGGGCGTACCGCAGGGCGTTGTCCACCAGGTTGGCCAGCGCCCGCTCCAGGCGCGCAGGATCCCCGGCGGCCGGTACGGGGGCCCGCGCGTCCAGCCGCAGCGCGACCCGGGGCTCCGGGCGCCGCGCCACGTCCTCGGCGGCCAGCAGCGCGAGGTCCACCGGCTCGGTGCGCGGCGCGGGTCCGCCGTCGAGGCGGGCCAGCAGGAGCAGATCGGCCGCGATGCGCTGGAGCCGCTCGGTATCGGCCAGCGCGGCCGCCACGGACTCCCGGTCGGGGTCCCGCAGCGCCACCTCCAGCCGGGACCGCACGGCCGCTAGGGGGTTGCGCAGCTCGTGCGAGGCGTCGGCGGTGAACTGCCGCTGCCGGGCGTCGCTGCGCTCCAGCCGGTCGAGGGTGGCGTTGACGGTCCGGGCCAGCCGCGCGATCTCGTCGGCGCCGCCCGGGTCCGGGACCCGCCGGTTCAGCTCGCTCGCGGTGACCGCCGCCAGCTCGGTGCGGATCGCGGTGACGGGGCGCAGCGCGTGCCCGGTCACCCACCAGGCCAGGAGCGCCGAGAAGGCGATCAGCGGGGGCGCGCCGGCCAGCAGGCCGAAGGCGACGGCCCGGTTGGCGTCGTCGACGTCGCCGAGCACGGTCATGGCGTACACGGTGTGCGGGGCGTGCGCCCCCGGCGGGCCGGGGGCCTGGACGGCGACCACGACGCGCCGCTGCGCGCCGGGGCGCGCGGGCTCCAGGACCGCCGACCGGGAGTCGTCGCCGGGCGCGATGCCCGGCCCGGCGGGCTCGGGGGTGTCCTCGAGGTCCCCGCTGGTGGCGACGGTCGCGCCGGCCGCGTCCCGTACGAGGACCAGGTCGACGCCGCCCTCGGGCGCGGGCAGTCGGCCGCCCGCCGGGAGGGTCGCGGTGTCCAGCTGGGCGGCGACCTTGCGGGCGGCGAGCTCGGTGCGGCCGGTGGTGTTCTCGATGAGGTTGGCGCGCAGCACGGTGTAGAGCCACAGCCCGCCGGTGGCGAGCACGGCGGCCATCGCGAGGGCGGCGGCCGCGGCGGCGCGGGCCCGCAGGCTGCCGAGCCGGCGTGTCCGGGCGCCGGACCGGCCCCGGGACCCGGACCCGGACCCGGACCGGGGTCGGAGCCGGGGTCGGGACCGGGCGCTAGTGCTGTGACCGGAAGGGTTCACCGGGTCGCGGCGCCCGGCACGGCACCTCGCCGCGTTGTCGGACCACACCGGTACGTCCAGTACGAGGCGTGGTCCTCCGCCTTGCGATGCACCGCACCGAACACCGCGACCCGGCAAACCTTTCCGGTCACAGCACTAGCCACCGTCCGGGGCCATCCGGTAGCCGGTGCCGTGGACGGTGAGGATCGAGCGGCGGCCGAAGGGGGCGTCGATCTTGCGGCGGAGCGAGGAGACGTAGACCTCGACGATGTTCGGGTCGATGCCGTGCGGGGTGTCCCAGACCTCGTCGAGGATGTCCTGCTTGGCGACGGCCCGGCCGGGCTGCTCCATCAGGCAGGCCAGGACGCCGAGCTCGCGGGCGGTCAGCTCGATCTCGTGCGGGCCGCGCCGGCAGCGGCGGCCGCGCGGGTCGAGGAGGAGGTCGCCGGCCTGCAGGACGCTGGGGCGCGGGGCGGCGGCCCGGCGGGCGAGCGCGCGCAGCCGGGCGGCGAGGACGACGAAGGAGAACGGCTTGGTGAGGTAGTCGTCGGCGCCGGAGTCCAGGCCCTCGGCCTCGTCGTACTCGCCGTCCTTGGCGGTCAGCATGAGGACGGGGGTGGGGTCGCCGTGGGCGCGCATGCGCCGGCAGATCTCGAAGCCCGAGGGTCCGGGGAGCATCAGGTCGAGCAGGACCACGTCGTACGGGCCGCCGGAGAGGGCGAGTTCCAGCCCGCGGTGGCCGTCGTGGGCGAGGTCGGTCCAGTGGCCGTCGGCGGAGAGGCCGCGCCGCAACGTCTCGGCAAGCCCCACTTCGTCTTCGACGACCAGAATCCGCATGCCCCAAGCCTCACATACCGGGCACCCCCCTTGATGTGCGGCCCGCATCGCTGCGCGGGACGCCGTCCGCCGGTGACCGGGCGGGGTTGCCGCCCGAGCGTCCCGGCCCCGGTGGGCGGGTGCGGGTGGTGCTGCCCTGCGGTGCGGAGGTCCCCTACCCGCCCTTCCACCGTTCCCCGGGCGCTGCCCGGACCCCGGTCCTCAAGCGCCGGACGGGCTGAGAAGGCGAGCCCCGGGCTGCGCCCGGACTCCTTCCGGGGCTCCGCCCCGGCAGCGGTGCCGCACCCGGCGGCGGGTCCGGGGCCGCGGGCCCGGGGTGGGGTTCCGGGCCGCCTCCAGGGCGGTCCGGGCGGCGAAACGAGCGGCGCGTATTGGCACTCCGCTTGACCGAGTGCTAATCCCCGGAATAGTCTCGCGTCTGGCACTCGCCCCTGGTGAGTGCCAACACAGCGACAGGCAGGTCCGGCTCCCGCGACGACGGATCGACCTGGTCGCCACCTCAGACAGTTAACCCCGGATCTCCGAAGGGGGAGGTCGGAACGTGACGACCACCAGCTCCAAGGTTGCCATCAAGCCGCTCGAGGACCGCATTGTGGTCCAGCCGCTCGACGCCGAGCAGACCACAGCCTCTGGCCTGGTCATCCCGGACACCGCGAAGGAGAAGCCCCAGGAGGGCGTCGTCCTCGCGGTTGGCCCGGGTCGCTTCGAGGACGGCCAGCGTCTTCCGCTGGACGTCACCGTCGGCGACGTCGTCCTGTACTCCAAGTACGGCGGCACCGAAGTGAAGTACAACGGCGAGGAGTACCTCGTCCTCTCGGCCCGCGACGTGCTCGCGATCGTCGAGAAGTAAGTCACTTCTTCAGTTTTGCTTTGAGCTACGCCCCTGGTCACCCCTGCTGATGCCGGGCGGCGAGGGGCGTAGTTCGTTTCTGCACAGGCGGTCGCGGTGAGCGGCCGGGGATCGCAACGAGAGGGCTGAACCGCTCCCATGCCGAAGATTCTCAAGTTTGACGAGGACGCCCGTCGCGCCCTCGAGCGCGGCGTCAACAAGCTTGCCGACACGGTCAAGGTGACGATCGGCCCCAAGGGCCGCAACGTCGTGATCGACAAGAAGTTCGGTGCGCCCACCATCACGAACGACGGTGTCACCATCGCTCGCGAGGTCGAGCTGGACGACCCGTACGAGAACCTTGGCGCGCAGCTCGTCAAGGAGGTCGCGACCAAGACCAACGACGTCGCGGGTGACGGCACCACCACCGCCACCGTCCTGGCCCAGGCACTGGTCCGCGAGGGTCTGCGCAACGTCGCCGCGGGTGCTTCCCCGGCCGCCCTGAAGAAGGGCATCGACGCCGCGGTCAAGGCCGTGTCCGAGGAGCTCCTCGCGACCGCCCGCCCGATCGAGGACAAGTCCGACATCGCCGCCGTGGCCGCGCTCTCCGCGCAGGACCAGCAGGTCGGCGACCTCATCGCCGAGGCGATGGACAAGGTCGGCAAGGACGGTGTCATCACCGTCGAGGAGTCCAACGCCTTCGGCCTGGAGCTCGAGTTCACCGAGGGCATGGCCTTCGACAAGGGCTACCTGTCCCCGTACATGGTCTCCGACCAGGAGCGTATGGAGGCCATCCTCGATGACCCGTACATCCTGATCAACCAGGGCAAGATCTCCTCCATCCAGGACCTCCTGCCGCTGCTCGAGAAGGTCATCCAGGCCGGCGCCTCCAAGCCGCTGCTGATCATCGCCGAGGACGTCGAGGGCGAGGCGCTCTCCACCCTCGTCGTCAACAAGATCCGTGGCACCTTCAACGCCGTCGCCGTCAAGGCGCCCGGCTTCGGTGACCGCCGCAAGGCGATGCTGCAGGACATGGCCACCCTCACCGGTGCCACCGTCATCGCCGAGGAGGTCGGCCTCAAGCTCGACCAGGCCGGTCTGGACGTACTGGGCTCCGCCCGCCGCGTCACGATCTCCAAGGACAGCACCACCATCGTCGACGGTGGCGGCAGCTCGGCCGAGGTCCTCGGCCGCGTCAACCAGATCAAGGCCGAGATCGAGTCGACCGACTCGGACTGGGACCGCGAGAAGCTGCAGGAGCGCCTGGCGAAGCTCGCCGGCGGCGTCTGCGTCATCAAGGTCGGCGCCGCCACCGAGGTGGAGCTCAAGGAGAAGAAGCACCGTCTCGAGGACGCCATCTCGGCGACCCGCGCCGCGGTCGAGGAGGGCATCGTCTCCGGCGGTGGCTCCGCTCTCGTCCACGCCGTGAAGGTGCTCGAAGGCAACCTCGGCCTGTCGGGCGACGAGGCCACCGGTGTCGCGGTCGTGCGCCGCGCCGCCGTCGAGCCGCTGCGCTGGATCGCGGAGAACGCCGGCCTCGAGGGCTACGTCATCACCGCGAAGGTCGCCGAGCTCGAGAAGGGCCAGGGCTTCAACGCCGCCACCGGCGAGTACGGCGACCTGGTCAAGGCCGGCGTCATCGACCCGGTCAAGGTCACCCGCTCCGCGCTGGAGAACGCCGCTTCCATCGCGTCCCTGCTGCTCACGACCGAGACCCTGGTCGTCGAGAAGCCGGCCGACGACGAGGGCGACGCCGGTCACGGCCACGGCCACGGCCACAGCCACTGACCTCGTCAGCAGTCGCAGTCACGGCAAAGCCCCGGTCACCGCTGCCAAGCGGTGGTGACCGGGGCTTTCCCCTTGGCTATCCGGGCATCATGCCCATCTGGCGCATGAGCGCCGGGGCGTCGTAGTACCACCAGTCTTCCGCGATCTGGCCGTTCTCGATGCGGCTGGTCGTACAGCCCGACATGGAGAATTCCCTGCCGGTCGGCGCGACCCCCATGAACTCGCCCTTGTGGGTGCCCTTCCAGTCCCAGAGCGTGGTGACGCAGTCGCCTTCGGCGATCTGGCGCGTCATCTCGAAGTTGAACTCGAAGGCGTCCCGCCACATGCCGATGGTCCGGCGCAGGCCTTCCCGGCCGTTGCCCTGTCCGTCGCTCTCCATGATGTCGTGGCTGATGTAGTCGGCCGCGATGCACTCGTCCACGACGGCCATGTCGCCCTTGACCGCGATCTCCTCGAACATCCGGTTCACGACGAGCTTGTTGAGGTACTCGTCGCGGACCACGTCGAGGTTCATGAACTTGGGCATGCCGTCGCAGAGGGCCACCATCTCCTGGAACATCCGGTCGGTCTCCGGGAGTTGAGAGTTCCTCATGGCCTCTTCGTACGAGGGGAACTCGACGAGGTCCACGTAGTGCGTCTGGGCGTCGCGGTCCCTGCCGATGAGTGTGTGCGTGACCGTGCGCTTGCCCGCGGCCTGCTCGGCGTAGCGGTCGATGAGGGCGTTCATCTCGTCGAACCGCTTCGTCTCGTAATCGATTACTTGTACGAATGTCATCGCGTCGCCTCCCGCGCTGGATGGGACACATCCAGTCTAGGGAGATTTCACCCATATGCCGCGTTTACCCACAGGTCACCAAAGACCGGTCACTGCGGCCCGTACTTGCGCCCCGTCCGCGAGGAGACCCCGCCCAGCAGCCCGCGCGGCGTCAGCTTCACCACGCCCATCAGCGCCTTGTAGCGCGGGTCCGGGATCGACACCGTCTTGCCCCGCGCCAGGTCCGCCAGGGCCGCGGCCACCAGCTTGTCGGCGTCCAGCCACATCCAGCCGGGGATGTTGTCCGTGCCCATCCCGGCGCGCTCGTGGAACTCGGTGCGCACGAAGCCCGGGCACAGCGCCATCAGGCGTACGCCCGAACCGGTCAGGTCCTTCGCCGCGCCCTGGGTGAACTGCACGACCCAGGCCTTGCTCGCCCCGTAGGTGCCGCGCGGCAGGAAGGCGGCCACCGAGGCCACGTTGATCACGCCGCCGCGCCCGCGCGAGCGCATCGACCCGGTCGCCGCCGAGGTCAGCCGCAGGACGGCCTCGACGTGGACCTTCAGCATGGTCAGCTCGTCGGCCATGGAGACTTCGAGGTAGCGGCCCTTGTTGCCGAACCCCGCGTTGTTGACCAGCAGGTCCACCGGGTGCTTGAGGTCGCCGAGGCGTTCCTCGACCGCCGTGATGCCGTCCTCGGTGGAGAGGTCCGCGACCAGCACCTCGGCCTCGATGCCGTGCCGGTCGTGCAGTTCGGTGGCCTGCTCGCCGAGCCTCCTGGTGTCCCGGGCCACCAGGACGAGGTTGTGCCCCTGGGCGGCGAGCCGCCGGGCGAAGGCGGCGCCGATGCCCGCCGTGGATCCCGTAATCAACGCAGTCGTCATACGCGCAACCTAGCCGCCCGGGGCGCCGCCTCCCGTACCGGCCGGTGCGTCAGGCCCCTTGCGGGGACCTCTCCTTCCCGTACTTCGCCACGTAGGCCAGCGCCTTGTCCCGCGCCTCGGGCTCCAGCGCGTCACCGACCGCCAGGGTGCGCGGCAGCAGCTCCCGCTCGGTGGTGAAGGCGCGGAACCAGAACGCGACGGTCACCTCGTGGTCGGGGCGGTGCAGCACCTCGATGGCGTCGCCGGGCGAGACCCGGCCCTCCTCGATCACCCGCAGGTACGCGCCCGGCCGCGCGGCCCGGGTGAACCGCTTGACCCAGGCCTTCTCGCCGAGCACCCCCTGGAAGGTCCGGCACGGGATGCGCGCCGAGGCCACCTCCAGGACCAGCTCGGGGCCGACCCGCCAGCGCTCGCCGACCTTCGCGCCGTTCACGTCGATCCCGGAGGTGGTGAAGTTCTCGCCGAAGACCCCGCCGGGCAGCTCGCGCTCCAGCTCGCCCTCCCACCACTCCAGGTCCTCGCGGGCGTACGCGTACACGGCCTGGTCGTCGCCGCCGTGGTGGCGCAGGCTGCACACGTCATCCCCCTCGACGCCGCTCGCCCCGACGCCCTTGGGGCCCGGGGCGAAGACGCGCACGGGGCCGTGCGCCGGGAGCTTGTGGTGGCCGGTCAGCCCGTCCTCCGCGTCGGTGTAGGCGACGGCCGTCGCGCGGCCGAGGTTCACGGAGATCAGATGCATGTCACCACGCTAACCGAACCGTCTCAAAGCGGCACGGGATTATTGGCGCCGCCATCAAAGTAGCCCTTATGCTCGAAGGGTGATCGAGGCACGTCATCTCCGAGTTCTGCGCGCTGTCGCCGGAACCGGGTCCTTCTCCGCCGCGGCCCGCGAGCTGGGCTGCACCCAGCCGGCCGTCTCCCAGCAGATGAAGGCGCTGGAACAGTCCGCCGGCACTCCGCTGCTGATCCGTACCGGGCGCGAGATGCGCCTCACCCAGGCCGGTGAGGCGCTGGTCCGGCATGCCGCCGGGATCCTCGCCGGGCTGACCGCCGCCGAGGAGGAGGTCGCGGCGATCGCGGGCCTGCGCGCGGGCCGGGTCCGGCTCGTCTCCTTCCCCAGCGGCAGCTCCACGCTGGTGCCCACCGCGCTGGCGGCGATGCGCGCCGAGCACCCGGGGACCCGGATCTCGCTGGTGGAGGCCGAGCCGCCGCGCTCGGTGGAGATGCTGCGCGAGGGCGACTGCGATCTCGCGCTGGCCTTCCGCTACGGCGGGGGCTCGGCGCCGTCCGCCGAGTGGGAGGACCTCGTGGTCCGGCCGCTGCTGACCGACCGGCTCGTCGGGCTGGTTCCCGAGGGGCACCGGCTGGCGGGCGCGGAGCGGGTGGGCATGGCCGAGCTGGCCGACGAGCCCTGGATCGCGGGATGCCCGCGCTGCCGCCGCCATCTGGTCGAGGTCTGCGAGGGCGCCGGATTCACCCCGCGCATCGATTTCGCCACCGACGACTACCCGGCCGTGGTCGGCCTGGTCGGGGCGGGGCTCGGGGTCGCGGTGCTGCCGGAGCTCGCGGTGGAGTCCGTACGGGCCAAGGGCGTGAGCACGCTCGTCGTGGAGCCGGCCGTGGAGCGGGAGGTCGTCGCGCTGACCCTGCCCGACCTGGCCCGGGTGCCGGCGGTGGCCGCGACCCTGGCCGAGCTGGAGCGGGCGGCCAGGCGCTGAGCGCGCGCGGGGATGCCCCCGTACGGGACTCCGTACGGGGGCACCCCTGTGTGCGGGCCCCGTACGGAGCCCCGTGGGGAGCCGCAGTACAGCGGGTCGGGCCGGCCCGCCACACGAGGGACCGTACGGCGGTACGGCCGGTCGGGTGGCGTCCCGGGCCGGTGATCGGCACGCCGTGCGCACCGCGGGGAGCGGCGGGCGGGCCGGATGAATCGAAGAAACGTTCCTTCGACTCCTCGTGACCAGTCCGCTCAGTGCGGAGCGATCGGTCCGATGGCGGTCGTCGCGGGGATCAGGCGATGGCGTGCGCGACCCATCAGTTCTTCGCGTTCGTCCTCGGTGAGGCCGCCCCACACCCCGTAGGGCTCGCGGACGGCGAGTGCGTGCGCGGCGCATTCAGAACGCACCGGGCATCGCATGCAGACCTCTTTAGCCGAGGCCTCGCGCGCGCTCCTGGCCGCGCCCCGCTCGCCTTCCGGGTGGAAGAAGAGGGAGCTGTCGACCCCGCGGCAGGCAGCCAGCAGCTGCCAGTCCCAGAGGTCGGCGTTCGGTCCGGGGAGGCGGGAGAAATCTGCCATTGGTAGTCCTCTTGGTGCCGGTACTGAGGCGGATACGGTCCATGTCTCCACACCTACTGTCGTAGTAGATGTAAATATGACTCATTGGGAATCTAGCCTCAGACATGCGCCAAACGGAAGGAAAGCCGCCAAATAGGGCATAACTCCAGATGGAGGACACGCGGCGAGTGGCGCCCGCGTCGTGATCGCTTCCTCACGTAGAGTGCCGAAGGTGTTCGTCTGACCCGTAACTCTTTCGAGTGACCATCGTTGAGAGTGCGAAGGCGGTTGAACCAAGAAGTTCTCGGACAGGTGTCCGGGGACATCGACCGCACAGGTGACGATACGTACCAGCCTGGAGGCTCAAGGTGACGCGCATCAGCAGCTGCGGAGGGCGGTCATGACATCCGTCCTCGTCTGCGACGACTCCCCGCTTGCCCGAGAGGCGCTCCGCCGCGCGGTTGCCACCGTGCCCGGCGTCGAGCGTGTGACGACGGCCGCCAACGGCGAGGAAGTCCTCCGCCGCTGGGGTGCCGACCGCTCCGACCTGATTCTGATGGATGTACGGATGCCCGGGCTCGGCGGTGTGGAGACGGTTCGCCGGCTGCTCTCGGCCGATCCCGGCGCCCGCATCATCATGCTGACGGTCGCCGAAGACCTGGACGGCGTGGCCCTCGCGGTCGCCGCCGGCGCCCGGGGCTATCTGCACAAGGACGCCTCGCGCGCCGAACTGCGGGCCACGGTCACCCAGGCCCTCGCCGACCCGACCTGGAGGCTGGCCCCGCGCCGGCTCCGCTCGGCCGAGATGGGCGCCGCGCCCACGCTCACCGCGCGCGAGATCCAGGTGCTGGAGGGCATGAGCCACGGCCGGTCCAACGCGGAGATCGGGCGCGAGCTCTTCCTCTCCGAGGACACGGTCAAGACGCACGCCCGCCGGCTGTTCAAGAAGCTGGGCGCCTCGGACCGGGCGCACGCCGTGGCCCTCGGATTCCGCTGGGGTCTGGTCCGCTGACCGCACGACCGCCGGCCCTCACCGGCCGGCGGTGCCGCGGCCGGGCCCGGGCCGGACGGGTCCTCGCGGCGGGTCCCGGCGGCCCCGCCGACCGATCCCCCGCACCGTGGTGCGGACCGGGGATTGGCGGTGCACAATCCGGGGGACGTGTCGCTTCGCGCGCCATGCCGCATGCTTGAGGGTGTGGCGCATCCTGGAGATGTCGCCTCGGGGGCGATTCGGCCGAGCGGGAGGGGAGGGGCCAGAGCATGAGTTCCGGTGCACCCACCCCGCATAACGCTTCGACGCACAACACGGACCGCAGTGCCGCGAATGCTCCGGCATCAGGGCACCATGGATTGATGCGCGAAGACGAGGCCCCGGGTTCACCCGCGGCCACAGGCCCCACCGGCACCGCCCGAGGTGGCGGCGACGGTACCGTCGGCGCGCTCGTACGCCGTGCGGTCGAGGGCGACGAGCAGGCCACGCACGATCTGCTCGCCTTCGTGCACCCCCTCGCCATCCGCTACTGCCGCACCCGGCTCTCGCGGCTCCCGGGTGACGCTCGTCACTTCGTCGAGGACCTGGCACAGGAAGTCTGTGTCGCCGTCCTGATGGCGCTGCCGCGCTACCGCGACACCGGCCGCCCCTTCGAGGCCTTCGTCTTCGCCATCGCCGCGCACAAGGTCGCCGACCTGCAGCGGGCCGCCATGCGGCACCCCGGCAGCACGGCCGTGCCCTCCGACGAGATGCCGGAGCGGCCCGACGACTCCCTGGGCCCCGAGGAGCGCGCGCTGCTGAGCAGCGATGCCGCCTGGGCCAAGAAGCTGCTGGCCAACCTCCCGGAGAACCAGCGGGAGCTCCTCGTGCTGCGCGTCGCCGTCGGGCTCACCGCCGAAGAGACCGGGCATCTGCTCGGCATGTCCCCCGGGGCGGTCCGGGTGGCCCAGCACCGCGCCCTCAGCCGGCTCCGCGCGCTCGCCGAGCAGTAGGCCGGACGGGTGCGACGGGCCGGACCCCTGTGTACCGGTTCGGCCGCCTTCGCGTGGGTTCGCCGGGTTCATTCTTCGTAGGAAGCAACGAACCTTGGGCTGGACCTTGGTCGTGGAATGAGACGCGTCGGGATCCCGTTAGCATGGACATCCGCGCTGAGCAAGACCATCTTGGAAGGTGTCATGACTGTGAACGCCGACGGAGTGCCCGACAAATTCGCCACACTCGGCCTCACTTATGACGATGTGCTGCTACTTCCCGGATCGTCGGACATGTCCCCGGACGCGATCGACACGTCCTCGCTCATCTCCCGCAACGTCCGTGTGAACGTCCCGCTGCTCTCCGCCGCCATGGACAAGGTCACCGAGGCCCGCATGGCCATCGCGATGGCCCGCCAGGGCGGCGTCGGCGTCCTGCACCGCAACCTCTCCATCGCCGACCAGGCCAACCAGGTCGACCTGGTCAAGCGCTCCGAGTCCGGCATGGTCACCGATCCGATCACGGTGCACCCGGACGCGACCCTGGGCGAGGCCGATGAGCTCTGCGCGAAGTTCCGCATCTCCGGCGTCCCGGTCACCGACCCCGCCGGCAAGCTGCTCGGCATCGTCACCAACCGCGACATGGCCTTCGAGTCGGACCGCAGCCGCCAGGTGCGCGAGGTCATGACCCCGATGCCGCTGGTCACGGGCAAGGTCGGCATCACCGGCGTGGACGCCATGGAGCTGCTGCGCCGCCACAAGATCGAGAAGCTGCCGCTCGTGGACGAGTCCGGCATCCTCAAGGGCCTCATCACGGTCAAGGACTTCGTCAAGGCCGAGAAGTACCCGAACGCCGCCAAGGACAAGGACGGCCGGCTGCTCGTCGGCGCGGCCGTCGGCGTCGCCGGCGACGCGTACGACCGGGCGCAGGCCCTGATCGAGGCGGGCGCCGACTTCATCGTCGTCGACACCGCCCACGGCCACTCCCGCCTCGTCGGCGACATGGTCTCCAAGATCAAGTCCAACTCGTCGGTCGACGTCATCGGCGGCAACATCGCCACCCGCGACGGCGCCCAGGCGCTCATCGACGCCGGCTGCGACGGCATCAAGGTCGGCGTCGGCCCCGGCTCCATCTGCACCACCCGCGTCGTCGCCGGCATCGGCGTCCCGCAGGTCACCGCGATCTACGAGGCCGCGCTCGCCGCCAAGGCGGCAGGCGTCCCGGTCATCGGCGACGGCGGCCTGCAGTACTCCGGCGACATCGCCAAGGCGCTCGTCGCGGGCGCCGACACGGTGATGCTCGGCTCGCTGCTCGCGGGCTGCGAGGAGTCCCCGGGCGAACTGCTCTTCATCAACGGCAAGCAGTTCAAGTCGTACCGCGGCATGGGCTCGCTCGGCGCGATGCAGTCCCGCGGCGACCGCAAGTCCTTCTCCAAGGACCGCTACTTCCAGGAGGGCGTGGGCGGCGACGACAAGCTCATCCCCGAGGGCATCGAGGGCCAGGTCCCCTACCGCGGCCCGCTCTCCGCGGTCGTGCACCAGCTCGTCGGCGGCCTGCGCCAGTCGATGTTCTACGTCGGCGGCCGCACCGTCCCCGAGCTCCAGGACCGCGGCCGCTTCGTCCGCATCACGTCCGCGGGCCTCAAGGAGAGCCACCCGCACGACATCCAGATGACGGTCGAGGCTCCGAACTACAGCCGCAAGGGCTGATCCGGACATCGGTGGAGGGGCGGGCCCGCACGGGCCCGCCCCTTCGGCGTGCCCGGCCCCCGCGCGGTGCTCCGGTCGTCCGTACAGCGGGGCTCAGGTCGTCCGTACAGCGGTCACCGGAACGCGAGGCGCCGGGGTTCGGGGATACTGGACGGGCAGACCCAGAGGAAAGGCCACCACACGTGACTGAGATCGAGATCGGGCGCGGCAAGCGCGGCCGCCGGGCGTACGCGTTCGATGACATCGCCATCGTCCCCAGCCGCCGGACCCGGGACCCGAAGGAGGTCTCGATCGCCTGGCAGATCGACGCCTACCGCTTCGAGCTCCCGTTCCTGGCCGCTCCCATGGACTCGGTCGTCTCCCCGCAGACCGCCATCCGCATCGGGGAGCTCGGCGGCCTCGGCGTGCTGAACCTCGAGGGCCTGTGGACCCGCTACGAGGACCCGCAGCCGCTGCTCGACGAGATCGCGGAGCTGGACGAGGAGACCGCCACCCGCCGTCTCCAGGAGATCTACGCGGCTCCGATCCAGGCGGACCTGATCCGCCGGCGGATCAAGGAGGTGCGCGACTCCGGTGTCGTCACCGCCGCCGCGCTCTCCCCGCAGCGCACGGCCGAGTTCTCCAAGGTCGTCGTCGACGCGGGCGTGGACATCTTCGTGATCCGCGGCACCACCGTGTCGGCGGAGCACGTCTCCGGCGCCGCCGAGCCGCTGAACCTCAAGCAGTTCATCTACGAGCTCGACGTCCCGGTCATCGTGGGCGGCTGCGCCACCTACACCGCGGCCCTGCACCTGATGCGCACCGGCGCGGCCGGCGTGCTGGTCGGCTTCGGCGGCGGCGCCGCGCACACCACGCGCAACGTGCTGGGCATCCAGGTCCCGATGGCCACCGCCGTCGCCGACGTGGCCGCGGCCCGCCGCGACTACATGGACGAGTCCGGCGGCCGCTACGTGCACGTCATCGCCGACGGCGGCGTGGGCTGGTCCGGCGACGTCCCGAAGGCCGTCGCCTGCGGCGCCGACGCCGTGATGATCGGCTCCCCGCTGGCCCGTGCCACCGACGCGCCCGGCAAGGGCAACCACTGGGGCATGGAGGCCGTCCACGAGGACGTGCCGCGCGGCAAGAAGGTCGACCTCGGCACGGTCGGCACCACCGAGGAGATCCTCACCGGCCCGTCGCACTCCCCGGACGGCTCGATGAACATCTTCGGCGCGCTGCGCCGCTCGATGGCCACCACCGGCTACAGCGAGCTCAAGGAGTTCCAGCGGGTCGAGGTCACCGTCGCGGACTCCCAGCACCGCCGCTGACCGCTCTCGCAACCGCGTGCCGGAGGGCCGGCGCCCCGCTCGGGGTGCCGGCCCTCCGGCATGCCCGGGCTCAGCCCCGGCGTCTGACCGCGCGGATGCTGAGCAGGGCGCGGAGCGTCACGCCCCCGATCACGGCCGCCACCGCCCCGATGCCGCCGACGAGCGTCCAGTCGGCGCCCGCGGGGCCGTGGCCTTGGAGTTCCACCCGGAGGATGAAGAGGGCGTACAGGGCCAGGGCCACGGAGAACGCCACCCAGAGCCCGATGTGCGGGGCCAGCGACGAGAGCTCGGCCCGTTTTCCGGCGGGCCGCGGGATCTGCTCGGGGGCGCGCGGCGGCATCCGGACCACGGCCGCCGCGGGCACCCCCGCGTCCAGCGGGCCCAGATCGGCCTCCGTGATCCTGAAGAGGGTGGGTTCGACGGCGAGGCTGAAACCGTCGTCTCCGACGAGGGCGCGTCCGCCGTCGGGGAAGACCCGCATCAGCACGCAGTCCTCGTAGCGGATCGTGACCGGGCCGTCCGTGCCCGCCAGGCTGATCCCCTCCCGCGCGACCACGAGCGAGACGAGGCCGTCACCGCGCATCGGGAAGCGGCGGCCTTCGAGGAGCTCGGCGGAACCCTGCGGCGCGAGGGCCAGGCCCGCCCAGTCCAGGTCCCGGCGCGGCACCTGCACCAGCGCGTCCGCCCACACCTCCTCGGCCACCCGGCGCAGGTCCCCGGTGGTGACCGCCTCGATCTCGATCCGGAGCTCCTTCTCCGTCGGCGCGCAGCGGCCCATGAGCAGGTCCAGGGCGTGCGCGGGCAGCATCGCGGCGGCCACGTCCGGCAGGTCGAACTGCGCGAGCGCGGTGGCCCGTACGGAGTCCAGGTCGGCCTGGGAGATCCGGCCGGCCCGCAGGGCCGCGAGGACGTCGACGATTCCGCCGGCCACCGCGTCCTGCTTCTGCGGCAGGGCGTCGGCGAAGGCGGTGAGCGTGGCGCACTCGCCGTCGCGGGTCGTGTAGTCGGCCGTCGCCGTGTAGGAGTAGCCGCCCTTCAGCCGCAGCGAGCGGAACAGCTCCTTGCCGAGCAGGTCGGCGAAGAGGACGGCTTCGGTGGAGCGCGGCAGCACGGCGGTCAGGACCACCGCGCCGTCCTCCCCGGGGGAGGTCGAGGCGCAGCCCCTCGGGGACCGTGTCGCTGGTGATCCACAGGACGGCGTTCTCGCGGGTGAACCACTCCTCGGCCCAGCCGCGCACGGCCTCCTCGGTCAGGGCGTGCAGCCCGGCCTCCGGGTAGCTCGTCAGACCGTACGACTGGGCGCCGTAGCGCCAGATGGCCGGGTGGTGGCCCGGCCGGCGGCCGCGGCCGGCCGCCTCGGTGCGCAGGATCTCCTTCTCGGTCTCCAGCCGCTCCATCGGGAGGTCGCGCAGGGCGGAACAGACGCCGTTCAGGTACTCGACCACGTCCCCGGCGGTGCCGGTGACGTGGAAGTGCGTGTGGGCGGCGGCGGTGGCGCCGTTGTAGTGCAGGTCGCCGAGGCCGTGGCGGTACAGGGCGAGGTGCTCGACGAGATGGGTGATCCCGCCGCTCGCGAGGGTCTCGTCGGCGCGCCCGACGCGGAAGAGCAGCCCGGCGGTGACCGGGCCGGGCCGGTGGGCGAGGACCGTGCGGACGCCGTCGACGGAGGTTTCGGTGATCATGCCGCTCCCCGGCCCAGGGCGATCTCGCGGTGCCGGGCGAACTCGGCGACCGGGTCGCTGTCGAGGTACTCCCACGGGAAGGCGCTCATCCGGTTGCCGAGGGCGCGGAAGTGCGGAGCGGCTTCGCGCCAGCGGCTCGCCAGGCAGTGCACGGCGGCGAACACGCCGTGGGCGGCGATGGCGTGGTGGCGCTCGGAGTCGAAGTCCGGGTGCAGGACGGACGCGGCCGCGGCCCGCTCCAGCTCGGTGCGCCGGGCCGGGTCCTCGACGTGGTCCTCGGCCTCGTCCGGGTCGGTCCCCGCGAGTTCGAGCCAGCGCTCCAACTGGACGACGGCGCCGAGCACGGCGGCGGGGGAGCCGGGCCGGGAGCGCCGTGCGCAGTCGTCGGCGAAGCTCTGGGCCGCCTCCCAGCTGCCGCCCCATTTGGGGCAGAGCTGCTGGAGCAGCTGCTGCTGGCCCGCGTGGTGGTGGGGGTGGTGCTCGGCGAGCCGGTCGTAGCGGCGCCGGGTCTCGCTCTGGCCGAGTTCCAGCCCGCGCGCGGTGATCACCCGGAGGTGCCAGGCGAGGGCGTACTCCGGGTGCTCGGCGCAGACCCCGATGAGCAGGCCCTCCGCGCGCAGCAGGTGGGAACGGAAATCCGCGGCCCGGCCGGCCGCCGTGCCCGCGGCCCGGGCGCCGGTGCGGATCTCCCAGCCCGTGGTCACGAGCCGGTCGGCGTACAGGGTCCGGGCCAGGGGGTCGTGCGGCAGCTCCTCGACGGTCCGCCGCAGGAACTCCTCGCTCCCGGGCGTCGAGGCGACGACCCGGCAGGCGAGGGTGCGGTCGTCCTCGTCGGACACCGTCTCGAAGGCGGCGGCGAGGGACTCCCCGGCCAGGGTCGCCGCGCGCAGCGGCGCGAGCGCCGGGATCGCGAGAGCGGGGTCGAGGAGGGGCCGATCGTACGGCGCGGTGGCAGGCACTGATGGATCATAGGAGCGTTTCGCTCCGTTGCAACAGGGAATACCGATCTCCGTTTGGCAGAGTCTCGGATTACATATTTCCTGTTCAGGGCCTTATTCGGGGTGAAGTGGACAGAATTGCTCCACCGTTGGTTGTTGCCTTGAGGCGGAGGTCCGGGCGGCAGGCCGGCCCGCTGTCACGGGCTCGGCTGCCGGGGGCGGGGCCGGGGGCGGTGGGGCGAGGGGCCGCCTCAGTCGCCGATCTTCTTGGCGGAGCCGAATCCGGTGAACGCGCCGAGGGCCAGGAAGAGGACGCTCATGACGTCCGCCTCTTCCTTCCAGATGTCGACCAGGCCGGACACGCCGACCGTGCTCAGCACGTCGCCCAGGCCGACGCCGGCGGCACCGGCCAGCGCGAGCGCGTAGAAGAACAGCTCGCCGAGGAAGACGGAGACGACGGCGAAGACCGCGCCGACGACCGGCAGGACCGGGTTGCGGCCGCCGAGCTTGCCCGCGGCGAAACCGACGAGGGCGCCGACGCCGACCGCCGCGTAGCCGATCTCGCGCTCGATGGCGTTCATGATGCCGCCGTACGCCGCGGCCGCGGCCAGGGCGGCGACGAGCGCGGCGACGATGCCGAGACCCACGTTGCCGGTGCGCACCGCGACCGGGGCCGGGCCCGGGACCAGGAAGTCGGCACCGGACGGGGCCGGGTGGCCGAGCGGGGCCGGGGCGGCCGCGGCGTCGGTCGAGGGCGTGGCGGACTCGGGCGCGGGCGGCTGGAACTGCTGGCTCATGGAGAAATCCCCCCCAGGGATTTTGGGGCGCACGGATGCCCGCATGTGTGTACGTGTGTACGCGGGACGTATGCGCGAGATAAGTCGCCGCAGGCTAGCACCAGCCCGTGACATCCGTGGAGGGGGTTTCGGCCGCCCGGACCGGCCCTGTGGATCGGGCTACAACCGGTGCGCGGTGCCCACCGGGCTGGCACCGCGGGTGTCCAGCAGCAACTGGGCTTTCACCGCCAGGCCTTGCAGGTCGTACGTGCGGTGGTGCTGGAGCAGGATCGTCAGGTCGGCGTTGGCCGCGGCCTCGTACAGGGATTCGGCGCGGGGGACCGGCTGGTCCCTGACGCGCCATCCGCCGATGTACGGGTCGTGGTAGCTGACCAGCGCCCCGAGGTCGAGGAGCCGGCTGGCGATCTCGCGTGCCGGTGAGCCCTCCTGGTCGGCGAGGTCCGGCTTGTAGGTGACGCCCAGGAGCAGTACGCGAGCCCCGCGGGCGGACTTGCCGTGCTCGTTGAGCAGGGTGGCGCTGCGCTGGATGACGTACTGGGGCATCCGGTTGTTGATCTCCTGCGCCAGGCCGATCATGCGCAGCGGGTGGCCCGGGGTGCGGGTGGTGTGGGGGAGGTAGTTGGGGTCGAGCGGGACGCCGTGCCCGCCGACTCCGGGGCCGGGCCGGAAGGCCTGGAACCCGTACGGCTTGGTCTCGGCGCACCGGATGACGTCCCACAGGTCCACGCCGAGGTCGTGGCACAGGACCGCCATCTCGTTCATGAGGGCGATGTTGACGTGCCGGTAGTTCGTTTCGAGGAGCTGGACCGTCTCGGCCTCACGCAGGCCGCGGGCGCGTACCACCTTCTCGGTGAGGCGGGCGTAGAAGGCGTGCGCGGACTCGGTGCAGGCGGGGGTGAGGCCGCCGATGACCTTGGGGGTGTTGGAGATGCCGTGCGTGCGGTTGCCGGGGTCGAGGCGGCTGGGGGAGTAGGCGAGGTGGAAGTCCCGCCCGGCGCGCAGCCCGGAGCCCGATTCGAGGATCGGGCGCAGGTAGTCCTCGGTGACGCCCGGGTGGGCGGCCGATTCGAGGATGACGGTGGTGTGCGGGCGCAGCCGGGCGGCGAGCGTGCGGCCCGCCTCGCCGACCGCGGACAGGTCGAGTGCGCGGTCCGCGCCGAGCTGGGTGGGGGCGCAGATGACGGCGGTGCGGACCCGGCCGAGTTCGGCGGGGTTGGTGGTGACCCGGAAGCCGGCCGCCGACATGCGGCGGATCTCGGCGGCGGTGAGGGTGGAGTCCGTCGCCGGACCGCTGTCGTAGCCGACCGTCTCGATCCCGGCGGCCACGGCTGCCTGGGCGAGCGGGAGGCCGAGATGGCCGAGTCCGATGACGGCGAGATCTGCGGGCATGGGGGTGCCGTCCCTTCCCTTCCCTGACATGCATGAGGGGGCGGAGCGCGCAAGTCCTGTGGAGGAGGAGAGCTGGCGCAATGTCAGACTAGGCGTATATATGACAGATATGTCGCATTCGGGGCTGATGGCCGTCGTCGTGTTATCCACAGGCGGTGGCTGATGCGCGTGCGGCCGGTCAGAATCATGAACGGGCGATGTGAGCGGGATCACCCACGACGGGTGGGATGACCGCATAGGGCGGACGCGGCGACCCGCGTCTACGGGAGGCAGGCAGCCGTGAGTACTGGGGCAGGGACAGGGGCAGGGACGGGCGCGGGTACGGGTACGGGTACGGGTGTGGGTATGGGTATGGGTATGGGTTCGGGGAGGGGAGCTGGAGGGGGGACGACGACGCTGGGGCCGGCGCAGCGCGCCGAGGCGCTCGCCGCGATGGCCGAGCGGGAACTGGACGTGCTGGTGGTCGGCGCGGGCGTGGTGGGCGCGGGCACCGCCCTCGACGCCGTGACCAGGGGGCTCGCGACCGGACTGGTCGAGGCGAGGGACTGGGCGTCCGGCACCTCCAGCCGCTCCAGCAAGCTCATCCACGGAGGGCTCAGATATCTGGAGATGCTCGACTTCGCCCTCGTGCGGGAGGCGCTGAAGGAGCGCGGCCTGCTGCTGGGACGGCTCGCCCCGCACCTGGTGAAGCCGGTGCCGTTCCTCTACCCGCTGCAGCACAAGGGCTGGGAGCGCTTCTACGCCGGCTCCGGCGTCGCGCTGTACGACGCCATGTCGCTGTCCAGCGGCCACGGGCGCGGACTGCCGACCCATCGCCACCTCTCGCGCAAGAGGGCCCTGCGCATCGCACCGGCGCTGCGCAAGGACGCGCTGGTGGGCGCCCTGCAGTACTACGACGCCCAGATGGACGACGCGCGCTACGTGGCGACCCTGGTGCGCACGGCCGCGGCGTACGGGGCGCAGTGCGCCAACCGGGCGAGGGTGGTCGGCTTCCTGCGGGAGGGCGAGCGGGTCGTCGGCGCGCGGGTGCAGGACGTGGAGGGCGGCGGGGAGTACGAGATCCGCGCGAAGCAGATCGTGAACGCCACGGGGGTGTGGACGGACGACACCCAGGCGCTGATCGGGGAGCGGGGGCAGTTCCACGTGCGGGCGTCGAAGGGCATCCACCTCGTCGTCCCGAAGGACCGGATCCACTCCTCGACCGGGCTGATCCTGCGGACCGAGAAGTCGGTGCTGTTCGTGATCCCGTGGGGCCGGCACTGGATCGTGGGCACCACGGACACCGAGTGGGACCTGGACAAGGCGCATCCGGCGGCGTCGAGCGCCGACATCGACTACCTGCTGGAGCACGTGAACTCGGTGCTGGCGGTCCCGCTCACCAGGGACGACGTCCAAGGGGTCTATGCCGGCCTGCGGCCGCTGCTGGCCGGGGAGTCGGACGCGACGAGCAAGCTCTCGCGCGAACACACGGTGGCCCACCCGGTGCCGGGGCTGGTGGTGGTCGCCGGCGGCAAGTACACGACGTACCGGGTGATGGCCAAGGACGCGGTGGACGAGGCGGTCCACGGCCTCGACCAGCGTGTCGCGGCGTGCGTGACGGAAGACGTGCCGCTGGTGGGCGCGGAGGGGTACCGGGCCCTGTGGAACGGGCGGGCGCGGATCGCTGCGCGGACGGGGCTCCATGTGGTGCGGGTGGAACACCTCTTGAACCGGTACGGGTCGCTGACGGAGGAACTGCTGTCGCTGATCGCGGCGGACTCCTCGCTCGGGGAGCCGCTGACGGGCGCCGACGACTACCTCCGGGCCGAAGTGGTCTACGCGGCCTCGCACGAGGGGGCGCGGCACCTGGACGACGTGCTGACGCGGCGGACGCGGATCTCGATCGAGACCTTCGACCGGGGGACGCGATCGGCACGGGAATGCGCGGAGTTGATGGCTCCGGTTCTCGGCTGGGACAAGCAGCAGATCGAGAAGGAAGTGGAACACTACGAGAAGCGGGTCCAGGCCGAGCGGGAATCCCAGCGTCAGCCGGACGATCAGACGGCGGACGCCGCGCGGCTGGGGGCGCCGGACATCGTCCCGTTGTAACTCCGTCACATCGTGGGGGGAACCGCGGACCCGGGGCTCCCGTCCGTTGCGGAGTAAGGGACAATGAGGGTTCTGCCGGGGCGGGTTACCGGGCACCCCGGCCGCTGCCGGGGCAACCGGAACAGGCGGCACGATCGCAGAGGGGACGCATGTCGAAGCCGGAGCACACCGAGTCGTCGGAACCGTCTGTCGGGACGGGATCGCCGGTGCCTCCGGCGGCCACCCCCGCGGACCCGAAGCCCCCGAAGCCCGGCGCAGGTCAGGCCGCGGCCGAGGAGATACGACCGGGCGAGCCTGCGGCGGCGGAGCCCGGAAAGGCGAAGCCCGCGGCGGCGAAGCCCGAACCGCGCAAGCCCGCGCCCGCGAAGCCCGAGCCCGCGAAGCCCGAGCCCGCGAAGCCCGAGCCGCGCAAGCCTGCGGCCGCGGAGCCGACGGATGCGAAGCCCGAGCCGCGCAAGCCCGCGCCCGCGAAGCCTGCGGCTGAGGAGCCCGCGGCCGCGAAGCCCGTCGCTGCCAAGCCTGAGCTGCGCAAGCCCGCGGCGGCGAAGGCGGCTGGTGCGGCGGAGCCGCAGGATGCGAAGCCTGCGGCCGCCGAGCCCGCGCCCGCGAAGCCCGAGCCGCGCAAGCCTGCGGCCGCGGAGCCGACGGATGCGAAGCCCGAGCCGCGCAAGCCCGCGCCCGCGAAGCCTGCGGCTGAGGAGCCCGCGCCCGCGAAGCCCGTCGCTGCCAAGCCTGAGCTGCGCGAGCCCGCGGCGGCGAAGGCGGCTGGTGCGGCGGAGCCGCAGGATGCGAAGCCTGCGGCCACGGAGCCGGTGGCTGCCAAGCCTGAGCTGCGCAAGCCGGCCGTCGGGGCGGCGTCCGAGGACGCGGAGCCCCCGGCCGCGAAGGCGGAGCCGCGGGATGCCAAGCCTGCCGCCGTGAGCAAGGCCGACGAGGTGGCGGCCGCCGTCAAGGCGGCCGCGGCCAAGGCGGGCGAGGGCCCGCACGACGAGGGCCGGCTGCTCGCGGGCCGCTACCGCCTCGGCGACGTCCTCGGCAAGGGCGGCATGGGCACCGTCTGGCGCGCCGAGGACGAGACCCTCGGCCGGACCGTCGCCGTCAAGGAACTCCGCTTCGGCAGCGGCGTCGACGACGACGAGAAACGCCGCCTCATCACCCGCACCCTGCGCGAGGCCAAGGCCATCGCGCGGATCCGCAGCGGCGGAGCGGTGACCGTCTACGACGTCGTCGACGAAGACGGCCGCCCGTGGATCGTCATGGAGCTCATCGAGGGCCCCTCGCTCGCCGAGTTCGTCCGGGAGAACGGGACGCTCACCCCCCGCCGAGCCGCCGAAGTCGGCCTCGCCGTGCTCGACGTACTGCGCGCCGCACACCGGCAGGGCATCCTGCACCGCGACGTGAAGCCCTCCAACGTGCTCCTCGCCGACCACGGCAACGGCCGCGTCGTCCTCACCGACTTCGGCATCGCCCAGGTCGAGGGCGACCCCTCCGTCACCTCCACCGGCATGCTCGTCGGCGCCCCCTCCTACATCTCCCCGGAGCGCGCCCGCGGCCAGCGCCCCGGTCCGCCGGCGGACATGTGGTCGCTCGGCGGCCTGCTGTACGCCGCGGTCGAGGGAGTGCCCCCGTACGACAAGGGGTCCGCCCTCGCGACCCTCACCGCCGTGATGACCGAGCCGGTCGACCCGCCCAAGAACGCCGGTCCGCTGACCGAGGTCATCTACGGCCTCCTCGTCAAGGACCCGGCCCACCGCCTCGACGACGACCGCGCGCGGGCGATGCTCACCGCCGTGATCGACGCACCCGAGCCGCCGGCCCCCCTCGCGGTCGCGGCCGCCGAGGAGACCCGGCAGATATCGCTCGCCGAGGCGCAGGAGGCCGCGGAGAAGGCGGCCGCCGAGAAGGCCGCCAAGGCCGCCGAGAAGGCGGAGAAGAAGGAGCGCGAGCGGCGCGACCGCGAACAGCGCGAGCGGACCCGCGCGGCACTGAAGTCTGCCCGCAAGGCCGCCGCGGTCGCGGCCGCGACCCCCGCCGAGCCCCCGTCCTCGCGCCCCGCGCCCGTCGCGGCGCCGCTCACCGACGTCGTGCCCCGCCGCACCATCGCCCTCGCGATAGCCGGACTGGTCGTCGCCCTCGCGGTCATCGGCTCGCTCATCGCCTACATCGTCAGCGGCGACGACAAGAGCGGCGCGAAGGAGGAGGGCAAGGGCGGCGGCAAGGAGTCGTCCGCCGCCTCCGGCCCGTCGCCCGGGAGTTCGCCGTCCCCCTCGCCCTCGCCCAAGACCGGCGAGCAGGCCGGCACCGGCGGAGCCGGCTCGCCGAGCCCGGGCCAGAGCCCGTCCACCGGCGGCGGCACCGGCAGTACCACCGGCCAGGGGCAGGGCGCTACGCCCGGCGGCCCCGGGGGCGCGCTCCCGCCGGGGTTCTCCACGGTGACGGACCCCGGCTTCCACTTCTCGATGGCGATGCCCGACGGGTTCAAGGCGACCGGCACGGTCGGCCAGAACTCCGGTGTCATATACAGCCGGGACGGCGGCTTCCCGCGGATCCAGGTCGACTTCAACGACTCGCCGCGCGACGACGCGCGCGCCGCCTGGGCCGAGCTGGCCCCGGCGGTGGCGGGCAGCAGCACCAACTACAAGCTGCTGCGGCTCGAAGTGGTGGACTACCGGGGCTACCCGACCGTCGCGGACTGGGAGTTCGAGCGGGACCAGAAGGGCATGAGGGTCCGTGTGCTCGACCGCGGGTTCAAGATGGACGCGAAGCACGGCTACGCCATCATGATCAGCTGCGCCGCCGACCAGTGGGACGCCGACGAGTGCACGAAGATGCGCAACACGGCATTCCAGACCTTCCAGTCCCTGGGCTGAGCCGGGCCGCGCCCTTCGGATCGCGCCGGGCCGGGGCGAGCCTTGCCAGGGCCGGGACGCGGGCGCCCCGGGCGTCGTATCGTGTCAGCGGGACCAAGGGGACGGGCCCACAGCTCTCGGGGGAGGCGATGTGGAGGACTACGCGGGCCGGATCCTGGCCGACCGCTACCGCCTGCCGCTGCCCCCGTCGGACGAGTACGAGCTGATCGAGACCCGGGCCTTCGACACCCGGAGCGGGCAGGAAGTCCTCGTACGGCAGGTGCCGTTGCCGGAAGTCGTGGACGCGGAGCTGCTGGACGGCCCGCGGGGCGGCCCGGCCGCCGCCGTGGGACGGCGCGCCTCCGGTGAACTGCCCGCGGTGCGCAGGGCGATCGCGGCGGCGCAGGCGGCCGCGTCCGTGCCGGACCATCCGCGGCTGGACCAGGTCTTCGACGTGTTCGCCGAGGGCGGGTCGCTGTGGATAGTGAGCGAACTCGTGCCGGCCAGACCGCTGGCGGCGCTCATAGCCGACGAACCGCTGAGCCCGTACCGCGCGGCGGAGGTCGCGGCGGACGTGCTGACCGCGCTGCGGGTGCTGCACGCGCACGGCTGGACGCACCGGAACATCACCACGCGCACGGTACTGATCTGCGAGGACGGCCGGGTCGTGCTGACCGGGCTGGCCGCGGGGGCGGCGGAGGACGCCCTGTGCGGATACGACCCGGTCCCGCCGCGGGAGGGCGTGTGGCCCTTCGAGGGCGACGGGTACGCGGCCGCCATCACCCCGGGGGCCGCCGGAACGGGTCCTGAGGGCGGAGCGGTCGCCGGACGTGCGGCGGGGCCCGGCGGGTCCGCCGCCGCGGGCGGAGCGCTGGCCGGGTACGGAGCCGGCGCCGACTCGGGAGCCGTGACCAGGTACGCAGCCGGGCCGGACCCGACCTTCGACAGCGACAGCTACAGCCGCAGCGACAGCGGCACCGGCGCGGGACCGGCCGTTCGCGGGCCGGGATCCGGGGCCGGTGACGGGGCCGGAGCCGAGGCGGCGGCGTACGCGCCCCTCGTGGCTCCCGGATACGACACGGGGCCGCGCTACACCGACCACATCACCCCCGGGGGCTCCGGGGAACGGCCCGACCTGAAGGCCGCCGCGCGGGCCGGGGCCATCGCCGCGTACCGGGCCGGGGCGCAGGCCGCCGCGCGGATCACCGAGCAGCGCAAGGCCGGAGCGGAGCCCGGGCAGGAGGCCGCGGCGGAGCCGAGGCCCGCGGGCTCGAACCTGCCGCGGGGGTACTCGTACCCGTACGGCGGCCCGGAGGGCGGCGGGGCCTGGCACGGGGCCACCCCGCGCCGCCAGGCCCTGCCCCCGGCGGAGACCGAGGCCCTGCCCCCGGCGGAGACCGCACCCCTGCCCCCGGCGGAGACCGAGGCACGGGCCCCGCAGAGCGAGCAGCCGCCGCAGGGCGCACCGGCCCCGCCGGCCCCGCAGCGCGCACCGCAGCGCGCGGCGGCCCTGCCTCCCGTGCCGGCCCGCCCCGTGCTGCCCGCGCAGCTCGCCCTTCCCCAGGGCTACCGCCAGGCCGACGCCCCGGACACCCCGGACGGGCCCGCCACGGGCCGGTTCGGCCACGGCGACCCGCAGCGCCCCGGTACGCCCGGCCCCGCCACCCGCCCGGCGGCGGGCCCCGGCTCCGGCTACGGGCAGCCCCGGCCCGGGCAGGGCGGAACCCCGCCCCGGACCCAGCCGCAGCACGAGTCCCCGGCCCCGGCAACGGCTCCGGCAACGGCTCCGGCCGGTGGCGGATGGGGGAGCGGGCCCCGCAGCGGGCTCGATGCCGAGCGGGCGCGGCAGACGCGGATGGCCGTCGTCGGGGCCGTCACCGAGCGATGGTCGCCCGAGCAGGCGCAGGCCGTGCACGGGCCCTGGCAGCTGGCCGCTCCCGTCGGGCCCGCCACCGACCTCTGGGGGCTCGGCGCGCTGCTGTACCGGGCCGTACAGGGCCACGCCCCGTATCCCGAGGACAGCGTCGCCGAGCTCGTGGAGCTGGTCTGCGCCGAGTCCCCGGCCTTCGCCGAGGAGTGCGGCCCGCTGCGCCCGGTCGTGGAGTCGCTGCTGCGCCAGGACCCGACCGAGCGGCCCGACTTCGAGGAGCTGCGCGGCTGGCTGCGCTCCCTCGTGCGCTCCGCCCCCGAGCCCGACGGCGGCTTCGCGATGTTCCCGCTGCCGGAGCCGGATCCCGCCCGGCTGCCCGTCGTACGGCGCCGCGGCGATCTGCACGGCCGCCACCGCAGCGCCGAACACCCCCGCAAGCCGCGCTCGCTGGGGCGCTCCCTGCTGCTCGGGATACTCGCCCTGCTCGCGGGAGCCGTGGCCTACGCCATGTTCTTCATGCCGCAGTCGGCCGGTCAGGGCGGGCAGAAGGCGGCCGGGATGGGTCAGCCCAGCCACGCGCAGAGCCAGGGCCAGAGCCCCGGCCCGAGCCCGAGCCCGAAGCCGAGCGGCTCCGGCCAGGCCCCCAGCCCCTCCGTCCACGCCGGCCGCCCAGTAGATGAGGGCGGGCATGGCGGCCATGACGATGCCGATGGTCGACATCCGCCAGCGGCCGGCCATGCTGGAGCGCACTTCGAGGTCGACGAGCTGCTCGGACTCCTCGGCGCAGGACTTGGTGAGGGAGTCGGCGCGGCCCATCGTTCGGCCGAGCAGGATGCCGCTGACCGACAGGGACTCGGTGACCGTCGCGGCCATCGTGGCCAGCTGCTTCTGGCCCGGCGCGGTGATCTTCTTTCGCTCGCGGCCGACCCCGCGGGTGCAGCCGGCCCCGCGGGTGAGGGCGGGGGCGCCGGTGAGGGGCGGTGGTCTGGTCGCTCCGGCATCGCAGGTCAGCTCCCGGTCGAACGGGTGTTTACGGGCAAGGGGCAGGATATCCGGGTGAATGGTTCCCAGGGTCTCTCGCCGTCTGGGAGTCGGGGTTCCCGGGCCCGCCGGGGCCGTTGGGAAGGCTTTCCCTTCGTCGGATCGTGCGATCGAGTTTTGGGTTGCGGACAGGGACTGTCCGCAACGAGGGTTAGTTTGGCGGCATGGCCTCCAGGACGCCCCACCCCGTGCTCGACACCCGTTCGCTCAACCGTGCCACGCTCGCCCGCCAGCTGCTCCTGAACCGCGCCGAGATGTCCGCGGCCGACGCCGTCGAGCACCTGCTCGGGCTGCAGGCCCAGAACGTGAAGCCCCCGTACTTCCAGCTCCACGCCCGCCTCGCCGGCTTCCGCCCCGCCGAGCTCGCCGGGCTCATGGAGTCCCGCGAGGCCGTCCGGATCGTCACCATGAGGTCCACCATCCACACCCACACGGCCCACGACGCGCTCACCCTGCGGCCGCTCGTCCAGCCCGCCCGCGACCGCGAGGTCACCTACTTCCGCAAGGGCCTCACCGGAGTGGACCTGGACGCCCTGGCCGAGCACGCGCGGGCGTTCGTCGAGGCCGAGCCGCGCACCATGGCGGAGATCCGCGAGGAGCTGCTCACGCGGTGGCCGGACGCCGATCCGCAGTCGCTGTCCGTCGCCGCCCGCTGCCGCCTGCCGCTCGTCCAGGTGACCCCGCGCGGGGTGTGGGGCAGGAGCGGGCAGGTACGGCTCACCACCCTGCGGAAGTGGGTGGGCGACGGAGACGGCCGGGACGAGGGCGCGGCGGCCTCCGTCGACGAGGCCGTCCTGCGCTACCTCGGGGCCTTCGGGCCCGCCTCCGTCAAGGACATGCAGACCTGGGCCGGCCTCACGCGGCTGCGCGAGGCCTTCGAGCGGCTGCGGCCCCGGCTGGCCGTCTTCCAGGACGAGAACGGCGTCGAGCTCTTCGACCTGCCCGAGGCGCCCCGCCCCGACGCCGACGTGCCCGCCCCGCCGCGCTTCCTCCCCGAGTTCGACAACCTGCTCCTCTCCCACGCCGACCGCGCCCGCGTCATCGCCCCCGAGCTCAAGGGGCGCACCTGGTCGGGCAACCAGGCCCACTGCACCCTGCTCCTCGACGGCTTCCTCGCCGGGCTCTGGAAGGCGGACGGCGCCGCGCTCACCGTCGAGCTGTTCTCCCCCGTCTCCGCGCGGCAGGAGGAGGAGATCGTCGCCGAAGGCGAAGCCCTCCTCGCCGCCATGGCCGAGGACGCGGAGCCCACCGCCGGCGCCCGTGTCCGCTTCGGGTCAATCCGCGGCTGACGCCGCTCTGGTGACCCCCGTACCCGACACGGCACGATGCCTGACATGACCGAGAACACGGCGCACGCGCCGTACGTGAATCCAGACGCCACCGCCCGGTTCCTCGCGGCGCGCGACTTCCTCCTGGAGCGCCGCGGGGACTACGAAGCCGCCCGCGCCGGATTCACCTGGCCCCGCCCCGAGCGCTTCAACTGGGCCCTGGACTGGTTCGACCACATCGCCACCGGGAACGGCACCGACGCCCTGCGGATCGTCGAGGAGGACGGCACCAGCCGGGGCGTCTCCTTCGGGGAGATGGCCAACCGCTCCGACTCCGCCGCCAACTGGCTGCGCGCCCAGGGCGTCGCCGCCGGCGACCGGATCCTCGTCATGCTCGGCAACCAGCGCGAGCTGTGGGAGGTGATGCTCGCCGCCATGAAGCTGCGGGCCGTCGTCATCCCCGCCACCCCGCTCCTCGGCCCCGCCGACCTGCGCGACCGCGTGGAGCGGGGCCAAGTGCGCCACGTCATCGCGCGGGCCGAGGACACGGCCAAGTTCGAGGGGGTCCCCGGCGGGTACACCCGGATCGCGGCCGGGCCCGAGGCCCCGACCGGATGGCGGCGGCTGGAGGACATCTACGACACCGACTGCCACTTCACCCCGGACGGCGAGACCCTCGCCACCGACCCGCTGATGCTGTACTTCACCTCGGGCACCACCGCCCGGCCCAAGCTCGTCGAGCACACGCACGCCTCGTACCCGATCGGGCACCTGTCCACCATGTACTGGCTCGGGCTGCGCCCCGGCGACGTGCACCTCAACATCGCCTCGCCCGGCTGGGCCAAACACGCCTGGTCCAACCTCTTCGCCCCGTGGAACGCCGGCGCCACCGTCTTCGTCCACAACTACGCGCGCTTCGACCCCGAGCGGCTGATGGCCGAAATGGACCGGCACGGCGTGACGAGCTTCTGCGCCCCGCCCACCGTGTGGCGGATGCTGATCCAGTCCGACCTCACCCTGCTCCGCACCCCGCCGCGCGAGGCCGTCGCCGCGGGCGAGCCGCTCAACCCCGAGGTCATCGACAAGGTCCGCGAGGCGTGGGGGGTGACCATCCGCGACGGCTTCGGCCAGACCGAGACCACCCTGCAGGTCGGCAATTTCCCCGGCGCACCCGTCAAGCCGGGCTCGATGGGCCGCCCCGCCCCCGGCTACGAGATCGTGCTGCTCGACCCGGTCAGCGGCAAGGAGTCCGCCGACGAGGGCGAGCTGTGCGTGGCCCTCGGCCCCCGCCCCGCGGGGGTGATGACCGGCTACCGCGACGACGCCGAGCGCACCGCCGAGGCCATGGCCGGCGGCCTCTATCGCACCGGCGACATCGCCTCGCGCGACGCCGACGGGTACCTCACCTACGTGGGCCGGGCCGATGACGTCTTCAAGGCCTCCGACTACAAGATCAGCCCGTTCGAGCTGGAGAGCGCCCTGCTGGAGCACGAGGCCGTGGCGGAGGCCGCCGTCGTCCCCGCGCCGGACGAGCTGCGCCTCGCCGTCCCGAAGGCGTACGTCACGCTCGCCGCGGGCTGGCAGCCCGGGCCGGAGACGGCCCGCGTGCTCTTCGCGCACTCCCGCGCTGTGCTGTCCCCCTACAAGAGGATCCGCCGCATCGAATTCGCCGAGCTCCCCAAGACCGTGTCCGGGAAGATCCGCCGGGTGGAACTGCGGGAGCTCACCGCGGCCGGCTCGGCGGCGGAGTACGACGAGGCGGAGCTGACCTGAGCCCGGGCGGTACGGTACGGGGCCGCGCGCGCGGCCCCGCTGAGGCGACCCCGTACCGGCGGCGGCCCCGCGGAGGCGACCCCGTACCGGCGGCGGCCCCGCGGAGGCGACCCCGTACCGGCGGCGGCTACGCGGAGGCGGGGAGCAGCGCCTCGATGGCCTCGATGACCTCGGGGGCCTCGGGCTCGGTGCGCGGGCGGAAGCGGCCCACGACCTCGCCGGCCGGGGAGATGAGGAACTTCTCGAAGTTCCAGGTGATGTCCCCGGCCTCGCCCTCGGCGTCCGGGATCTTCACCAGCTCCTGGTACAGCGGGTGCCGGTTCTCACCGTTGACCTCGGACTTCTCCAGCATCGGGAAGGTGACGCCGAAGCCGGCCGCGCAGAAGGTCTGGATGTCGTCCGCGTTGCCCGGCTCCTGCCCGCCGAACTGGTTGCAGGGCACGCCGATGACGGTGAAGCCCTTCTCCTCGTACGTGAACTGCAGCCGGGCCAGACCCGAGTACTGGGGGGTGAGGCCGCACTGCGAGGCGGTGTTCACGAGCAGGATCGCCTTGCCCTTGTACGCGCCGAGGCTGGTGGGCTCGTCGGACAGGGTGGTCAGGGGGATGTCGTACAGGCTCATCAAGCTCTCCTCGGCAGAAAGGCAGGCAATACCCCCCGAGCCTAGGCCCCTGCCGCGACGAGTCCGTCCGCCGGGTCGTTGACCGGCTGCGGCATGCCCGTGAGGTCCATGACGAAGAGGGGTATCCCCAGCTCGTCCGCGCGCGTGCGCGCCTCCCGGGTGTATCCGGCGAGCGAGAAGTAGACGCTCGTCGCGGAGGCGGTGAGCCCGTTCAGCCAGACGCACTCCACGGCCCGCAGCCCGGCCGGCGCCGTGGTCGGGTCCACCTGGGCGACCAGGCCCGGGGCCCGCAGGTCCACCGCCGCCGAGGGGATGGGCCGGCCGTCGGGCTGGCGCACGTCCTGGAAGCCGAGCCAGCGCAGGTACAGGGCGGCCGTGGCCACCGCGTCCCGGGCGGTACGGATGGTCACGGGGCGGAAGGCGGGGCGCGGCACCGGCCGGCTGGGTCCGGTGCCCGGTCCCGCGCCCGCGCCCGGTCCCGCGCCCGCGCCCGGACCCGCGCCCGGACCGGAGCCCGCGCCCGGACCCGCGCCCGGACCGGAGCCCCGGTCCTGGGGAGCGGGGCGGCTCCCGGAGCTCCCGCTGCTCCCGCCGCTCTCCGGGGCCGGCCCTCCGGGCGCGGTCCCCGCGGGCGGGTCCGTCCGTACCTCCCCGCCCGCGGACTCCCGCGAAAGCTGCGCGGGGGACCCCTGCGGCCCCTGGGGCGGCGTTCGTACGACCGGCACGACCGGCACCGCCGGCGCCGCGGGCGGCAGCGGCGCTGCCGGCGGGTGCACGGGAATCAGCACCACCGTCCCGCAGGACCCGCACCCGACCTCCGGGTGCGGCCAGTCGCTCTCCCGCCCGCAGGATCCGCAGCGCACCGTCACCCACCCCTCCGACCAGGTGCGGTGGGTGAGCTCCTGGGGTGGCGCCGCCAGGTCCAGCGGCGGGATGACCGGGGTCCCGCAGGCGCAGGGGAAGACCGGGGTGACGTAGTCGTTCTCCCGCAGGCACGCCGGGCAGCGCACCGGTACCGCATCCGCCATGAGAACCGGACCCCCTCCGTCGCTGTGCGTACGGCCATGCTCCACCACCCGCCACCGCGGAGGCGGCCAGACCCTCGATTTTCAGTCGAGCCCTGGTCTTTCGTACAACTCACCGACCGAGACGCGGCTTTTGGTGGGTTCCGGGCTGCCGTACCGCCTTGACGTGTGCGGAGTCGCCGCTTAGCTTGTTCCGTATAGCAGAACAAAACTTCCGGATTACGGAAAAGCCTGACCGCCAGACCCGCAGGAGAACTCGATGCCTCGTATGACAGCCGCCGCCGCTGCAGTGGAGATCCTCAAGCTTGAGGGTGTCGAACAAGCGTTCGGCGTTCCCGGTGCTGCGATCAACCCGTTCTACCGCGAGCTCAAGAACGTGGGCGGCATCGCACACACGCTGGCCCGCCACGTCGAAGGCGCCTCGCACATGGCCGAGGGGTACACCCGCGCCAAGGCCGGCAACATCGGTGTCTGCATCGGCACCTCGGGCCCGGCCGGCACCGACATGATCACCGGTCTGTACTCCGCGATCGCGGACTCGATCCCGATCCTGTGCATCACCGGTCAGGCTCCGGTCGCGAAGCTCCACAAGGAGGACTTCCAGGCCGTCGACATCGCCTCGATCGCCAAGCCGGTCACCAAGAAGGCGACGACCGTTCTGGAGGCCGCCCAGGTTCCGGGCGTGTTCCAGGAGGCCTTCCACCTGATGCGCTCCGGCCGTCCGGGCCCGGTCCTGATCGACCTCCCGATCGACGTCCAGCTGACCGAGATCGAGTTCGACCCCGAGACCTACGCGCCGCTGCCGGTCTACAAGCCGGCCGCCACCCGCGCCCAGGCCCGCAAGGCCCTTCAGTTCCTGCTCGAGTCCGAGCGCCCGCTGATCGTCTCCGGCGGCGGCATCATCAACGCCGACGCCTCCGACCTGCTGGTCGAGTTCGCCGAGCTGACCGGCGTCCCGGTCATCTCCACCCTCATGGGCTGGGGCACCATCCCGGACGACCACGCGCTGGCCGCCGGCATGGTCGGTGTGCAGACCTCGCACCGCTACGGCAACGCGACGTTCCTCGAGTCGGACTTCGTCCTCGGCATCGGCAACCGCTGGGCCAACCGCCACACCGGTTACAACCTCGAGGCCTACACCAAGGGCCGCAAGTTCGTCCACGTCGACATCGAGCCGACCCAGATCGGCAAGATCTTCGCCCCGGACTTCGGCATCGCCTCGGACGCCAAGGCGGCCCTGGAGCTCTTCATCGAGATCGCGAAGGAGCTCAAGGCCGAGGGCAAGCTGCCCGACTTCGGCGCCTGGGCCGCCTCCGCCCAGGAGCGCAAGGCGACGCTGCTGCGCCGTACGCACTTCGACAACATCCCCATGAAGCCGCAGCGCGTCTACGAGGAGATGAACAAGGCCTTCGGCCCGGAGACCCGCTACGTCACCACCATCGGTCTGTCCCAGATCGCCGGTGCGCAGATGCTGCACGTCTACAAGCCGCGCAACTGGATCAACTGCGGCCAGGCCGGCCCGCTCGGCTGGACCATCCCCGCCGCGATCGGTGCCGCCACGGCGGATCCGGAGACCCCGATCGTCGCCCTGTCCGGCGACTACGACTTCCAGTTCATGATCGAGGAGCTGGCGGTCGCCGCCCAGCACAAGGTCCCCTACGTCCACGTCCTCGTGAACAACGCCTACCTGGGTCTGATCCGTCAGGCGCAGGGCGGTCTGGGCATCAACTTCGAGGTCAACCTCGAGTTCGAGAACATCAACGCCCCCGAGCTGGGTGTCTACGGCGTCGACCACGTCAAGGTCGCCGAGGGCCTGGGCGTCAAGGCGATCCGCGTCACCGACCCGGACCAGCTGGGCGAGGCCTTCGAGACGGCCAAGAAGTGGGCCCAGGAGTACCAGGTCCCGGTCGTCGTCGAGGCCATCCTCGAGCGCATCACCAACATCTCGATGAGCAAGACGGTCGACATGAGCGACGTCACCGAGTTCGAAGAGATCGCGACCGAGCTGGAGCACGCCCCGACCGCGATCCGCAACACGCTGTCCGCCTAGTCCCATCAGGCTGGTCTAGCACCACCGAACGGCCCCCGTCCCTCCTCCAGGAGGAACGGGGGCCGTTCCGCGTGCCATCCGGGGCACAGGTCCCGGAGGCGTCCCGCGCCGCGGAACGCGCCACGGAACGCGCCGCAGGAGGCCGGCGTTCAGGGCATCCGGACGACGACGACGGTGATCCGGCCGACGATCGCGGCGACCTTCACGGTGCCGCCTTCACGGCCGTCTTCGCGGCCGCCTCATGGCGGACCGCGGCCCGTCCGCCCGGACCCGGTCAGGGGCGCGTCCGATGCCGCCCGGCCCCGCCGGGGCGTTCCCCCGGACCTCAGGCGGTCGGGTCGGGCAAGATCTCCCGGACCTCTTGCGCACAGCGGCACGCGGCAGCGAGTTTGGCAGCCCACTCCAGCGCGTCCTCGCGCGAGGGCACATCGATGACCGAGAACCCGCCGAGGACCGCCTTGGTCTCCGGGTACGGGCCGTCGGTGACGGTCCCATCGGTGGCCACGACGCTCGCCCGCTGCCTCTCCAGTCCACCGCCGAAGACCCACACGGCGGCCTCCCGAGCCTCCCGGACCACCGCCAGCGAGGCCTCGGCCACCTCGGACAGCTCCTCCGCGGGGAAGGTCATCGCGCCGTCATCGAACGAGATCAGGTACCGCGCCATACATGGCTCCCTCATGACCCCCTTGGCCTTTGCCCCCCCCGGCCGCCCTCACGCTAGTGCTGTGACCGGGAAGGTCCGGTGCGCCCGCGCCATCGCCCGGGCATGCCAAAGAGCCGAGTCACGGGACCGTCCGTGACTCGGCTCTTTGAGTGTGTGCTGCTTGTTACCGCCCGACGGTACGAGGCTGGCGCGACAGGACGTTCGCACCGCCGGGCGGAGAGGGTGGGGGAGGTGTTCCTCCGCATGCAGGGGACTCTGTGCGTGGCCCCTATATATAGAGGAGTGATTGGCTGGGACCGTGGCGAACGGCGACGAGAACTCCGGCTTCGTCTCCCTCAGGTCAAGAGACGGGCCTCGGAACCCATTACCACCGCACTGGCTCGCTCGCTCGCCACGGTCCTCGTCCTGCCCTCACCGCGTACCACCCCTCATCCGGGTCCGCAGTGTGGGCTCGGCACCCGGAACCTGACCTCCCGTCAGGATCCCGGTGCAGCTTGTGTGGCTCAGGCGTCGCGCAGGGCGCGGACGGCCTCCTCGACGCGCTTGCCGTAGTCGGCGTCCGCGGCGTGGAAGTGAGCCAGGTTCTTCTCGATGACGTCCTCGAGGGTGACCTGAGACAGGCCGCCGGCGATGGTCGCCACCAGACGCTGCTTCTCGGCCTCCGACATCAGGCGGTAGAGCTCACCGGCCTGGAAGAAGTCGTCGTCCTTGGTGTGGGCCGGGGCCTCGTGGGTGCCCGTGTAGCCGGAGACGGCCTTCGGGGCGCCCAGCGCCAGGCCGGTCTCGGCCGGACCCTGGAACGAGTTGGGCTCGTAGTTCTTGTCGTGGCGCGAGCCGTTGCGCAGCGCCATGACGCCGTCGCGGCCGTAGTTGTCGGCCTTCGTGGCCTTCGGGGCGTTGACCGGGATCAGGGTGTGGTTCACACCGAGGCGGTAGCGCTGGGCGTCGGCGTACGCGAAGAGGCGGCCCTGGAGCATCTTGTCCGGCGAGGCGGTGATGCCCGGGACGAAGTTGTTCGGGGAGAACGCGGCCTGCTCGACCTCGGCGAAGACGTTGTCGGGGTTCCGGTCGAGGACCAGGCGGCCGACACGCTGCAGCGGGTAGTCCGTGTGCGGCCACACCTTGGTGAGGTCGAACGGGTTGAAGCGGTAGTCCGCGGCCTCGGCGGCGGGCATGATCTGGACGTAGAGGGTCCAGCTCGGGTTCACGCCGCGCTCGATCGCCTGCAGCAGGTCGGTCTGGTGCGAGTTGGCGTCCGAGCCGACGAGCTCGGCGGCCTGCTCGCCCGACAGGCAGCGGATGCCCTGGTTCGTCTTGAAGTGGTACTTGACGAAGAAGGACTCGCCCTGCTCGTTCGTCCACTGGTACGTGTGGGAGCCGTAGCCGTTCATGTGGCGGTACGACGCGGGGATGCCGCGGTCACCCATCAGCCAGGTGATCTGGTGCGTCGCCTCGGGGGCGTGCGCCCAGAAGTCCCAGACGTTGTCCGCTTCCTGCTTGCCCGTGAAGGGGTCGCGCTTCTGCGAGTGGATGAAGTCGGGGAACTTGATCGGGTCCTTGATGAAGAACACCGGGGTGTTGTTGCCGACGAGGTCGTAGTTGCCCTCTTCGGTGTAGAACTTGAGCGCGAAGCCGCGCGGGTCGCGGACCGCGTCCGCGCCACCCAGCGAGTCGGCCACGGTGGAGAACCGCAGGAAGGTCTCGGTCTTCTTGCCGACCGTGTTCAGGAACGCGGCGCTGGTGTACGCGGTGACGTCGTCGGTCACCTCGAAGTGGCCGTACGCGGCGCTGCCGCGGGCGTGCACCACACGCTCCGGGATGCGCTCGCGGTTGAACCGGGCAAGCTTCTCGAGGAGCTGCTGGTCCTGGACCAGGAGCGGGCCACCGACGCCGGCGGTAGCGGAGTTCTGGTTGTCGGCGACCGGGGCGCCAGACTCGGTCGTCAGCGTGCGCTTCGACATGGTGACCTTCCGTACGGGGAACTGCTGACGGAAATCGTCTTCCGTCATGCGGAACAGACTAATTTCGGTATGAACCTGACGTCAACAGTTTGTTGAAAAGAAAGATGGAGGAGAGGTGATCCGGACGGTGCCGGCGCTTGGGCGCGACAGGACAGGTGTCAGCACCGGCACCATCCGGAAACTCAGGTCCCCGCGAGCGGGGAGGGGGGCGGCCCGGTGAACGGGCCGCCGATCAGAGCGAAGCTCAGATCTGGGCGCCGGAGAGGCGCTCGACCGCGCGCAGCAGCGCGGAGTGGTCCAGGCCACCGTCACCCTGGGCGCGCAGCGAGGCGACCAGCTGGGCGACGACCGCGCCGACCGGGAGGGCCGCACCGACGTTGCGGGCGGCGTCGGTGACGATGCCCATGTCCTTGTGGTGCAGGTCGATCCGGAAACCGGGCTTGAAGTCGCGGTTCAGGAAGTTGTTCTTCTTGCGGGTCAGGACCGTGGAGCCGGCCAGGCCGCCGTTGAGGACGTCCAGAGCGGCTTCGAGGTTGACGCCCGACTTCTCGAGGAAGACGACGGCCTCGGCGCACGCCTGGATGTTCACCGCGACGATGAGCTGGTTGGCAGCCTTCACCGTCTGGCCGGAGCCGTGCGGACCGCACAGGACGATGGTCTTGCCGAGGGCCTCGAGGACCGGCAGGGCCTCGTCGAAGTCGGCCTGCTCGCCACCCACCATGATCGACAGGACGGCCTCGATGGCACCGGCCTCGCCACCGGACACCGGGGCGTCGATGACGCGGATGCCCTTGGCGGCGGCGTTCTTCGCCAGGTCGATCGAGGTCTGCGGGGTGATCGACGACATGTCGATGATCAGCGCGCCGGACTTGGCGTTCTCGAGGATGCCGTTCTCACCGTAGGAGATGGCCTCGACCTGCGGGGAGGCGGGCACCATCGTGATGATCACGTCGGCGTCCTTGACCGCGTCGGCGATCGAACCGGCGGCGGAGCCACCGGCCGCGGCGAGGCGGTCCAGCTTGTCCTGCTCCAGCGTGAAGCCGGTGACCGAGTAGCCGGCCTTCAGGAGGTTCTCGGCCATGGGCGAGCCCATGATTCCGAGTCCGACCCATGCAATCGACGGGAGCGCAGCGGGGTTGCTCATGATGAGGGTCCTTCTCTTAATGCTTCGTACGAAAAGTTCGTCAGGTGCCTGGCTGTTCGCCCGGACTTTTCCGCCTACTTCGCGGCGCGGGCCTCGGCGGGCAGCCACGCGAAGGAGGCGGCGGCGTCGGCGGCCTTGTACTCGAGACCGACAAAGCCCTGGTAGCCGGCCTTCTGGAGCTGGTCGAGCAGCTCTTCGAGGGGCAGCTCACCGGTGCCGGGGGCACCTCGTCCCGGCTTGTCCGCGATCTGGACGTGCCCGGTCTTGGCGGCATACTTTTCGATGACCTCGGAGAGGTCCTCATCGTTCATCGCCAGGTGGTACAGGTCGAGGAGGAACTTGGCGTTGCCGAGGCCGGTGGCCTCGTTCACCTTGTCCACGATCTCGATGCCGGCCGGGGCGCTCACCAGCGGGTAGAGCGGCGACTCGGGCTTGTTGAGGGTCTCGATCAGGAGGATCGCGCCGACGCGGTCCGCGGCCTGAGCCGCCACGACCAGGTTCTTCAGCGCGAGCTCGTCCTGAACGGCCGGGTCCACGCCTTCGACGCGGTTGCCGTAGAGGGCGTTCAGCGCCTTGCAGCCGACCGAGGCGGCGAAGTCCGCCGCCACGTTGATGTTGGCGTTGAAGCGCTCCGACTCCTCACCGGGAACCGACACCGCACCGCGGTCCGGTCCCGGCAGCTGGCCGGCGTAGAAGTTCAGGCCCACCAGCTGGGTGCCGGCGTCCTCAAGAGCCTTCTTGAGGGCGTCGAGCTCCGCCTGGGCGGGGGTGGGGGTCTCGATCCAGGGCCACCACAGCTCGACCGCCGTGAAGCCCGCTGCGGCGGCTGCCGCGGGACGCTCCAGGAGCGGGAGTTCCGTGAAGAGGATCGAAAGATTTACATCGAAGCGCTGGTCCGTGTATCCCATGAGGGGTGTGCGCTCCTTCCGTATTGCGGAAGTTAGTTTCTGCCTGATGGAAGACTGCAAGCCCGGTGTCTCACTTGTCAAGTACCGACTGCCGAAAAGTCCGGACTGCGGGGTAGCTTGAGCCGCGTGCGATTGAGAGTGGAGTTCACGACCGAGCCCTTCGATCTCGAAGAGGCCCCTGCCCATGCCGTGGCCGCTCGCGAGGTCATCCAGAAGGCCCAGCTGGACGCGGTGGACGTCGGCCCGTTCGGCAACACCGCCGAGGGGGAGGCCGCCGAGGTGCTGACCGCGGTCACCGCGCTGCTGCGCGATTCGCTGGAGGCCGGAGCGACGCGCGTCTCGCTCCAGGTCAACGTGGTGCGGGAGGAGACGCCATGACCGAGCCCCGCGACCACCCGTTCGTCACCGCGGTGAAGCCGCTGGTGGACGCGATGGGCGGCGAGCTGATGGATCCCGCGCTGGCCCAGCCCGACGACGTGGTGCTGGCCTGGGAGGGTCAGGACCTGCTGGCCGTACGGCTGCCGCAGCTCTCCGACTCGCTGGACCACATCCTGGCGGCGCTGGAGCGCCGGCACGGCGTACCGTTGTCGCAGCTCGACCGGAAGTCCAAGCAGGACACCGTGCGGATACTCGAGGCACGCGGCGCCTTTTCCGTGAGGCACGGCGTGGAGACGGTCGCGGGAGCCCTGGGCGTAAGCCGTTTCACGGTCTACAACTACTTGAACCGGGAAAACCCGAACAAAAACAACCAAGAGTAAGACCCGCTTGACCCACGGTGACGAGCCGCCGCCCTATTCACCCGGGCGGCGGCTTTTGTGTACGGGAAGTTTCAACAAAGTGTTGACGCC